>JBIQMO010000362.1:0-3223 GCA_044463245.1 Gemmatimonas aurantiaca
GGGCGATCGCCCGGCCCGCTCGAAATTAAAGACCTGACCCCGTCGCTCCGTTACCTGGTGGGGAGAACGGGGAGGGACCGCCGGCTGGGAAGCGGCACGGCGTGATTGCCGGCGTAGATGGGGTGGCGACCCTTCTGTTTGAACCAGTCACGCGTCGTGGCCACCATGTGCATGTTCTCCACTATCTGCCGCCACCCGACGCCGGTGTTGTAGGCGCAGAAGGAGATCTCCCCCTCCTGCGTCGCGTAGGGGATCACGCACATCTCCGTGCGGCGGAAGTCGTAGGTCCAGAGATCCTGGAACCACATGCTGCCGATCCACATGAGCCGCCAGTCCTGTCGCGGTGGGATGCGTCCGTTCGTGAGAGCGCCGCTCAGCTTCTTGTTGAAGAGACCGAGCAGCTTTTCCCTGGTGAGCCCCGGCGGCGCCTTGCGTTCGTCGAAGTTCCTGAGGAAGGAGAGGGCGACCTGCGTGATGGAGCTCGCGCGCCCGCGCCCCGAGTCGATGATGACGTTGACATCCTTCAGGAACCGATCGAGATCGAAGAACGACGTCACGGGGGCCCACTCCTTCGTCCGGCCGTTGGCCACGAGCATCACGGCGGCGCCGCAGTTGGGGTGGCACGAGCAGGCGAGCTGCCCGAACGGTTCCTCGGGGCTCCGGAGGTGGTCGGTGAGGGCGGCGAAGGAGGTGCCGACGCTCAGCGGGAACCAGTCGCGGAGCGGGTCGATCTTGCCGTCGTAGTAACGAGAGAGCTCGTGGGCGAGATGCGATGTGGTGTAGCGCTGCCGGGTGCGGTCGGCGTCGCTGATGTCTTCATCGCGTCCGGTGAACGATACCGGCTGGAAGGCCGGGCCGCCCACCTTCTCGAAGTTCTCCATGCAGAAGTCGACGATCGGCCCCACGCCGCGCTCGTTCACCGTGTTCACTATCGTGGTGACGGGGGTGATCTTGACCCCGGCCGCGTGGAGGTTGTCGATCGCGCGCAGCTTGACGTCGAAGAGATTGCTGATGTGCCGGTGCGAGTTCGCTTCGTTGGTGACGCCGTCGAACTGAAGGTAGGCCATGTCGAAGCCCGCCTCCTTCGCCGCGAAGGCGAACTCCGGCTCCAGCGCGAAGCGCACGCCGTTGGTCGCGGCCTGCACCATCATGTAGCCCACTTCCTTGGCATAACTGCATGCCTCGAGGAAGTGCGGGGAGAGCGTGGGCTCGCCGCCCGAGAACTGCACCGACATCTGCCGGCGCGGCTTGAACGAGATCGAGTCGTCCAGGATCCGCTTGATGTCATCCATGCTCAGCTCGTGGACGTAGCCGACCTGGTTCGCGTCCATGAAACACGGATTGCACATCATGTTGCAGCGATTGGTGAGGTCGATCGTCAGCACCGCGCCGCGACCGTAGCGGATGCTCGATGTGCCGTGGCGGTGGATGAGCGAATCGCCGAACGTCCGGAAGTCGCGCCCGGGGAAGCGGTCCTCGAGGCGGCGGCTGAACTCCGCGTCGATCGAGAGGATGTCCTCGAAGGTGCCGTGCTCGGGACACGTCTTGCGCACGCGGATCTCGCCGTTCTCCTCGTAGAGCGTGGCCTTTATCTCGCCGGCGTGGCCGGTGACGAGCTCGGAGATCTGACGCTCACCGGCGATGATCTGCCGTCGCGTCTCCACGACGCAGCGCGGGCAGAGCGAGTCGGTTTCCCTGGGGTAGCCGAGCGGCGGTCGTGTTCGCTCGTACGATTTGAGGAGAGGCCTCGGTGCCCATGCGGGTGTGAGGGCATGGCCTTCGGGGAGTCGGGTGTTGATGGACTGAAAGACTTTCCAGCCAAGCTCGCCTGCGTGCTGTAGCATCTGCATCGAAGTCCTCCCTGCTCCAGAGTCTCCTGTCCGCGAGACGATCGCGTCGCGGCTCGGACGCATTCATCGGACCTCAGGAGTCGCCCGGCGCAAGGGAGGATACAGCGCGCTCGGCGGTGGTATCGGGCTGGAGCAGGGGATCGAGAAGGAGAAGCCCGGGGCGCGGATCAGGGGTCGAGCTCGAGACGGCTGGCGGATGCTACCGGATGCGTGATTCGATCTCCCCGATGATCCTCTCGAGAGCGTGCACGGTCATGTCGACGCCCTCACGATCGAAGGTCAGCGGCGGCCGGATCTTCAGGACGTTGCCGGCCGGCCCTTCGGTGCCGATCAGGATCCTGCTCTCACGCATCCGGTTCTTGATGTAAGCCGCGATGTGTGGTGCCTCCTTCATGCTTCCGCGGCCCTCGACCAGCTCGACGCCGATGAACAATCCGAAGCCGCGCACGTCGCCAATGATGTCGTGAGCGTCCTGAAGGGCGCGCAGACGTTCCAGGAGATGGCCACCCACCACGCGCGCGTTGTCCATGAGCCCTTCGTCATCGACGATGTCGAGCACCTCCTTTCCGATCACGCAGGAGAGAGTCGAGCCGCCGAAGGTGGAGAAGAATTCGGGCCCGCGGGCAAAGCTCTGGGCGATGGCGCGCGTCGTCACCACGACGCCCAGCGGAAAGCCGTTACCTATCGGCTTGCCCAGTACGACGATGTCGGGGACGGCGCCCTGCTGCTCGAAGCCGAAGTAGTAGTCCCCCAGGCGGCCCAGCCCGGTCTGCACTTCATCCGCGATGCAGACGCCGCCCGCCGCTCGGATCCGTCTGTAAACCCCCGGCAGGTAGCCCGCGGGCGGAATGATCTGGCCGCCGACGCTAGGGAACGTCTCCGCAATGAAGCCCCCCAGCCTGCCACCGCGAGCAGCGATGTTGGCAATCGCATCCTCCACGAGGGCGGCATACTTCTCGGAGCGATCGGGGTCGTCGCGGCGAAAACGGCCGCGGTAATCGTCGGCGACTTCGACGAGCTGGACCCAATCGGGCCGACCGATTCCTCCCGGGGCGTTGAACTTGTAGGCCGAGATGGAGATCGCGCCGGTGGTGTTGCCGTGATAGCCATGATCGGGGGTGATCATGTCCATCCCGCCCGTGTGGGCGCGCGCCAGTCGGAGCGCCAGCTCGTTCCCCTCCGAGCCCGAGTTCACGAAATAACAGACCGACAGCTCCTCCGGCATCTTGGAGAGGAGCTTGTCGGCGAAGGCGACCTGCGCCGGATGCAGGTAGCGGGTGTTGGAGTTCAGTCTTTTCAGCTGAGCCGCGGCGACCGTCTGGATGCGCGGATGGGAGTGGCCGACGTGCGGGACGTTGTTGTAGCAGTCGAGA
>JBIQMO010000363.1:0-3194 GCA_044463245.1 Gemmatimonas aurantiaca
AGGTGCATGGCACGTCGATGTCGGGCACGGTGAAGGTCAAGTGATGCAGTCGCTCCGGAGTCTCCTCGCGGTTGCCGCGCTGGCGTCGGTGCCGGGTGCTGTCAGTGCACAGTGCCGTCCCGCGACCAACACCAACGAGGCAAAGCTCCTCGCCTTCTACGCCGCACCCATCGTGTTCTCCAGCGTGGATGCGCCGGAGCGGCTCGCACCCGGCCAGGTCCTCCTATCGGTGGAGGCATCGCCGATCCCCAGGCCTGATCCCGGAATCCAGCAGACATCGTTCTGCTACATCGGGAAGAGCGAGAACACGCGACTAGCTCCGGTCTTCGTGCGGCCACGAATCGAGGTCGGGCTCCCCATGGGCTTCGCCCTCGAGGCCAGCTACGTACCGCCGGTGCAGGCGTGGGATGCAGAGCCGAACCTCGCCAGCTTCGCGCTCTCGCGCGTGCAGGATCTCCCGGTCGGCGTCGGCGCCAACAGCATTCGGCTGATGCTTCGTGCGCACGGCACGGTAGGTCGGGTGCGGGGGCCGATAACGTGCCCTCGCAGCGGCCTGCAGACCGGTGACCCAGCGGCGCCCTGCTACGGCACCAACCCGTCGAGCGACACCTACCATCCCGACATGTTCGGCGCTGAGGGTGCGCTAGCCATCGGGGGCGGGCGATTCTCGGCGTACGCCGGCGGCGGTATCAACTGGCTCCGCCCGCACTTCCAGGTGGGGTTCGTGGACGGCGCGGGAAACGTGGACCACACCACGGTGGATGTGGACCTCACGCGAGGGGCCTTCTTCGGTGGAGTCACCGCCCGGCTCGTCCGCTCGCTGCGCGTCTCGGCGCAGCTCTACGATGTCCCCGCCGACGCCACGACCTGGCGGTTCGGCCTTGGTTACCTGATCCGGTAGAGGACGATGGTGGCGACGCCCGAGCGCCAGACTCGCTCAGTACGGCGAATCGCGATCCCGCCGCTGGTGCTTTCGACCCTGCGCTTCGCGATGGTGGCGGTCTTCGTTGGCGGCGGTATCATGAAGCTCGCGGGGACGGACGTAATGGTGCGGCTGTTCGCCGACGTTGGCGTCGGCCAGTGGCTACGCTACGTGGTGGGCGTGATGGAGATCCTGGGTGGTTCGCTCCTACTCGTGCCATCGTGGAGCGCGCTCGCCGCGCTCGGACTCATCGTCATGATGATCGGCGCGGCCATGGCGGAGCTCCTCATCATCCGCAGGCCTCCCATCGCGGCCGCCGCATGCGCGGTGGCGCTCATGATCATCGCGCTGGGCGCGCTCGACGAGTCCGGCGCGCTCCCCAAACGCCGCGGAAGAACGTAGCCAGCGGACCGGAGCGCTTGCCGCGGCCCTTCCTACCCATCTGATTTGGGGGATGGAAGGAACGCTGATGCCGCTCACGCGGCCGGACGACGACGTCAAGCAGGCCCAGCTCGACCGGATGAAGCGCTTCGCCACGGGGCTCCTCGTGGCGGCGACGTTCATCTTCGCGGTGACCCGGATCCTCGAGCACCGCTACCCCTGGCTCGGCTTCATACGCGCAACCGCCGAAGCGGGTATGATCGGTGGACTCGCGGACTGGTTCGCGGTCACCGCGCTCTTCCGTCATCCGCTGGGGCTGCCGATCCCGCACACGGCCATCGTTGCGGAGCGCAAGGACCGAATCGGTCGCACGCTCGGCAACTTCGTGCAGAACAACTTCCTGTCGCGCCCGGTGCTTCAGAGCAAGCTCGATGGCCTTCGCCTCGCCGAGCGCGGGGCACAATGGCTGTCGAAGCCGGCCAACGCTCGATTGATAGCACGCCAGGTCGCCGCGGGGCTCGCGCGCACCGCGGAGGCGATCCCGGAGGAGGAGGCGACGCGTCTCATAGCGCAGACGCTTTCCGACCGCGTTCGCAGTGCGAAGGCGGCGCCGTTGCTGGGGAACGCGCTCCTGCTAGTGGCGTCGGACGGCAGGCATCAGGAGCTGCTCGACGACGCACTCCGGCTGGTGGCGCAGGCGGTGGACGACAACCGCGACCTGATCCGGATCAAGGTGCTCGAGGAGAGCCCCTGGTGGGTACCGGGCGTGGTGGACGAGCGGATCTACCAGAAGATCCTCTCGGCCACGGAGAATCTCATTCACGAAGTGCGCAGCGACGCGAACCATCCGCTGCGCTCCAAGTTCGACCTGGCGCTCGCGCAGTTCATAGAGAAGCTCAGGACCTCGCCCGAGATGATCGAGAAGGCGGAGGCGATGAAAGGCGAGCTCCTGGGTCCCGAGTTGCTGGACGAGCTGGCGGAGACGGCGTGGCGGAGCGTGCGCGATGGGCTCGTGCGCTACGCATCGCGTGAGGCCGAAGAGGGACCGGGTGCGTTGGAGCGCGGGATCACCTCCTTCGCGGAGGCACTCCTGGCCAACACGAAGCTGCTCTCCGAGATCGACGAGTTCGCAACCAGGTCGGCGCTCGCGATCGTGGAGCAGCACCGGCATCAGGCGGGGGAGCTGATCTCGCACACCGTCAGCTCGTGGGACCCAGATGCGACCTCGCATCGCATCGAGCTGGCCATAGGGCGGGACCTCCAGTTCATCCGGATAAACGGAACCATCGTCGGCGGACTCGCGGGGCTGGTGATCTACATCCTCTCGCGCTTCCTGTGACGCGCGCGTCGCACTGGTGGACGGGGTCAGGTCTTTAATTTCGAGCGGGCTGAGCGAATGCTCAGCCCGCTCGAAATTAAAGACCTGACCCCGTCGTTTACTTCAGTACGTACGCGAAGAGCGCCTCGCCCGCCGCGATTCCGACGTACTGGCGTCCGTCGACCTCCCAGGTGATCGGGGGGGCGCGGACGCGGCCGCCGGTGCGGGCAGTCCAGAGGATCTGGCCGGTGCGCGCGTCGGCGGCGTGGAAGAGACCCTGCTGCTCGCCGTAGAAGAGGAGGCCGCCGGCCGTGGTCAGGGTGCCGGTGCCCAGCATCCGGTGCTGGGTCTCGGTCTGCCAGCGGATCTTGCCGGTATTGACGTCGATCGCCGTGAGTGTGCCCGTGGCGGGGGCGAGTGGGAGGTGCTGGCCGCCCTCCCACTTCACTCCCTCGCGCAGCTTCTGCGGTGCGAGGATGAACAGTATGGGCTCCACCACACCCGACACGTACATCAGTCCCGTCTGCGGCGAGTACGATGGTGGAGCGTTGTTGTTGCCTCCTCCCATCCCCG
>JBIQMO010000364.1:0-3189 GCA_044463245.1 Gemmatimonas aurantiaca
CAGTTGCAGCCAGGGGCTTTCGTGTATGAGGTGCCGGCGACGGCAGGGTTCAGGAGGCAGGGTTCAGGAAGTGCACACGCGATGAGATCTTTGCACCGAGGTAGTACCTGAACCCTGAACCCTGAACCCTGCCTCCTGAACCCTGCTCCCATGCCTCGCGCCGGAATCGTCACTGTCGTCGGGAAGCCCAACGTCGGAAAATCGACGCTCCTCAACAGGATCGTCGGGCAGAAGCTCAGCATCACCAGCTCCAAGCCGCAGTCCACCCGCGACCGGATCGTGGGGATACGGAGCGACGGCGATACGCAGATGGTCATCCTCGACACGCCAGGCCTCCTCGAGCCGCGCTACGAGCTCCAACGCGTGATGCGCGCGACGGCGCTCCGAGCGCTCGAGGACGCGGACGTGATCGTCTACCTGGTAGACGCGCACGATCCCGCGCCGCTGCAGCTCCGACAGGCGGCAGCGCTCGAGCACCCGCCCGCTGCGCCGGTCATCCAGGCGTTCAACAAGATCGATACGCTCGAGCACGAGGCGCGCCAAGCGCTGCTCCGCCGCGCGGCAGAGGATGCTTCCATCGTCCCGATGTCCGCAACGAGCGGCGAGGGCGTCGAGCGCCTCCTCGAGCGGATCTCGGCGCTCCTTCCGGAAAGCCCGTTCCTCTACCCGGAGGACGAGATCGCTACGCAGTCACTGCGTTTCTTCACGGCCGAGCTCATACGGGAGACCGCGCTCGAACAGCTCGAGGAGGAGGTCCCCTACAGCGTTGCCTGCGAAGTGGAGGAGTTTCGCGAGGAGCGGCGTCCGATTTACATTCGGGCTGTCATTTACGTGGAGCGCCCGACCCAGAAGCAGATTCTCATCGGCCGCAAGGGCGAGAAGATACGCGAGATCGGCCGCGCGTCGCGAGCCAAGATCGAAGAGCTCGTGGGTGCGCCGGTCTACCTGGATCTCTGGGTGAAAGTGCTCCCCAATTGGAGGCGGAACGCCAGGGCGTTGCGCCGTTTCGGCTACAAGCCACCGGAGGATACCGCGCCATGAGCCTTTCGCCGCAACTTCTGGAGCTTCTCGTCTGCCCGAAGTGCAAGGGGAAGCTCGAGTACCGGGAAGCGGAGGAGTGCCTCATCTGTCACGCGTGCGGCCTGCGCTACCCAGTCCGCGAAGACATTCCCATCATGCTGATCGACGAAGCGACACCAGTCTAGCGGCCAGTGAAGATCTGGTATGGGCTGCTGGTCTTCCTCCCGGTGGCGGTGGCGGCCGAGCTCATGGGCGCCGCACCGCTCCTCATCTTCATCTTCAGCGCCCTCGCCATCCTTCCGCTCTCCACCATACTTGGCGACGCCACCGAGCACCTCGCCGCTTACGCGGGCCCCACTGTGGGCGGGCTGCTCAACGCCACGCTGGGAAATCTCGCGGAGCTGATCATTGCCGTCATAGCACTGCGAGCTGGCCTCCTCGACCTGGTGAAGGCATCCATCACCGGCTCGATAATCGGCAACCTCCTCCTCGTGCTCGGCGCCGCACAGGTGGTAGGAGGGATGAAGTACAAGGTACAGAAGTTCAGCACGCACCTGGCGGGGATGAATGCGGCTCTCCTCATCATCGCCGCGGTCGGGCTCGTCGTGCCGGCGCTCTTCCACGGTGCACACCCCGATCCCGCGCGGGCGCAGACGGTGCGCATGTCCGAGTTCGTGGCCGTGGTCCTGATCATCGGCTACGGGCTCTCGCTCCTCTACTCGATGGGTACGCACCGCGCTGCCTTTGCGGAGTCCGCCAACGAGGCAGGGCAGGAGCTCGCGCACCGGGCCGGTGGACACGGACACGGTGCGCTGGGGGATGGGGGGGATGGGAGCGATCACGGAGAGGTCGGGTGGTCGCTGACCCGTTCCATCGTGACGCTGATCGTGGTGGCGGTAGCAATTGCTTTCATGTCGGAGCTTCTCGTCGGGGCGACCCAGGAATCCATCCACACCCTCGGCCTCTCGGAGCTTTTTGTCGGCATTATAGTGGTGCCGATCATCGGTAACGCGGCGGAGCACAGCGCGGCGATTCTCATGGCGGCCCGCAACCGGATGGACCTGGCGGTCGGGATCGCGGTGGGCTCCTCGGTGCAGGTCGCGCTCCTGGTGGCGCCGCTCCTGGTCTTCGCGGGACTGCTCTTCGGGCAGCCCATGGACCTCGCCTTCAGCAATTTCGAGGTGGCCAGCGTGGCACTCGCGGTCTGGATCGGGGCCGCGATCGTGGTCGACGCAGAGTCCAACTGGCTGGAAGGCGCGCTCCTCCTCTGTGTCTACGCGATACTTGCCGTTGCGTTCTTCTTTTTCTGATCGTCGGTTGTGGAACGCCTGTCCACAGACGCTTCGCTCCCGGCAAAATCCAAAGACGGATTGTCGTGGGTCGAACGCAGACGCGAGGATCGCCTAGCGTGGCCCAGCCCCACGCCATCTACTTCTCAACCGACGCGCAGCAGCCTCCGGACGATGTCCGCAGCTGGTGCTGCTCCCACGGTCTGACCGTCATCGTTTCCTCCTCGATGGAGGATCTGATGTCGCGCGCCCTGCGCGGGCGCCCGCGTGCGGTGATCTTCGAGGCGCGACGCTGTGCGGAGAGCGCGCTCGCCGCCTGCGCTCGCTTGAAGAGCGACTCGTACACGGCGGTGGTTCCCGGCGCCGTGATAGTCGGCGTCGCCGAGGGGCTCACCGGCCCCGCGGGCGTGATGAAGGCGATCACCGTCGCCTTCGAGGCTGGCGCCGACGAGGTGCTCTCGCCCATGACGCCGGCGAGCGAGGGACGGGCGCGGCTCGACGCCATGCTCCGCCGTGCGGAGCGCGACGTGCGCGTGCATCCTTCCACGCGCCTACCGGGCGCCCCTGAGATCGAGGGCGAGATCGCCCGGCGTATCGCACTCTCGCTCCCCTTCGCCGTCTGCTACGCGGACCTCGACCACTTCAAGGAGTACAACGACCGGTACAGCTACTTCGAGGGCGACCGGGTGATCCGGCTGCTCGCGAAGATCCTGCACGATGTGGTGCGCGGCCTCTGCCCCGAGGAGGGATTTGTTGGCCATATCGGGGGCGATGATTTTATCTTCGTGGTGCCCCACGCGGATGCGCGGGAGATCTCTCAGGAGATCATCACCATCTTCGATGCGCTGGTGCCCTACCAGTACTCGGAGCAGGACCGGAA
>JBIQMO010000365.1:0-3188 GCA_044463245.1 Gemmatimonas aurantiaca
GAGCAGGGCGATGAGCAGGGCGATGAGCAGGGCGATGAGCAGGGCGATGAGCAGGCCGCTGACGAGGATGCCGGGAGCATCGCTGTCGGAGATGATGTCGCTGAGACGGTCGCTGGGGAGGTTGGCGACGATGCCCTGGATGGCGTGGATACTCTGGATGCCGGCTCCAGCGACGACGACCAGAACGGAGACGCTGTCGGCGATGACGTTTACGAGGTCGCTGACCTGACTGACGTCGATCTCGCTGACGAGGCTGTCGAGGTGCTGCCCGCGCCGGCTCCGCCGCGCCGCTTCACCGTGCTGCGTGCGCACTATCGTCTCCAGCTCAAGGGTCCCGACCGTGGTAAATGGGAGGTCGCCGTGGTGGAGGAGGCCGACGCACCCTCTGCGACGGTGGATGAGGTGGTTCGCGGCGTCCACGAGCGCGCCGGCGGGTGGAGCGTGGAGGGTCCCGAGCGGCTCACCGGCGACGAGTTCCGTGCGGCCCTAGTGGAGGAGCCGTGGAGCGCGACGCGATAATCGAGGAGTTTCGCACTTACCTGCGTGAGCACAACCTCCCGGTTACGCCGCAGCGTCTGGCGATCGCGGAAGTTCTGCTCCTGCGCGACAGACACTTCAGTGCCGAAGAGATAGAGCAGGAGCTCCGTGCGCGGGGGATCAGCGTCGGCACGGCTACCGTGTACCGAACGCTCGAGGTACTGGTGCGGAGCGGCCTAGTGGTGGAACGTGACTTCGGTGAAGGGTTCAAGCGCTACGAGAGCGCGCGCGGAATGCCGCAGCACGAGCATCTTCTCTGCACCGTGTGCGGGCGAGTGGTGGAGTTCCAGGACGACCGTCTCGACCGCATGTCCACGCTCCTCGCCGAGGCACACGGCTTCGTGACGCGCAGCCACCGGCTCGTGATCTACGGTGTCTGCTCCGACTGTCAGCGGACGGGGTCAGGAGGGGTCAGGTCTTGACTTGATACATTTTCCGCCGGCCGGCGGAAAATGTATCAAGTCGAGACCTGACCCCTCCAAGAGGTATGCTCCGACGAGCACGGCTCCTCCTCACGATCTGCCTGGCCGTATACGGCGTGGTGTGCCTGACGCATCCGGGATCCGGTGGGCTCCTCGACGCGGTCGACCTCGGCATTCACGAGACCGGGCATCTGGTCTTCGCTCCCTTCGGCGAATTCCTGGGCTTCGCGGGCGGCACCCTCGCGCAACTCATCATGCCGGCCGTATTCGCCGTCTACTTCTGGCGCCAGGGAGACCGCCACGCGGCGACAGTTCCCCTCTGGTGGGTCGCGCAGAACCTCTGGAACATCTCCGTGTACGCCGCCGACGCGCGAGCGCAGGCGCTGCCACTCGTGGGAGGCGGGGAGCACGACTGGGCGTACATGCTCGGCCGACTGGGCTGGCTCCAGCGCGATACGCGCATCTCGCGCCTCATCTGGCTCGCCGGCGTTCTCGTCTACGTGGTGAGCATCGTCCAGGGCGTGCGCTACGCACGCACCGCTCCCGACGAGTCGAGCGCGACCGCCGGTTCTTCCGCGCCCTCGCAGTCGGCGTAGCGGCACATGACCGCCGAGTGGATGTCGCGCGCATCTTCGAGGGTGGCGCGGCTCAGGTCGAGGTCCGGCGGCGTGATGATGAAGGGCCACACCTGATCTCCGCCCGCGCAGCCGTGCGCGCCGATCTGGTCGTCGAAGGACACTATCTCGTAGCCGTCGTAAGCGCCGAACAGCACCAGGTCTCCGGCGTTGGGCTGGCTCACCAGATCGCGGACCGCCCGGACGACGTACGGCGCGGTGCCGTACGGCTCCAGCGGGTTCTCCCCGTCGAGAACGCGTAACGAGCTTCCCTCGATGATCGCGCTCCCCTCGCGGCTGCGCAGGTGGACGGCGCTCTTCGAGCGCGTCGCCACCAACCCGATCCCGGGATGCTGCAGTAACGCGTCGTACAGCGCCGCACTCTCTCGGTCGCTCATGATGTCATCGAGTGCCAGCTGCTCCGGACGCTGGGCGAAGTAGATCAGCGCGAGGCACGAGCTGTACGTCACCACCACATCGTGCGTCTGGTCGACGAAGTACTTCTCCGGGAAGATGATCTCGCGCAGGCCGTAGTGCCTCCGCACCCAGTCGCGGGCGTGCCGCAGGACGCGCCGCAGGCGGCGGTGCCGCCGGTCGGAGACGTGGGTCACGGTCTCCACGATCTGCGCGCCCATATCGGAGTACTCGCTGTCCTCGGCCGAGCTGTCGAGCACTCCCGGCTCGGTACCGGCTACCGCCGAATCGCGCAGGAGCCGGCGCACGGTCGCCCCGAGCGACTCGCCGAAGCGTACGCGGTAGCTCGCCGCGGGCGTCATCCCGTGGTCGGAGAGGACGACCAGGTCGTAGCCGCGCGCGTTGGTCGCGCGGATCATCCGTTCGATCTCCGAGATGCGTGCATCGGTTCGCCTGAGGTCGCTCAGCGCCTGCCGGCTGGACGGCCCGAAGTGGTGTGCGAGCTCGTCGTACTGCATGTAGGTGCTGTAGATGATCGGCACGCCGAGGTAGATATCGAGCGTGATCGCGATCGTCTGCAGCTCGCGTACGATCACGTTGCTCAGGATGCGCACGAAGGGAAAGATCCCTTCGGCGTGCGTGACCTGGCCGCGTAGCTGGGCGACCGCGCGCTCCCACTCCTCGCGGAGCCACTCACCAACGGACTGAAAGGCCATGCGCGCCACACGCACCGGGTGCAGCACGATGAGGAGCGCCATGCGCGTCCCGCCCAGACGCCTGTAAATGGATGTGCGGTCGCGCGTCGCCACGGTGAAGGCCACCGTCTGAGCATCCCCGTCCAGGAGGTTGACGTAGCTGGACCCTTCCGCGAGCGCCCCCGGCGCGTGGATGCGATCGCGAATATATTGAACGCCGTGCGGCGCATTGCAGGTGATGACGCGCCGCGCCTCCTTGTCGTAGAAGCGGAAAGCGGGGATCCCCGAGTTTTCTCCGTGAAAGATCCCCGCCTGGCAGTATGGTGTAGCCGACGGAAGTCCGCTGAACCATCTGCGAATGTGGAACTTCCGCTCGCGCAGGAGACGTTCGAGGGTCGGGCAGTAACCGAGTCTCAGGGCGCGACGCAGGTCGGCATAAGCCAGAGCGTCGATCTGCAGCGCCACGAGCCCTCGCCTGCCGTCGCGGGGCCGACGCTCGCGCCGGA
>JBIQMO010000366.1:0-3149 GCA_044463245.1 Gemmatimonas aurantiaca
GACCGCAGCGTCGCTGCGGTCCAGTCCGCTCGAAATTAAAGACCTGACCCCGTCACGATGCTCGCCGCGCCGCGCATGTCGACCCAGAGATGCATCGGCGTGCGGGCGGCGCGCAGCACCACGCGGTCGCAGACGGGACAGCGTACCACGATCCCCATCCCATGCGCGTACGCCAGCAGCGAGCCGACCTGACGCACCGTCCCGCACCCGGCGCACGTCACGCGCGCCGCGGTCAGGTCGGGGATGAAGAGCTCGCTCAGGATTCCGGCGGCCGCGTTACCGTCCAGTCGGAGCGCGTCGGCGAGCTCCTTGCCCGCCACGGGGCGATCGTTCGACATCTCCGTTGACATGTTCGCTGCGCCGTTCATCGCTCCCTCCTCGCGCAGAGTCGCGCGCCAGAGTTGGTATGGATCGCGTCAGCCACGACCGCCGGTCGGTCCGAAACGCTCCGTCTTCACGCGCGCGGGATCGTGCCCCAGCTCCACCAGCGCCGCGGCCGCGCTCTCCACGAGCGGCGTTGGACCGCACACGAACACCTGCGGGAGCTCCGCCGGCGGCCAGGAGACTTCCGCGAGCATCATGCGATCGATCCGCCTGTGAAATCCGGTCCACCCCACGGGTGGCTCGCGCGTGATGGTGAATGCCACCTCGACCGCCGGATCGCTCGCCACCAGCCGCTGCAGCTCGTCGCGATAAATGACATCGTCCCAGCGACGCGAGGAGTATAGGAGTCGGACGGGGACCACGTGCCGGGCATCATCGTCGGCATTCGCCAGCGCGATCGCTCGATGTCGAAGCATTGCCATCAGCGGGACGATCCCGGAGCCGCCCGCCACGAGGAGCAGCGGGCCGCCCTGCCTGACGCTCCACACGAAGTAGCCGCCGATGGGACCGCGCAGCTCGAGCCGGTCGCCGGCGTGGAGCTCGTCGGTCAGGTACGGCGACACCTCACCGTCGTCGAGCCGCTCCACGGTGAGCTCGACGCGCGCCTCTTCCGGCGGGGAGGCAATCGAGTAGCTGCGCTCGGTCTGATAACCATCTTCGGCGGTGAGGCGCACATCCACGTGCTGCCCGGCGCGGTGTCCCGGCCAGTCCGGTACATCGAGCACGAGAGTCCGTGTCGCCAGCGTCTCCCGTACGACTTCGAGCACGGCGGCGATCCGCCAGCTGATCTGCCGTGTCGCGCCACCGGGTGCCGCCCGCGAGCGCACATCCACGCCCGTCACGCTGGCGCTCTCACTCGTCGCCCGCGTAACGCTGCTCGCGCCACGGATCGCCGTAGTTGTGGTAGCCGAAGGACTCCCAGAAGCCGCGCTGATCATGCTCCATGACGCGAAGCTGTCGAACCCACTTGGCGCTCTTCCAGAAGTAGAGGTGCGGGACGAGCAGCCGCGCCGGACCACCGTGCTCGGGCGCCAGCGGCTCGCCATCGTAGCGCAGTGCCACCCAGGCCTTCCCGCCCATCACATCCGCCAGCGGGATGTTGGTGCTGTAGCCGCCGTCGCTCACCGCGAGCACGTACGGCGCGAGCTGGATTCCGGCACGCGCCGTGGCGTCGGCGAACAGTGCATCGAGCGAGACGCCCTCCCACACGGTGTCGAGCTTCGACCACTTGGTGACGCAGTGGATGTCCGTCTTCACCGTTTCCATCGGCAGCTTCCCGAACTCCTCCCACGTCCAGCGCGCGACACGCGACCCGGTATCGTGGACGGTGAAGTCCCACATCGCGAGGGAGGTGTGCGGTGTGGGACCCGCCGAGAGCACCGGGAAGTCGCGCGTCTCGTATTGGCCGGGAGGAATGCGCCTCGCCGATTCGGCCGACTGCCGCCGGCCGCGAAAGCCGCGTGAGATGAATGACTCGCCCATGGTCGCTCCCCCTATTATGGGTAGGGTCTGGCCGGGAGGGGTCAGGTCTTGACTCGATACATTTTTGGGCGAACGCCCAAAAATGTATCGAGTCAAGACCTGACCCCTCCCGGCCGTCGTCACGTTGCCAGAACCCGATGCACACTCGACACCGCGACCGATCCCTCACCGACCGCGGACGCCGCCCGCTTCACGCTCCCTGCACGCACGTCACCCACGGCGAACACTCCGGGAAGACTCGTCTCGAGGAGATACGGCGCGCGCGTCAGCGGCCACCTTCTCATCGAGGGATCCTCTTCCGTCAGCTCCTGCCCGGTCTTGATGAAGCCGTTGGCGTCGAGCGCGACGCAGCCGTCCAGCCACTGCGTGCTCGGCTTGGCACCCGTCATGGCGAAGACGTGCCGAACGTCGTGGCTCTCGGTAGCGCCGGTGGATCTGTCGACGCAAGTCACGCGCTCGAGATGCCACTCGCCGTCCAGACCCACTATCTCCGTCCGCATGCGAAGCGAGATGTTCGGTGTCTGCTCGATGCGGCGGATGAGGTAGCGCGACATGCTCTTCGCCAGGCACTCGCCACGGATCAGCATGTGCACCTGCTTCGCACTCTGCGCGAGGAAGACGGCGGCCTGCCCCGCTGAGTTCCCGGCGCCCACTACGAACACCTCGGCGTCGCTGCAGAGCTGCGACTCCATGAAGGTCGCCGCGTAGTACACACCCGCACCCTCGAAGCGAGAGAGGTTCTCTATCGGGAGCCGCCGGTACTCGGCGCCGGTCGCGATGATCACCGTGCGCGCCGGGATGCGCATGCCGTCCCCGACTTCGACGATGTACGGCCGGCGCTCGCAGGTGAGCCGGGTGGCGCCGTGCGCGATGAGCACCTGCGCGCCGAACTTCTGCGCCTGCGTGTACGCGCGCGACGCCAGCTCCTGCCCGGAGACTCCCATGGGGAAGCCGAGGTAGTTCTCAATGCGCGAGCTCGAGCCGGCCTGACCGCCGGGCGCGCTCGTCTCGAGTACGAGCACGTCGAGGCCCTCCGACGCACCGTACACGGCGGCCGCGAGCCCCGCCGGTCCCGCGCCGATCACCACCAGATCGCGGAGCTGGGTCTGGTCCACTGCATCGTTGAAGCCGAGGCAGTCGGCGATCTGCTGGTTGGTAGGATTGCGCAGCACGATCTGGCCGCGGCAGATCACCACGGGGATGTCTTCCAGCCCCACGTGGAACTGGTCGAGGAGATCCTGCACGCTCGAGTCGCGATCGAGGTCCACCGAGCAGTACGGGTG
>JBIQMO010000367.1:0-3144 GCA_044463245.1 Gemmatimonas aurantiaca
GTCTCTCCTCCTTGCCTGAGCGATACTTAGGTCGTCACCTCGGACGATTCCGCATAGACTCGCTGATCGGCTCCGGCGGCTTCGCCTGGGTCTACAAGGGCTATGACCCCGAGCTCGACATCCCGGTGGCCATAAAGGTCCTCAAGCCGCAGTACGCCGGCGAGGAAACCTTCGAGGCGCGCTTCCGGAGCGAGGCGTCCATGGCCGCCAAGCTCCGCCATCCGAACATCATCCGCATCCTGGCCGTGGGACGGGAGGACCAGGCCGTCTACTTCGTGATGGACTACCTCCCCACCGGACTCGATGATCGACTGAGGACGATGGGCACGCTCCCGGAGCACCTCCTCATCCGCATGGGGATGGACGTCTCCGCGGCGCTCGCCTTCGCCCACCGCGAAGGGGTGATCCACCGCGATGTGAAGACGGACAACATCCTCTTCGACGAGCACGGAAACGCGGTGGTCGCCGACTTCGGGATCGCGCGCGCGGTGAGCGGCTACGTGGAGCAGACGGGGACCAACATGGTGGTCGGCACTCCCCAGTACTTCTCTCCGGAGCAGGCGCGCGGGCAGGTTCTCGACGGCCGCGCCGACATCTACTCGCTAGGAGTCACGCTCTTCAAGGCGGCCACCGGAGTGCTCCCCTTCCAGGGTGACGACTGGTACGAGATCGCCCGCCAGCACGTGGAGGAGCCGCCGCCGCGCCCACGCTCGCTCAATCCGGCCATCTCCCGCGCCACCGAGCGGATCATACTCAGGTGCCTGGAGAAATCTCCCGACGACCGCTACGCGTCGGGCGACACGCTCTACTCGGAGCTCGCGCTCCTGGACAAGACCACCACGCCCGATGGCGACGCGACGGTGGTGATGGCCACGCCGATCGGCGGCGTGCGCGCCGCGGTGAGCGCGCACATTCCGGCGATCTTCCGACGCCACGGAAGCCGTTCCACGCTCCTCGCGCTCCTCGCGGGAGTCGCGGCGATCGTGCTCATCGCCTTCGGGCTGCGCTACGCCACGCCTTCCGCCACACCCGGTCCGGACACCGCTGCCACGCGCTCCGGGAGCGGGACCACGCCGGCAGTACTTCCGCCCGTGTCGGTGGCGCCGCCCGATACCGATACCGCAGCCGAGTCCACCTCGACTATTCCTCCTGCACCGCGGCCGGTGCTGGTGGTGAACGCGCCCGATGGAGCGCAGGTGCTGCTGGATGGTAAACCGGCCGGCCGCGGGAGCTTCCGTCGCGACGACATCAGGGCCGGCTCGCACACCATCACCGCCACCATCGAGTCGCTCGATGGATGCCCCACGGCGAAGGACGATGTGACGGTGCGCGTGCGCGAGGAGGGGAGGACTACCGCCACCTTGCAGCCGCGACCGTGCGGGCTCCTCACCATAGACGCCGCGCCGCGAGGCGCGCGCTGGTCGGTGAGAGACGACAGAGGCACGGAGATCGCGAGCGGCACCGCCCCGCTCACCGGACCGGTCGTGCTGCCGGTTGGATCGTACAGCCTGCGCGTGTCGTCGAGCTACTGCGCCGACTACCGTGCCGATTTCACGGTGGCGGCCGACCGACCGCACCGCGAGCGCGCGCACCTCCTCTGCGAGCCGAGCGGCGACTGACGCCGCTCAGCGCGAGGCCACTACGCCGATGATCGCGCCCAGCACTCCGCCGAGCCAGAAGGTGGCGCGCAGGTACCAGGGCTTCTCGGGGCGCTCGAGCAGGGCCACGAAATCCGTGGTCATACGCGTGGTCTGACCCGTCACCAGCGCCACCGCGCTGTCGCCCTTCACGCGCGTCACGACGAATCGGGCGATGAGCGCATCGTGTCGCGCGGGGTCCACGGTGATCCCGTGCATCCCCTTCTTCACCCAGTCGTTTCGCGACAGCGGAAAGGAGAAGGTGCTGTCGCCGGCGCTGGCGATGTTGAAGCGGTACGCACCCTGCTGGGCGCCGAGCGATCGAGCGCCCGGCGCTGCCAGGAGCACGATGGACAGCGTGAGGGTGATGGCGATTTGGCGCACGTCGTCGGGCGTCAGAGACCGAGGAGACTTCGCACCAGACTCTTGATGTCGTTGTAGAGCACTATCACGAAGATCAGTGCGATCGCGGCGAGGCCGAAGCGCAGCAGATACTCGCGGGTGCGCGAGCTCAGCGCGCCCCCCTTCACCGCCTCCACGAGGTTCACCACTATCTGCCCGCCGTCGAGGATCGGGATGGGGAGCAGATTGAACACCGCAAGGTTGACGCTCAGTATGGCGATGAGGTAAAGCACGCTCTCCACTCCCTGCTTCGCGGCCGTGACGCTCGCGCGGCCGATGGACACCGGGCCATTCAGCTTGCTGATCGAGATCTGGCCAGTGAAGAGCTGCTTGACGTAGCCGACGACGGCACCGGCGATCCCCCACGTCTGGTCCCATCCCGCGGACACGGCCCTCGTGAGCGACACCGGCTTTCGGTCGGAGTCGGCCTTCGCCTGCGCGCCGATCTTGCCGACGATCTCGTTGCGCCCAGTGATGGGATTGGGCTGTGGCACCGAGTCGGGTGTCACGGTGATGCTCCGCGTCGCGCCCCCGCGCGACACGTCGAGCGTGAGCGCGTGTCCCGGCGAGCCCTCGATGATGTCGACGAGCTGCGCCCAGCTGCTGACGCCCCGGCCGTTGGCGCTGACCACGCTGTCGCCCCCCTCGAGGCCCGCGTGTGCTGCCGGGCTTCCCGGGATCACCTCGTCTATGACTGGCGGGAAGTAAGGGAGGATGGCGAAGGCGAGCTGGTCGCGAGTGACGCCGCTGGCGCTCTCCCCTTCGTCGCTTATCGGAACCGTCACCGGCGCGCCGCGCTGGGTCGTGATGGTCACGGCAGCCCCGTGGCCCGTGTCTATCTGCGCGAGGACGTCGTTCCAGCTCATCACGCGCTCGCCGTTGACGGCGACGATGGTGTCGCCGGGCACGATGTCGCGCGCGAGCTGCGGCGCGCCGGCCAGCTGGTGAACCATCCCCACGACACGAGTGAGGATCACCGCCTCGCCAGTCGAGTACGCGAGCCCCGCCAGCACGACGAAGCCCAGAAGCATGTTCATGGTCACACCGGCCACCATGATCATGAGCCGCGCGGGGAGCGACTTCGACTCGAACCAGCGATTCTCCG
>JBIQMO010000368.1:0-3129 GCA_044463245.1 Gemmatimonas aurantiaca
GGGGGCCGAGCAATTGCTCGGCCCCCTCGAAATTCAAGACCTGACCCCGGCGGCACTCATCACCCTCATCACATTCCCCCCCAGCAGCTTCGTCACATCGGAATCGGAGTAGCCACGCTCGAGCAGGGCTCGGGCGAGCGTGGGGATGCGTGTCACGTCCTCGAGTCCTGACGGGGTAGCGCTGATGCCGTCGAAGTCGCTGCCGAGGGCACCGACGTGGTCGATGCCGGCGACGCGGACCATGTGATCGATGTGGTCGAGTACGAGCGACAGCGTGACAGGGGGGATGCGGGCTATCATCGATTGTCGGAGGGCGCGCAGCTCGTCGGAGAGCGGAGCGTGCGGATCCGCGGCGCCCGCGGCGCGGCGAGAGGAGATCTCGGCTTCGACTCGCTCGAAGGCCTCGCGGAAGGTGGTGTCGAGGAAGAGGGGGAAGAAGTTGAGCTGCGCGACACCGCCATTGCGCGCGAGAGCGCGGAGCTGATCGTCGGTGAGGTTGCGCGGGTGGTCGGAGAGGGCGCGCGCGCAGGAGTGCGAGGCGATCACGCCGGACTTCGTGACAGAGAGCACATCGTAGAACGTCTCTTCCGACACGTGCGAGAGATCCACGAGCATGCCGAGTCGGTCGAGCTCGCGTATCACCTCTTCGCCGAACGGCGTGAGGCCGCCGGTCCGCGTGTCGTGCTCGCCGATGGATGACCCCGCCCAACTGTTGCCATTGTTCCATGTGAGCGTGAGGTAGCGCGCACCGCGGCGGTGCAGCTCGCGGAGATTGTCGAGCGAATCCTCGATCGCGTGGCCACCCTCCACGCCTATGAGGATCGCGACCTTCCCTTCCCGCTTGGCGCGCACGATCGCATCGGTGCCGGTGGCGAAAAGTAGAGCGTCGGGACTCCGCTCGATCGCCGCATGGATCGCGTCGATGTAGCGCATCGCGCGCGCGAACGACTCATCCGGACGCGCGAGCGCGTAGGGCGCATCCACCCAGGCAGCCATGAACTGCGCGGTTATCCCCGACTCCACGAGCCGCGGGATGTCCGTGTGCGCTTCCGCGGCCGCGTGACGAACATCGGGGTCGTACCCCTCGTCGAGCACGCGCGTGAACATGTCGTTGTGGGTGTCTATCACGATTGCATCGCGATAGACGCGCGTCGCGCGCGCTGTGAGGTCGTCTGATGTATTCATGTGACGGGGCGGGACTCCGCCTATCGGCGGCGGCGTGCCGGGCGCCGGACGGCCGGCGCCTTCGAGACGTAAGGGTTGCCACGCACGAGCCACCGGAGGGGCCACGACGCGGCTCTGGTGATGCCGATGCGCGGCGTCACTTCCACCTGGTCGTCCGGTATGGGTTCGCCGCGGATGATCTCGAGTGGCGAGTCGTACAGTAGAAAGCCGTTCATCTCGCCGGTGATGCCGAGTGCGAGGCAGAGCTTCCCCGGACCGTTGCTGATGTCCTGGTCGCGGCGTGGATGTCCGCGCCGCTCGCGCATGAGCTCCTTGCCCTCCAGCGGCTCGATGGCGCGCACGAGCACCGCGCTCGGCAGGTCGACCGCGCGCGTGACGGCGTTGAAGCACCAGTACATCCCGTAAATGAAGTAGACGTACGCCGTGCCTGGCGGACCGTAGAGCCAGTGCGTCCGCTCCGTACGACCAGCCGCGGCGTGACATGCCGCGTCGTGCTCACCGAGGTACGCCTCGGTTTCCACGATACGACCGCTCGCGCGACCCTCGCTGGTATCGACGCGCAAAACGGCACCGAGCAGGTCGCGCGCGACCTGCTCGGTGTCACGATCGTAGAACGAAGCCGGGATCGGTTCGCCGCCGCGCGAGCGCTGCGCGGCCCGCGCGGCCCGCGTGCTCACACTCCGGAGCCCTCTCCCCCCTCGGCTGCCGCGGCGGTCTTCGAAGCGCTCTTCTTGCGACCTGCACGCTTCCGTCGCGGCTTCGCTGCCGTCGCGCTCCCGTCCTTCGCCTCGGGATCGCTCCGCGAAGCCGCGGCGCTCGCCGTGTTGCCCGAAGCGCTCCCCGACGAGGACGTAGCAGCCGGTTGCGACGAGCCCTCCACCGCCGGCGCGCCGTCCCTCTCCGCCGTAGCGGATGACGCAGCAGCCTTCCGCCCACGCGAGGTCGTTCTGGATGCGGTCTTCGCGGCCTTCTTCGTAGCCTTCTTCGCGGTGGTCTTGGTGGCCTTCTTCGCCGTGCCGCGTGTCGCACGCTTGCGCGGCGCGGGTGCCTCCTGCGGTGCACGCTCCGGCTGCTGCTCGCTCGTGACGCCGGCGCTCGGCGTGCTCTCGGACCCGGCGGGCGCCGAGGGATTGGCGGTCGTGGAGGTCTCCACCACTCCGAGCGAGAGGAGCTCCGGCGGAACCTCGGTGGGTCGGCCGCCCGGACGTCCGCCACGTGAGCGGATTCCCCGACGCAGCGATGCCGCGCCGGCCGCGCTGCGCGCCGCCTGACTCGGTTCCGGCGCGGCCGGCGTGGCAGCGGCCAGCTGCACTACCGCCGGCTCCGTCTCGGCCACTGGTGCCACCTCGTAGGCATCGCCGCGCTTGCGCAGTTCCAGCAGGTGCGCGTCTGCCGCGTCGCTGAGGATGCGATTGAAGAAGCGCTCGCTGAGACTCTCGCTGTCGCGGCCGAGCAGCTCGCGCGCCTTGCGCCGCACCTCCGTGGCAGACACCGCAACATCTTCACTGTCCGTGAGCGCGACGACCGCGCGACGGACGAGGTCGAGTGCTTCATCACGCGTGAGGCGCTCGCCGGTCATCTCCGCGGGGAGGCCCGCTGGTGCCTTCGCCGGAGCCTCCACGGGCTTCGCCCCATCGTGCCTGATGGCCGCTTCCACGGGAGCAGCCGAGGGACGACGCTCGCGCTCCCGGCCGCGGCCGCGGCCGCGACGACCGCGCCGGCCGTTCTCCTCCGTCGCCGGTGCGCGCTCCGCCTCGGCGGCAGCGGGTGCCGCGTGAAGCTGCGGCTTCGGCTCAGCGGCGCGCGCGGCAGCCGTGGGCTCCGCGACGTCCACTTCCATCTGGCCGTTCTCGAGCCGCGTGACCTTTATCAGCCCGCGCTGCGCCGCCTCCTGACAGAAGCGCGAGAACTTCGCCATGCCGAGATCCTTCTCGTCGAACGTCG
>JBIQMO010000369.1:0-3125 GCA_044463245.1 Gemmatimonas aurantiaca
AGGACGCGGAGAACGGCCTGTGGGGGCGAGCATCGCGATCCTGATACCGGCTGCATCTTGGGGCCCGAGCTCCTTGAAGAGGAGAAACGCGGAGAACGCAGAGAACTGCAGAGAGAACGCAGAGGGTGATGCACGGTCAGCTAGTGCCCGCAAGCGGCCGGGAGAAAAAGGGGAAATGCTCCCGCCACTTGGAGCTCTGCCCACCTGAGCAGGACTCCGTATGCGGGAGCAGTTCCCCAAAAACCCCTCGTTCGAGATCTCGCCTTACGGTTTTTCTCTGCGTTCTCTCGTTCTTCTCTGCGTTCTCTGCGCTCCTCTTTTAGAGGAGCCCCGACCTCGCGATGCGGCTAGAATCAGGATCGCGATCCCAGTCCGTACAGGTTTTCTCCGCGTCCTCTCGCAGTTCCCTCCGCGACCTCCGCGTGCGCAGTTATGGCCCAGCGCGCTGAACCGAGCCCCCGAGATGAACTATCCACGCGCGCCTGGAAGTTGACCCGCGCCTACCTCCGCATCTTCCCGAGTAGCCGCAGGATCTCGAGGTAGAGCCAGACGAGCGTGACGAGGAGCGCGAAGCCGCCGTACCACTCCATGTACTTGGGCGCCCCGGACTGCGCGCCGCGCTCGATGAGGTCGAAATCCAGCACCAGGTTCAGTGCAGCAACCGCGGTGAACACCACGCTCAGGCCGATCCCGAGCGGACCAGCGTCGTTGATGAGCGGCATCGCGATGCCGAAGAAGCTCAACCCGATCGAGATCAGGTAGAACATCATGATCCCGAAGGTGGCTGAGATGATCACGCGGCGGAACGTGTCCGTGGCGCGTATGAGGCCCGTCTGATAGGCGAGGAGCATCCCGAGCGCCACCATCAGGGTGAGCCCCACGGCCATCGCGGGGAGCCCGTGGTACATGGCGTTGTACATCCACGAGATCGCGCCGAGGGCGAGGCCCTCGAGCACCGCGTAGAGGGGAGCCACGAAAGGCGCGGTGCGCGGCTTGAAGATCGTCACGAAGGCGGCCACGAGCCCGCCGAGCGCGCCTATCAGGACAGCGGTGCCGGCGATGGCCGGGTTGCGCGCGGTGGCCTGCCACACCCAACCGGCGGAGAAGGTGGTCAGCGCCAGGAGCACGATGGCCTTGGTCACCGTGCCCGTGACCGTCATCCGTTCGGCGTAGCTCTCGGCGTGCGCGTCGCGGAAGATGGAGTCCCTAAGGGCAGGATTGGAGCGGGCCAGTTGTGGAAAGCGAGCCATTTGCCGTAGTCGATGAGCGTGATGGAAAGGGGTGCTGCAATGGCAGCCGATTCACCAATACTACCCCCGAAGCACCCTCGAAGTAACATCGCTGCGGGGTCGGGTCTCTGATTTCGAGCGGGCTGGGTGAATGCCCAGCCCGCTCGAAATCAGAGACCCGACCCCGCTTCGGGCCGCCCCTTCTCCCCGTTGGCGTCGGAGCCGGGGACGGGCGGCTCCTCGATCCAGCCGGTGGGACGTCTCAGCCACACCGAGCCATCGTCGCATACCACCAGAACATCGTCACCGCGCCGCATGGCCGAGATCGGCCTGCGGACGCGCGTCACCCCCGCGGCCGGAGGCGGCACCGAACGCCAGCCCCGCTCCGATGACTTCTGGGAGGCGGACGTGGCTGGCCCCGGTGGCCCGGCCTGTGGAGGTGATGGGGGCGCCCCGGCCGCTTCGCCCGATCCGGGTGCAGCACGGGGAGGCGCAGCGGCGGCTGCGGGCCCTGGTGCCGGAGGAAGCGTCTCTTCGAGGGCACGCTCGATGTCGTAGTCGTCCGCCGGACAACTGTCGGCCATCGTGCGCGCGTGCGGAGTCGCCACCTCGCGGTCGGTGGTGAGCGGCTCGGCCGGACGCTCCTCCTCCGCGGCCTCTGCGGGCCGCCCGCCCTGCTTCGGCTGCCGCGCTGGGCCGGCCGGCGGCTCTGCCTCGGGAGCGAAGTCCGCGGGGCGCGCGCGCAAGTAAGTGTGCACGTATTCCCACATGCGCGAGATCATCTCGAGCGCCTCCTGGTGCTCGGAGTCGAGCCGCCTCGAGTACTCCTCGTGCACGCGACGCAGCTCGGACTCGGCCGCGTCGGCGCGCGCCCTTTCCACTTCCAGCTCGCGCGCGAGGACATCGCGCTCGGTGGAGGCGAGCGAGTACTGCTCCCTGAGGGTGGTCAGTATCGAGCGGAGCGACTCCTGACGCTCGGCGTTCGTACGGCGCTCGGTTGCGAGCTCGCTTTCCAGCCGCGAGCGGTCGGACTCGAGGTCGGTGACCCGGCGCGAAAGCTCCACACGCGTACGTTCGGCCGCCTCGCTCACGTTCCTTAGCTCATCGGCGGCGCGGGCACGGATGGCGGCCGCCTCATCGCGGGCAGCCACGAGCGTGGCGGAAAACCTGGACTCGGCATCGCGCGCGGATGCGCGGAGCGCCTCGAGGTTGCTCTCGAGGGTCGCAATACCGCGGCGAGCTTCCTCGAGCTCTGTGTTCAGCGAGGTGCGCTCTCTCTCGAGCGCGGCGAGCTGGCGGAGATAGTCGTCGGAGCGCTGACGATAGTCGGCCCGGTCTTCCTCCAGCTCCTTCTTGAGCCGCTCGGACGCAACGTCCCTACGTCTGAGCTGCGCGCGGTAGTCGCGACGCGCGCCGACGAACTGGTTGCGCGCCACCAATGCGGCAACCAGAGCGCCGACGGCGGCGCCCACCAGCGTCCAGAAAAATACCAACGGCGCAGGTACTACACCCAAAGGATCGACCTCGGCTCAAATGCTGACGCGGCCATCGTTGACCGTTGCGCGGCATCGCGCTCGAACACAGCACCAGCCACCCGGCGACCTGCCAACCCGCGCCATGGCGCCGGAAAGAACGGCAAGCCCGACCTTGCAATCCGCGCGCCCGGTGTGGCATGCATCTACGCCGATCCAAACCTTTCTATTTCAACAACTTACATCATTGCAACTTGTTGCGTTGCAGCACTACAGCACCAGAACCGACCGGGAAATGTCGGATGTGCGCCACTCCTTATCGCTGGTTACACAGTGTGCGAGCGACGTGCCGCGGTCCGTCTGCGGCGGCGCGCGGCGGCCGCCTTGAGCGCGCGGGCCTCGCTGGGCTTCACGTAGTGCCGCT
>JBIQMO010000370.1:0-3114 GCA_044463245.1 Gemmatimonas aurantiaca
GGTTCATCGCGGAGATCACCGAATCCATCCACACCATGGCGGGAAGCGGAGCGGAGACCTGATGTCCCAGGTACATCGGATGCGCGAGGCGGTTCATGTCGCTCATCACGTCGCGCTGCACGCGCTCCACCACGGCGGCGAGCTCGCGCGACCCCTCGGGGAGAGGCTCGGCGAAGCGCTTCGCTATCTCGGCGGCGGTAAGTGGAGTGGAGACCGGCCCGGAACCGGAGCGGGTGTCACGGAAGTAGTCGGCGGCGAGGTTCGCGAAGAGATGAGCCGCATCGCGCTCGGCGTCCTGCTCGAGCAGGGCGAAGACGGGGTGGGACATGTAAGATGGTTACTGGTAGAGTTGAGAGCCGAGCTCACTTGGCCACCGGCAGCTCCTCGCCGGTGAGCGCGAGCTCGAGCACCTTGCGACCGGTGCCGATGTCGGGAGTGAGGTAGAACTGCAGCGAGTCGATGACCACGGGGACGCTCACGCGCACGCGCATCAGTCGCCGCTGCATCTCCGGCGTGATCACGGGGAAGAAGCTCAGCGTGCAGTGCGGCGAGAAGACGAAGCGCGCGCGCTCGAAGCGAAGCCCGCTCGTGGCGATTCGCTCGTGCAACGTGCGCAGCGGCCCGTGCGGGTCGAGCGGGAGGACGACGATCTCCGTCTGCATGAAGCGCACTGGCGCGCCGAAATGGACGGTGATGGGCGGGGTGCTGGCGGCGATCGGCCCGACAGCGGCGGCTACGTCGTCCACGCCGGTATCCCATGCGATGGGGCCGACGCCAGAAGATCCCACGAGCGTGATGTGCGGCGGTGAGGTGCCGGCGAGCTTGGGGTCCGCCCAGCGCTGCACTTCGAGCACCTGCTCCCGGGCCTCTCCCGTCAGCTCAGTCACCATGAATATTCCGCGCGCCATGACGAATAATAGCCGGAAGAATGCAGCGGGCCGGCAGACGCTGTGTCCCGGGCCCGCTCAGGCGGCAGTATCCGCCGCTCCAGCCTGAATCGCCTCGACGAAAGCGATGATCACCCCGCGAATCGCACTCGCCAGCTCCGGACGTGCGATGATCCCATCGATTGCGGCCGTGTAGACCGATCAATCGCGCCCGGAGCGCCCCAGTTCCCTCGCCTCTCCTCGCGGAAGCCAGCGCAGTCGCGACGTGAGCCCCACCTCGCGAAACGCGCGCTCGAGCTCCGCGCGCCCCTCGGAGAAGTGCTCCCACCCCTCGTAGTGCAGCGGCACGATCGGCGCGTCGGGAATCGCACGCGCGAGCTCCACCGCATCGCGCGCATCGAACGTCAGATGCGCGGGACCCGCCACCTTGACGCGCGCCGCACCGGCGAAGAGTAGCACGGCACCAACCGCGAAGCGGCGCGCCACCTCCGCCACCCCCTCGTACCACACGGTATCGCCGGTGACATAGATGGCTGGCGCATTCTCGTCATCACTCTGGAGCACGAAGCCGGTCACGGGCCCCCGATCTCCGCCCTCGGGCCCGTGGCGCGCGGGAGTGCTCGTCACCCGCAGCCGCCCACCGTTCGGCATCCGGAGCTCCAGCGACTGCCACGGCTCGAGCCCGATCGCGTTCCCACCGAGGCGCTCCGCACCCGCGGGCGTCGTGATCACCCTGCGTGCGCTCGCGAGCATCGCGCGCCCCGAAACATCGAGGTTGTCGAAGTGGTGATCGTGGCTGAGGAGCACGGCGTCGGTCTCTCCGATGTCATCGACGCCGAGCGCGGGCCCCTGGGTCTTGCGCAGTGTATAAACGGCGGTGGGATACTCGCTCCCCGCGGGATCGAACGTAGGATCGGTGAGCAGGCGAAGCCCACCGATCTCCACGAGCGCGGTGGGCCCGCCAATGTAGGTAACGCGTGCGTGTCGTAAAGTCACTGATAGGTCAGCCTGTGACGGGGTCAGGTCTTGACTTGATACATTTTCTGGCCAAGGCCAGAAAATGTATCAAGTCAAGACCTGACCCCATCGTAACCCGCTATCCGGCTCTTCCCCCGCTGGATGATCGGCAGCTTCCTTATCGGCTTCCCGGTCGCGGTGAAGATCGCGTTGCACAGCGCAGGCGCGATCGGCGGCACACCTGGCTCGCCGATGCCACCCTGCTTCTCGCTGCTCTTCACGATGTACACCTCGACGGCGGGCATCTCGTTCATCCGAACCACGGGATAGTCGTTGAAGTTCCCCTGGCTCACGCGGCCGCGGTCGATGGTGATGTCACCGTACAGTGCGGCGCTCAGCCCGTACACTATCCCGCCCTGCATCTGCGCCTCGATGGTGTCGGGATTCACGATCGGCCCGCAGTCCACCGCGCACACCACGCGGTGCACGCGCGGCTTCCCATCCTTCTCGAGCGAGATCTCCGCCACCTCTGCCACGTACGACCCGAACGCCTCGGCCACCGCTATCCCACGCACGCGACCTTCGGCCGGCTTCCTCCCCCACCCCGCCTTCTCCGCCGCGAGATCGAGCACGCCGAGATGCCGCGGCTGATCGCGCAGCAGTGCGCGGCGCAGCTCGTAGGGGTCCTTCCCCGCCGCGTGCGCCACTTCGTCGAAGAAGCTCTCGGTTACGAACGCGTTGTGCGAGCTGCCCACCGAGCGCCAGTAGCCGAGCGGAATGGGAAGATCGGCGATGGTCTGTTCGACGAGGATGTTCGGAATCCCGTAAGGCACGTTGGCCGCGCCCTCCACGAGCGAGCCGTCTATTCCGTTGCTCGGCCGACGTCCCTTGGAGACGGAGATGGACGGCCCCACGATGCGGTGCGTCCACACGATTGGATTCCCGCTCGCGTCGAACGCCGCGCCGAACTTGTTGTACGTGGTGGGACGATAGAAGTCGTGGCGCACGTCATCCTCGCGCGTCCAGATCACCTGCACCGGTGCGCCCGTCTCCTTCGACAGCCGAACCGCCTCGGCCACGAAGTCGGTCTCGCTCCTGCGACCGAATCCGCCGCCGAGGTAGGTGGTGTGCACGCGCACCTTCTCGACGGGAAGACCAGCAACATCGGCCGCCACGCGCTGCGCAGCCGACTGCCCCTGCGTGGACGCCCACACATCGCAGCCGTCGGCGGTGACGTGCGCGGTGCAGTTCATCGGCTCCATCGTGGCGT
>JBIQMO010000371.1:0-3108 GCA_044463245.1 Gemmatimonas aurantiaca
GATCGCTTACATGGGAATGACTGCGATCGCTTACATGGGAATGACGGCTGAAGGTGGGAATGACGTTTGGTTACCTGGTCTCTACGTGCGCGGTGACCGACATCCCCGGGCGCAGCGGCCGCCCCGCACCGAGGTCCTTGGTAATTGCGATCCTGACAGGGACGCGCTGCACTACCTTGGTGAAGTTTCCGGTTGCGTTGTCCGGCGGGAGGAGCGCGAACTTCGCACCCGTGGCCGGGCTCAGGCTCTGGACGACGCCTTCGGCCTCGTACCCGCCGTAGGCATCCACTTCGATCTCCACCTTCTGGCCGACGCGCATGTCGGAGAGCTGCGTCTCCTTGAAGTTGGCGGTCACCCATACTCCGGTGTCGGCCACGACGGACATCAACTGCTGTCCGGGCTGCACCAGCTGTCCGAGCTCCACCATCTTCTTCGACACCACGCCACTCACCGGGGCGCTGACGGAGGTATAGCTGAGTTGCAGCGCGGCGTTGTCTCGCGCGGCCTGTGCCGCCTCGAGACGTGCCTGTGCGACGCGGACTCCGGCTCTCGCGTTCACGACGCTCGATCCGCCGGCGGCCGCCTGCTTCTCCACCGCCTGCAGATTCGCGGTGGCTGCGCTCGCGGCCGCCTGCGCCGCGTCGAGCTGCTGCTGCGACACGATCTGCTTGGCCGCCAGCTCCTTCATTCTCTGCAGGTCCGACAGCGTCTTCGCCTCGTTGGCGCGCGCGGCGGCGATCCCCGCGTCGAGCGCGGCCTGCTGGCTCGCGGCCGTCGCTACCGCTGCCTCGGCCTGACCGGTGTTCTGACCCGTGCCTGCCGCGGCGCGTGCCGCCGCGAGCTCGGCCTCGGCCTGCGCGAGCTTCACCTGGTATTCGGCGTCGTCGATACGCACGAGCGTGTCACCCGATCTCACCGAGTCGTTGTCCTGAACCGTCACTGCCTGCACGTAACCACCCACCTTCGAGAGGACGGGGATGATGTGGCCCTCCACCTGCGCGTCGTCGGTGCTCTCGTGCACGCGGGCGTACATCCACTTCTGGACTCCCCACACGAGCGCGCCGAGCACCACTACCGCGATGACGGGGAGGATCCACTTCCTGCGGGCGCGTCCGGGCTCGCCGGGTGGAGCGGTTGGTCGAGCCGGAGGAGCGTGCACTGTCCTGTCGGCACCGTCCTGCCGCTCCGTTGCCTGGTCCGCTATCGTTGCCATTGTATCGTTTCCTCTGATCTCTGATTGGCTCATCTACGTCCTTGCTGACACTTCATATCCGTCCGGCTCCGCTCGCGCGGATCAGGGCATCTCCGTCACAGACCCTTCCGCGTGCGCAAGCGCCACGCGAGCGGTCTGGTAGTTGGTAAGAGCGTCGATCATGAGATTCCGTGACGCGTTCAGCGCGAGGGTAGCGGTGATCACATCCGCGTTACCGGCCACGCCGGTACGGAAGCGGTCGGTGGCCTGAGCCAGCTCCTGCTCGGCGAGCTGGAGTCGCTCGCGAGCCGCGGCCATCTCCTGCCTGGCGGAAGCGAGATCGAGAAGTGCCGTCCGCACCTCTATCGCCACGCGCTGTCGCAGATCGCGACGCTGGACGTCTATCTCTCTGACCGCGGCGGTCTGCTCCTCTATCCGTCCCTCACGGTGAAAACCGTCGAAGATCGGGACCGAGATCTGCACGCCCCAGTCGTATGTATTCAGCATGTGATTCGTGTTGATGCCTATCCATCCCTCGTCGCCGAATGCGGAAAGGGATGGGAGCCGCTCCGCCTTTATCGCACTCACGCTCTGTCGTGCGGCCGCGAGCTGAGCGTCTGCCGCGCGCAGGTCGGGGCGGCTGGAGATCGCTCTCTCGATGGCGCCGCTCTCGTTGGGGAGCGTGTCGATCACGGGGAGCGAAGCCAGCGAGTCGGCAAGACGCACAGGGCTGCCGAGCGGGAGACCCAGCGCACGTACCAGAGCCAACCGCGTACGGTCGCGCGCATTCCGCGCGGCTATGAGCTGGGCGTGCACCGAGGCCATCTGTGCCCTCGCCCGGGTCACGTCGAGCGCTACTCCCACGCCAGCGGCGAGCTGCGCTTCGGCTATCGAGACGAGCGAGTCGGCCAGAACGGAATCCGCCTGACGCGCCGCCAGTTGTGCGTCGGCGCGTTGAGCGTTGAGATATGCGAGTGCAGCGGTGGTCGCCGCTTCCTCGGCGACGCTCTCCGCGCTGAACGAGCTGGCCTGGGCAGCAGTCTTCGCTCCGCGTATCCGGCTGAAAGCGCTGAAGTCGAGGATGTTCATCGACGCCTTGCCGCGGAAATCCATGGTGTTGACGCCGCTGATCACCGTGCCGTTCGGGTCGAAGCCCGGGAGGGGGATCCCGAAGGTGGCGGTGTTGAAGCTGCGTCCGTTGCCAAGCGCCCCGGCGGAGATGTCGGGGAGAAGTTGCGCGCGCGTCTGGGTGACGCGCGCCTCTGCCTGCGCGGTGCGGTAGCGCGCTGCCTGTGCGCTGGCGCTCAGTCGGCCGGCGAGACGGGCGGCGTCGCCGAGCGAGAGGGGGTGCGAGAGGGCGGTGTCCTGGACCGGGCGCTGTGCCGGGAGCGTGGGCGCCAGAGCCATTATCGCGAGGGGGATGAGAACGGCGCCGAAGCGCCGTGAGAGTCGTGAGTCAGAGATCATTCCTGGGCTCCCTTCGCGGGAGCGGCTTGCGACGATGCTGGATTGCGGAGGATCGAGTGCAGCATGAAGTCGAGGAGCTGGTCGAGGACCTGGTCGTCGGAGAGATGCGCCACGAAGGGGACTTGTTCCCGCTTGCCACACCATACGCCGTGCTTGATCAGCACCGCGTGGTGGATGCGAGTGACCGCATCGGGATCGACATCGCGGAACTCCCCAGATGCGATTCCCTGGCGGACGATGCCGGCGGCCACATCCATCGAGCGGAGCGAGATCTCGCTGAAGAAGAACTGCATGAGCGCCGGATAGCTCTTGAGGTCGCCCTCGACGATCCGGTGGAGCTTGTGGAAGGTGGGGGAGCGGACCTTTTCCCAGACGGCTCTCATGTAGCTGGCGTACTTCTCGGTTGCGGAGTCGGTGCCGCCGGTGATGCGGATCTGGGCGCTCGTGAT
>JBIQMO010000372.1:0-3097 GCA_044463245.1 Gemmatimonas aurantiaca
GGGAAGGCGATCGTCATCCTCAGCAACAACATCCACTCGACCGAGATCGCCTCCTCGCAGATGGTGATGGAGCTCGCCTACCAGCTCGTCACCGCCACCGACCCGGACACGGAGCGCCGGCTGGGCAATCTGATACTGCTCCTGGTTCCATCGCTCAATCCGGATGGACAGATGATGGAAACCGAGTGGTACCGGAAGTGGGTGGGTACGCCGTACGAGGGCGGCCGCATGCCCTGGCTCTACCACCACTATGCGGGGCACGACAACAATCGCGACTGGTACATGCTCACGCAGAAGGAAACGAAGGCGATGACGCGGATCGCGTACAAGGAGTGGTTCCCGCAGGTCTGGCTCGACGTGCACCAGATGGGCTCGTCCGGTCCACGCATCTTCGTTCCTCCCTACGCCGACCCGATCGCGCCCTCCGTGAGCCCGCTCATGTGGCGCGGGATAAACCTGATCGGGAGCAACATGGCGTGGCGCCTCGAGCAGGCGGGGAAGGCCGGCGTCGTGTCGCAGTACGTCTTCGACGCGTACTACCCGGGCTCGGTGGACAGCAATCCGGAATTCAAGAACATCTTCTCGCTGATCATCGAGCTCGCTTCGGCGCGCCTGGCGACGCCGATACAGTTCGACCGCAACGAGCTCTCGGGCGGCGGGAAAGGTCTCGCGGAATACGGCGTCGCTACCAACTTTCCGAACCCCTGGCCAGGCGGTGTCTGGCGGCTGCGCGACATCATGGACTATGAGCTGATCGCAGCCAATGCGATGCTCGAGGTCGTTGGCGACCATCCACGGGATTTCATGCGCGGCACCGCGGCGATGGCGCGCGAGCAGATAGCCGACGGCCGGACGGACGAGTACTGGCGCATCCCGCGCGACCAGCGCGACGCCGTGGCCGCTGCGCGACTCGCGCATCTGCTCGATGAGAATGGAGTGGAGGTTCTCGTCACCACCTCCGAGTTCCTGGTGCCCACGGTGCAGCCGTACGGGAAGTTCGCCGCGGAGCTGCTGGGAACGCAGCGCTACCCGGAGGTGAGAACGACGCCCGGCGGCCCGATCCTGCGCCCGTACGACGTCACGACATGGTCGCTTCCCCTGCTCATGGGCGTGGATGTCGCGAAGGGCTCGGTTCCCGGCGCGGAGCGCGCGGGCGCGCGGGCGTTGACCGAATCCGACTGGCCGCGCGGCGGGCTGGCTGGCGACGGCGCCGCATTCGCGCTGGCGCGCAACAGCAACAGCGCCTTCCGGCTCGTGAACGACATCCTCGCGAGCGGCGGCCGCGTGAACGTGGCGACGCGGCGTGTCGACGTCGGCGGCACCTCCTTCCCCGCCGGGAGCTTCGTCATCCCGAAGCGCTCCGACCTCGCCGAGCTGGCATCGAAGTACCACGTCACGCTCACCGCGCTCCCGCGCACTCCGGACTCGCTCGCGACGCAGCGCCCGGTTCGCATCGGGCTCTACAAACCCTGGAACGCCTCGATGGACGAGGGATGGACTCGCTTCGTGCTCGAGCAGTACGGCTTCGCGCCGAAGAGCATCGACAACACCATGATGCGCTCCGGGAAGCTGAACGCTTCGTTCGATGCGATCATCCTTCCATCCGTCTCGAAGGAGATGATCGTCATGGGTCGGCCCGGCGGCGCGCGCGGGCGGCCCTTCGAGGAGCTGCCGCCCGAGTACAGGGGCGGGATCGGGACCGAGGGCGTCACCGCGCTCGCGGAGTTCGTGGATGCGGGCGGCACTCTCATAACGCTCGCCGAATCGGGCGATCTCGCCATCGACGAGCTCGATCTCCCGGTCCGCAACACGCTGGCGAACGTGGATGGCGACGACTTCTCGGTGCCCGGCTCCCTGCTTCGCGCGCAGCTCGACGAGAGCTCCCCGGTCAATTACGGGATGCCCGGCGAAGCGGCGATCTTCGTCGACGATGCGATAGCGTACGCGACCACGCCTCCGCCTCCCGGCGTCGGCCGTATGGCAGTCGCGACCTACTCGGCCGCCAGCGAGGACATCCTCTTCTCCGGCTGGGCCACGGGTCTGGATCGGCTCGAGCGCCGCGACGCAGCCGTGGCTTTCACTCGCGGGAAGGGGAAGGTCGTGCTCTTCGGCTTCCGCGTGCAGAACCGTGCGCAGACCGAAGGCACCTTCAAGATGCTCTTCAACTCGATCCTCTGGTCCGCGCAGCGGTGAAAGAAAAGGCGCGCGCCCGGGTACTTGTCCGGGCGTGCGCCGATCCGAGCGCGGTGAGGCGTTCCGCGGTGAGGCGTTCTACGATTGCACCACGCCCACCGCCACACCGTCGCCTATGGGAACGACGAGTCCCGTGAGACGCGGGCTGGACGCCAGCTTCCGGTTGAACTCGCGTATCGCGCGGAGCTGCTCGTCGTTCTCCGCCGGGTCGGCCACCCTCCCGCCGCGCAGCGTGTTGTCGGCTATCACGAGGCCGCCCGGCCTCAGTAGGCGCAGCGCCCAATCGAGATACGTGGGGAGCGGCTCCTTGTCGGCGTCGAGAAATACGATGTCGAACTTTTCACCGTCGAGCGTGGGGAGCAGCTGCAGCGCGGGACCGACGCGTACCTCGATGGCGTGCGAGAGACCGGCGCGTTCGATGTACCCGCGAGCAAAGGCGGCATGCTCCGGGCTTATCTCCAGCGAGAGGATGCTCCCTCCCTCCCGCATCGCGCGCGCCATCCAGATCGCCGAATAGCCGCCGAGCGTCCCCACCTCCAGCACACGCGACGCGTTGGACGCCCGCACCAGCACCTGGAGAAACCGCGCGGTCTCCGGCGGAACGGAGATCGCCGGAAGCCCCGCGCGCGCCGCCTCGTCGCGCAGCTCGCGCAGGAGGTCGTCCTCTCGCGCGAAGAGCCCGGTTATGTACGCGTTGACTTCGTCGCTCATGGCTCGCGGTATCCGCTGCTACTCGACTGCTACTCGACGCCGATGTCCCACGCCTGCTCCAGATCCTGCTTCGAGTAGGCGCGGAAGGCGGTGAGCGTCTGCGTGCTCTCGAGGCCGGGCACGTTGGGAAACTCCTCCGTCACGACCTGCGCGATCCGTTCGTACTCCTTCACGCGCACGATCGCCACGATGT
>JBIQMO010000373.1:0-3060 GCA_044463245.1 Gemmatimonas aurantiaca
GCAGAGAACGCAGAGAAAAACGAGAGAACGCAGAGAAAACCCGTAAGGCGAGATCCCGAATGAGGGGTTTTTAGGGGAACTGCTCCCGCATACGGAGTCCTGCTCAGGTAGGCAGGACTTTGAGGACGGGAGCAGTTCCCTCTTTTTCTCCCGGCCGCTTGCGAGCATTAGCTGACCGTGCCGCACCCTCTGCGTTCTCTTTGCAGTTCTCTGCGTTCTCCGCGTTCCTGCTCTTCAAGGAGCTCGGATCCCGAGATGCGCCGGTATCAGGATCGCGATGCTCGCCCCCACAGGCCGTTCTCCGCGTCCTCTCGCAGTTCCCTCCGCGCCCTCCGCGTGCGCAGTTGAAGCGAGATGAAGTGAGCCCTGGCAGACAAACCATCCAGGCCACGACAACCCACGCCCTACCCCCCGCCAATCAACCCTCGTAGCCCGCAACGATCCGTACCCGCGCGATGACTTCCGGTGATGCTCATCCACCCGGCTTTCATACATTGGCGCCCATGCCAACACCAGCCGAACGGAAAGCACTCTTCTTTCTCTCCGGCCTCATGCTCCTCGGCAGCGGCGTGCGCGCGTCGGCCGCGTTGAGCGGAGCGGAGAGGGATCCAACCATCGCGGCCGGGCAGCCGGCGCTCGAGATGCAGATCGAAGCGGTCGATACGGCGCGATCGCGAAGTGCGTCGAAGAAGGGGAGCTCGAGAAAGAAAAAGTCCTCATCCAGCCGCAGCGCTGCGGGGCGCGGCACGGGCGGAGCCGCAGCTTCCGGCGGCGCTCGGGCGGGAGAGTCGCGGCTCGCAGCGGAGATGGCCACCAGTAGCTTCGGAGGAGAGCTACGTCCCACCATCTACTACACCTCCACTAAGCCGGGCAAGGTGGATGTGGACGTGGTGGACGCGGCGGCGCTGGAGGGGTTGCCGAGGATCGGGCCCGTGATGGCAGAACGTATAGTCGCCAACAGGGATTCGCTCGGGCCCTTCGGTTCCATCGAGGAATTACAACGCGTCAAAGGAATAGGTCCCGCGCTGGCCAGGGCCATCTCTCCCTACGTGACGTTTTCCCTGCGCCCGCGTCCATCCCCTGTGAAAGAAACGGCCGGCCGTCCCGCTCCCGCGAGGGGGCGGCGGCAACCGCCATCTCACCGATAGGCTGCCCAGAGTCCATTCCGAAACCCACATTCCCGGCGAACATGGCCGCACCAGTAGCTGCATCCTCCGGTGAGCGACTCGGCGAGCTCCTCATCCGTGAAGGGCTGATAACCCGAGAAGCCCTCGAGCAGGCGCTGCAGGAGCAGAAAAACACGGGAATGCGGGTCGGTTACAACCTGGTGAAGATGGGCTTCATCAACGAAGTCGAGCTCACCAGGATGCTCGCCCGGCAGTTCCGCATGCCGGCGGTGGACCTCAGCAACTTCGAGGTCGACACCAGGATCGCGAAGCTCATTCCTCCCGACCTCGCGCAGCGCCACCTCCTCCTCCCGCTCAAGCGCGAGGGGCGCACGCTCACGGTCGCGATGGCGGATCCGTCGAACCTGGTGGTCATAGACGACCTCAAGTTCATCACCCGCTACGACATCTTCCCCGTCATAGCGGGCGAGTACACGCTCCGCAACGCGATCGAGAAGCACTACGGCGAGTCCCCCGACGCCGCGCTCCAGAGCCTCCTCCAGGACATCGACGACGACGACAACGTCGAGGTCGTGGAAGAGAGGGATGAGGAGATCAGCGCCGCCACCCTCGCCGCCGCCATCGACGACGCGCCGGTGGTGAAGCTGATCAACGGCATCCTCACCGACGCCGTCCGCCGCGGCGCCTCGGACATCCACTTCGAGTGCTTCGAGAACGAGATGCGCGTGCGCTACCGCATCGACGGCGCGCTCATGGAGATCATGAAGCCGCCGATGAAGCTGAAGGCGGCTCTCGTCTCCCGCTTCAAGATCATGGCGAACCTCAACATCGCCGAGCGTCGCGTTCCGCAGGACGGCCGCATCAAGCTGAAGATCGGGAAGAAGGTCATCGACTACCGCGTCTCCACGCTTCCCACGCTCTTCGGCGAAAAGATCGTGCTCCGAATTCTCGACAAGGGGAACCTGACGCTCGACCTCGAGAAGTTCGGCATCGAGCCGCGCGCCGAGCAGGATCTCATGGAAGCGGTCACCAATCCATATGGAATGGTGCTGGTGACGGGGCCGACCGGTTCTGGTAAGACGACAACGCTCTACTCCGCGCTCTCCAAGGTCAACAACGTGGACGTGAACATCATGACCGCGGAGGACCCGGTGGAGTACAACCTCTTCGGGATCAACCAGGTGCTCGTCCGCACCGAGATCGGGCTCACCTTCGCCGCCGCACTGAAGGCGTTCCTGCGTCAGGACCCGAACATCATCATGATCGGTGAGATTCGTGACCTGGAGACCGGTGGCATCGCAATCAAGGCGGCGCTCACCGGCCACCTGGTCATGAGCACCCTGCACACCAACTCGGCGGCGGAAACGGTCACACGCCTCCTCGACATGGGCCTCGAACCCTTCAACGTCGCCTCCGCGGTCAACCTCGTGCTGGCTCAGCGTCTCGTGCGCCGCATCTGCAGCACGTGTATTCAGCGCGTCGAATGGACCGACGAGTACTATCGTGCCGCGAAGCTGAAACCCGACATGACGCTCGGCGACATGCACTACACCGAGGAAGCCGTCGAGAACATGAAGAGGGGCGCCACCAAGCTCGCCGCTCCGATCGTCCAGAACTTCAACCTGGGCACGAAGGTCAGCGAGATACCTCTCTTCCGCGGCCGCGGCTGCGACGCGTGCAACGGCAACGGCCTGAAGGGTCGCCAGGGCCTCTACGAAGTGATGGCCATGACCCAGCGCCTCCGCAAGCTGATCCTCCAGAACGTGGGAGCGGGCGAGATCCGCGACGCCGCGATCGCCGACGGCATGCTCACCCTTCGAATGGATGGCCTCCTCAAGGTCATGAAGGGAATCACGACGCTCGAGCAGGTGATCAGGGAGACGACGGCTTGATGCGTGGCCGACGGGGTCAGGTCTTCAGTTTCGAGCCGCAT
>JBIQMO010000374.1:0-3050 GCA_044463245.1 Gemmatimonas aurantiaca
CGCGCACGCCGTGGAATCAGACGGTGATCTACGAGTGCCACGTGAAGGGGATGACGCAGCTGCACCCCCTCGTGCCCGACAACCTGCGCGGCACCTACCTCGGGCTCTCCTCCGATCCCGTCATCGAGCATCTCCTCTCGCTCGGCGTGACCGCGGTGGAGCTCCTTCCCGTGCACCACTTCGCCGTGGAGCGCCACCTCGCCGAGATCGGGCTCACCAACTACTGGGGATACAACTCCATCGGCTTCCTCGCGCCCGATGTGCGCTACTCCGCTGGTGGACTCGGTGACCAGGTGGGCGAGTTCAAGTCGATGGTCAAGACGCTCCACTCGGCGGGGATCGAGGTGATCCTCGACGTGGTCTACAACCACACCGCCGAGGGGAATCATCTCGGGCCCACGCTCTCGCTACGCGGGATAGACAACGCCGCGTACTACCGGCTCGACCCGAAGAACCCGCGCTTCTACCTCGACTTCACCGGCTGCGGCAACTCGCTCAACATGCAGCACCCGCGGACGATCCAGCTCATCATGGACTCGCTCCGCTACTGGGTGAACGAGATGCACGTGGACGGCTTCCGCTTCGATCTCGCGCCGGCGCTGGCGCGCGAGCTGTACGAGGTGAACCGGCTCGGGACGTTCTTCGACATCATCCACCAGGACCCCACGCTCTCGCGCGTGAAGCTCATAGCGGAGCCGTGGGACATCGGGCCTGGCGGCTACCAGGTGGGGAACTTTCCCATCGGGTGGGCCGAGTGGAACGGGAAGTACCGGGACGACATGCGCCGCTTCTGGAGAGGCGACGCGGGGATGGTGAACGACGTCGCTTCGCGACTCTCGGGGAGCAGCGACATCTACCAGTGGAGCAACCGCACGCAGTACGCGAGCGTGAACTTCATCACCGCGCACGACGGCTTCACGCTCGAGGACCTCGTGAGCTACGAGCAGAAGCACAACGAGGCCAACGGCGAGCAGAATCGCGACGGCACCGATGCGAACTACAGTCGCAACTGGGGAGTCGAGGGTCCGACTGATGATCCGAAGGTCCTGAGGCGACGCGACCGCGCGAAGCGCAACTTCCTCGCTACGCTCGCTTTCTCGCAGGGCGTGCCGATGATATCGCACGGCGACGAGATGGGCCGCACGCAGCTCGGGAACAACAACGCGTACGCGCAGGACAACCCCACGAGCTGGGTGAACTGGCGGCTCGGCGAGCGAGACAGGGAGCTGCTCGAGTTCACGCGCCGGGTGTTCGCTCTGCGAAAGGCGAACCCGGTGCTGCGCCGGCGCGGCTTCTTTCGCGGGGCGGTGCTGAACGCGCTCGGCGCGAAGGATCTGTCGTGGCGGCGCGCCGACGGCGCGGAGATGACCGACGCCGACTGGCGCAATGACGATCTGCACGCGCTCGGGATGCTCATCAACGGCGAGGCCGCCGACGAGATCGACAGCCGCGGCCGTCCAGTGCGAGGCGACACGCTCTTCCTCATCATCAACAATCGCGAGGGGACGCAGTCGTTCGTGCTCCCCGAGCTCGCGGCGCAGGGCGAATGGACGGAGCTCGTGAACACTGCCGCCGACCGCGGACAGGCGCTCGGCACGATGGGTGCAACGCTCGCGCCCTTCTCGCTGGTGCTCCTGCGTTACGTTCCCGTGCCCACGCCCGCGGAGCCCGAGGTGCCGCAGGTACCCGAGGTGCCGAGTGTGCCGGCCACTCCAGCTCCTCCGGCCGCGCGAGAGCCGCTTTCCGCTTCACGACCGGAATCGGGTTCGGTGCCGCGAGTCGGTGCGCCTATGGACGGAATGCGGGCCGCGCAGTCGCCAGGAGCGAAGGCCCGGCCAGCGAGCGATGAATCCACGGGGAGAGCGGGAGGAGGTGAATGACGGAAAGTCGCGAGATGGATCTGCTGCTTCGTGGTGAGAGCTCGAACCCGCACGGTGTGCTCGGTGCCCACCCGGACGAGATGGGTGGCGTGGCCGGTGTCACCGTGCGTACCATGCACCCCGATGCCGAGTCGGTGGAGTACATACCGCCAAGCGGTGAAGCGCTCCCGCTCCAGCCGGTGGAAGGAGCGCGCGGATTATTCGCGACGTTCATTCCGCGCGCAACGCTGCCGATGCGGTATCGCCTCCGCTTTCATTTCCGCGACGGCGCCGTGTGGGAGCGGGGCGACCCCTATCGCTTCCTCCCCACAGTGGGCGATCTGGATCTGCACCTCTTCAATGAAGGGACTCATCGCCGGCTCTGGCGGATGATGGGTGCACATGCGCGAACCGTGGATGGCGAGCGCGGGACATCGTTCACCGTGTGGGCGCCCAACGCGCGGCGCGTGAGCGTGGTGGGCGACTTCAACGCGTGGGACGGACGTCTACTTCCCATGCGCTCACTCGGTGCATCCGGAGTGTGGGAGATCTTCGTGCCCGGCGTCGAGCCGGGGTCGCTCTACAAGTTCGAGCTCCTCACGCGCGAGCGCGCGATCCGGGTGAAGACCGATCCGTACGCGCGTGCCATGGAGGTACCGCCCGGTACCGCGTCCCGGGTCGTCTCGCCGGATGACTATCGCTGGGGCGACGCGGCATGGATGGACGAGCGCGCGCGCCGCGATCCCGCGCGCGAGCCGATGAGCATCTACGAGCTGCACATGGGATCGTGGGCGCGAGTCCCCGAGGAGGGTGGGCGGTCTCTCACGTACAGGGAGATCGCGCCGCGACTGGTGGAGCACGTCAAGCGACTCGGCTTCACGCACGTGGAGCTCCTCCCGATCATGGAGCACCCCTTCGCGGGATCGTGGGGATACCAGGTGACCGGCTACTACGCTCCCACCGCGCGCTACGGTACGCCCGACGACTTCCGCTACTTCGTGGATCACTGCCACCAGGCGGGGATCGGCGTGCTCCTCGACTGGGTGCCGGCGCACTTTCCCAAGGACGACTTCGCGCTCCGCCGCTTCGACGGCACCGCGCTCTACGAGCACGAGGACCCACGGCTCGGCGAGCATCCCGACTGGGGGACGCTGATCTTCAACTACGGCCGCGCCGAGGTGCGGAACTTCC
>JBIQMO010000375.1:0-2976 GCA_044463245.1 Gemmatimonas aurantiaca
CCAGCCACTGGCTGGCCGATGCACGATGCAAGACCTGACCCCGTCGGCCTGTTCGAGATCTCGAACTACGAGCCGTTCACTGCTTTCTGCTTTCTGCTGTCTGCTTTCTCTCCGACTTACCTCACCACCATCCCCACCTTCAACGCTCCCCTCTCCGTGGGCGCGGCGAAGAAGTGGGCATAGTGATCGTCGTAGTGGATGCGAATCACGTGCGAGGCGGCGATCGCGCCGAAGATCAGGGAGACCTGGGTCTTGGAGAGCGATGAAGTGCGAGCCATGAAGGTCACGTCGCTCACGCTCGCGCTGCGGCCGATGGTGATGTAGAAGGCGGTGGTGGCGATACCGCCGGAGAGGAGGCCGCGCTCGAAGGCGCCGCCGCGGTGATGGGGGATGTCGAGGATCAGCTCATCCATCAAGGTCTGCACGGTGAGGCCGGCGCTCGAGAAGATGAACTGCTTGTGCGGCTCGAGGCCGGCGTCGATCCCCGAGTAGACGGTGGGACGTCCCTTGTCGAAGCCGAAGTACGGGCGCCCGCCGACGGCGTACGACGCGATCACGTGACCGGCCTCGTGTGCGAGGATGCTGCTGATGAAGCCGAGCACGAAGCGGGTCTTGAAGTGGGTCGTCGGGCGCGACGTGCTGTCGTCCGTGGGGCCGCGCCGAGCCGGAGCGGGAGGGTCGGCGTCGAGTGCGGGGATCGAAGACGGCACAGGTGCGCGAGCGCCGAGCGACGTGGGCGGCAACACCGGCGGCATCAGCTCGGCGCGAGCGATGTATCTGGGCTCGATGGTCTGCGCGCTCGCGGTGCCACTGATGGAAGCGAACGACAGCGCGACGAGGGCGACGGAAAGAAGGCGGCTGATGGACACGGTTGCGAATCTGATGACGCGCACCGCGAGGCGCCAGTCACATCGAGCCGGCGGTGCTCACATCATTTCACGTCTTCAATAGTAATCTTCGCGTTCGACCATCGAGCGTCGTCCTCGCACGGGGTAGTGACGACCGCGCTCACGTACCGCGCAGCAGCTTCACGCTTCCGTTGACGGTCTCCAGTGCCACGCGGCGGCCGCCGCCGGCGATGGTGCCGTGGATCTCCTTGTGCTCCGACGTATCTCTCCCGGCAACGTCGAAGTCGCTGTGCAGGCTCCCGTGCACCGTCTCCATGCTGAGCTGCGCCTGCAACGATGGCGGAAGCTGGGCAGTCACGGAGCCGTTGACGGTGGAGAGCTCGATGTCGCCAGGCTCGTCGAGCGAATCGATCGCGACGCTGACGCTCCCGTTCACCGAGCTGGCCGTGACCGGACCGGAGCGTGCGGCTACCTGAACCCGGCCGTTCACAGTCTCGGCCTTCACGGGGCCCGTCACATCGGCCATGCCGATGCCACCGCTGATGGTGGTTACGTCCACTTTCACACCGGCGGGGACTGTCACCACGTAGTCCACCGAAGCCGTCTTCCCGCGTCCGAGAAGGTCGCGCAGGTTGATGGTGCGATTGCCGTTCGGACCGTTGGTGCTGTAGCTCGATGGCGTGCAGTCGCTCGCGTTGCCCACCATGGTGCAGATGATGACGCCTTCGGCCACCTCCCGCTGGATGATGCGAACATCGCCATCGTCGCTTCCCCTCCAGCTCTTAGATGCCTGCACGTGGACGGTAGGCGAGTCGGTCGCCAGTACCTTGATCCCTCCGGTCACGTTGCGCAGGTAGAGCGTCTTCCCTGCAGCGACGCTCCCGTTCCAGCTGAACGCGTTCGGCTCCCTATGCAGCGGGCCGGAGTCCGTCATGCATGCGCCGAGGATGAATGGCGCGACGAAAAGAAGCACGGCGAGCTTTCGCGACATGTTTCACTCCATGGTGCGATGGACCGGAGCAGCGTGAAGGCGACACGCTCCGCTCGGGGCGGATGTGAAGCGTGCCCCGAGCGACGATCCCGCCGCCCCGGGGCACGTCATCATGCCCGCGGAAGACACTACGCGCCAGAGGTCAGCTCAGTTTCTTGAGCTCCACGCTTCCGTTCACGGTCTTGAGGCGAATGACAGGTCCGCCCTGGCCGATCTTCGCTCGCAGATGCCTGGGGTTGAAGCGCCCCTGCATCGTGACGGGAAAGTCGCTCTGCAGCGAGCCGTTCACCGTTTCCATCTCCAGCTCCCCCGCGAAGTCCGACGGCACCTCGATGGTGACGGAGCCGTTCACCGTGGAGTATTCCAGTTCCCCGGTGTTGGTCGGGATCGCGTCCATGCGCACGCGTATGGACCCGTTCACCGTCTCCGCGTCGACCGGACCACTCGTGCTCGCGGCGTCTATGCGGCCGTTCACGGTGTGGGCCACGACCTCCGCGGTGGCGCCTGAGATGTCGAGCGAACCGTTCACCGTGTTGGTCGCGACGCGCACGCCCTTCGGAAGCTGCACAGTGAACTTTACGGAGACGTCGTTGTGGTCGTTGTCGCCGTGGTGGCCGTGCGAGTGGTAGCCGTCTTCGTCGCAGCTGTCATCCTCGTTCCAGAGGGCGCAGACCGTGACGTTGTCGCCGTCCTTCGCCACCACGAAGTGCACCCTCTTCGGATCGCCCTCGCGCCACTTCTTCTCGCCGTGAACCTGGGCGGTGCTGCCACTCGCGGGCTCGACCTCGATGGAGCCGTTGAGGTTCGCGATGCGCAGCCAGCTTCCCGCCGGGATGGCGCCCGACCAGTCGAAGGTGTTGTCGTTGCTGCCGCTCGCGGACTGCTGCGCGGCCAACGGAGCGGCGAGGGCGGCGATGGCCGCTATGGCGGAGATGGTGGCGATGGTGCGGATCTCTCTCATGGTCTACTCCTCCCGGCTGGCGCCCGAGGCGCGCTCTATGGTGATGTCGCCGCTGAACGTCTGCGCGCTGATCCGCGCGCCGCCGCCCCCGATGGTGAATCGCATCCCCCTGCCGCGCTCCCCCGTGCGCGCGCCCGGCTCGAGCGTCATCGGGAAGTCGCTGTCCACGTCTCCGC
>JBIQMO010000376.1:0-2969 GCA_044463245.1 Gemmatimonas aurantiaca
TCTCGCAGTTCCCTCCGCGCCCTCCGCGTGCGCAGTTACGGCCCAGCGCCGCGATCCCTCCGCGACCTCCGCGTGCGCAGTTAGAACGCGACGAACTGAGAACCCGAGATGAACCAGGACCAGCCGCAATAATCCCTCCCCAGCTAATCGTGAACCTGCTCCGCCCCATAGCGTACCGACTCCTGGAAGTACGGATCTCCCACCGGAACCGGCGCGCTTCGATGGAAGAGCCAGACACCGGAGGCGGTCGTGAGCCCGATGACCGCGGCGAGTGAAGCGAAGTCGAGCCAGTGGAGGGTCAGCCCTTCAGGGTGAAGCACCGGCATCGCGAGCCAGCAGACGTCGAAGTAGTGCATGATGAGCAGCATCGCTCCGATCCACGCCATTGCGCGGGGGCTGCGCTTCAGGTCGCGGGGGAGGAGCAGAAGGAAGGGGAGCGCGAAGTGGAAGATCAGTAGCGCGAGCCCCACCTGTCCCCAGCCGCCGCGCAGTCGCACGATGTACCAGCTGGACTCGGCGGGGATGTCGGCTATCCAGATTATCAGCAGCTGAGCGAACGCGATGTATGCCCAGAATATCACGAAGGTCAGCAGCACCATGCCGAGCGCACCGAAGTGCTCTCCGCCTGCATGGCCCTCCGTGCTACCGGTACGTTCGGCCAGCAACGTGAGGAGCGCGACGAGTGAGATCCCCGCCACGATCGCACCGCAGAAGAAGTAGACGCCGTAGACTGTCGACCACCACGCCGGCGTGAGCGACATCAGCCAGTCGAAGGATGCAAAAGTGAGGGTAACGGCGAGGAAGGGAGCGCCGGCGGCGCTGAGGCGCCGCATCCGGAGGGTGAGCTGGACGCCGCCCTCGCGGTCCTGCCTCACCGACCACTTTCGCAGGAGCCACGCGAGCACGATCCAAACGGCGAAATACGTGATCGCGCGGATCGTGAAGAATGGCACATTCAGATACGCGACCTTCTTCGCTATCTCCTGCTGCAACTCGCGCGGAATGCTCCCAGCGGGCATTGCCCAGGGATAGATGTGGGGCAGGGCGAACAGTATGGGAATGAAGAGAAGCGCGAGGGTTGGGAGGGTGCCGGCTATCGCCTCGGTGAGGCGCCGCAGCACGACGAACCACCTGGCTCCGACCAGGTAGCTCATCATCACGAGAATCAGCGCGCCCAGTACTGTGCCGAGCACCGCGATGTACGCGACGAGATACGACATGTATGCTTGCCGCGGAGAGGTGACGATCCCCAGCACGACGAAGGCGAAGCCGATCACGCCGAGCGCGATCGAGCCCCGGATCGCGTTGCGACCGGCCGGGGCGCGCTCCGCCACCGCGGTATCGTACACGGAGGCGTGGGTCGTCACAGTCGGCTACCGCAACCGGGTCCGCGCGGCGGTGGCGCGCCGCTGCTCGGTGCACGACTCTGCAGCTGCCGCACGTAGGCCACCACAGCCCAGCGCTCCTCCACGGGAAGCTCGGCGGCGTACGGCGGCATGCGGCCGAATCCGTCGCTCACGACCTGAAAGAGCGTCGCGGGCGGCAGCGCACGGACCGTCGCCGAGAGCAGGGATGGCGGGGGGCACTCCACCATGTTGCGCGCGACGATGCTCTGGCCGTCGCCGAGGACGCCGTGGCACACCGCGCAGTAGATCCCGAAGCGCGACTGGCCGGTAGCGAGCAGCGCCTCGCTCGGTTCCAGAGGCATGCCAGCGGCGGAATCGCCTCCCGGCGTGCCAGGCGGGATGAGGGCGCTGTCGGCCAGCCGCTCGTGCGAGACGGTGCCGTTCGGCGGGATGCGCATCGCACGGCCATCGGGGAAGAAGTCGCTCGCGCCGTACGGCTCGTAGCGAGGCTGCACGAGCATGCGCTCGAAGGTGGGCGCGACCGCACCGTGCTCGCGACTGCATGCGGCCAGCGAGAGTGCGGCGCCGAGCGCCATCAGCCAGACGCGAGATGTCGCTCGGAGTCTCATTGCTCCTCCATCCCCAGTGGCACGACCCGCAGCGCACCCGCGTCGCTCACGATCCGGCGCATCTCGTGCGCGTCCAGGTCGCTCTGTACTCCGTCTACCTCGATCCAGAAGCGGTCCACCGTGGCGCGCTCGAATCCCTCGACCTCGAAGACGGGATGCCAGAGTGCGGGGAGGCGCAGGGAGATGAAGAGTCCGAAGAAAGCGACGAGCGCAGCGGCCAGCACGGTCCCCTCGAAGGTGGCGGGGATGAACGCCGGCACCGGGTGAATCGGCCGCCCACCGACATTCAGCGGATAGCTCCACGAGTCCGCGAACCACTGAATCCAGTACGCCGCAATCCCTCCACCCAGGCCGCCGAGAGCGACGATCCACGGGAGCAGCGGCCGGCGGAGGCCGAGCGCGCTGGTGGTGCGCGGCATGTCGAAGGGGGTGTACGTCTCGAGCTCGCGGTAGCCAGCCGCATGCAGCGCCTCGAGCGCCCGCGTCATCGCTTCCGGCGAGCCGAATTCCGCCAGGAGCTGCGGCCGCCGTGTCCTCGAGAAGATGCTCATCACTCACCCTCCACGCCGAGGGCGCGCGTGGGAACGCGTACGCTCGACGACGCACTCGCGCCGTGTACCTCCTGGAATTGCTCCTCGCGACGGAGCTCGAAGCGAAGCCGCTTCACCTCGCTCACCGGCACGAAGGGCACCCAGCGCAGGAAAGCGAAGAAGAGGAGGAAGAAGACCCCGATGCTTCCAACGAGAAGCCCCCAGTCCACCCAGGTCGGCGCGTAGAAGTGCCAGCTCGAGGGGAGGAAATCCCGATTGAGCGACGTCACGATGATCACGAAGCGCTCCATCCACATCCCGGCCCAGATGAGCACCGATGCCATGAAGAGCACCACGACGTTGGTGCGCAGCTGTCTGAACCAGAAGAGCTGCGGTGTGAGCACGTTGGCCGCCGTCATCGTCCAGTAGAGCCAGGCGTACGGTCCGCGCGGCCGCGCGAAGAG
>JBIQMO010000377.1:0-2966 GCA_044463245.1 Gemmatimonas aurantiaca
GAGCGCGAGATGACGATGTGCGAGATGAACGCGCAGTACCAGCGCGGCGTCCGCCAGCTCGAGACCGCGCGCGAGGACCTCGAGGCGATGCTGGTAGGGGCGGTGCACAGCGCGGCCACCGGCGCACCGCCACCCGAGCGGGAGGCTCGTCGGCTGAGCGACCAGCGCACGTCTGGGGCACTGTACTGCGAGCTCATCACGCGGGTCTTCGGCGGCGTGAAGACCGCCGAGGCGGCCGAGCCACCCGCGCCACCCACGACCCCGCTCCTCCCGGCGCAGCAGGCGAGCGGCCAGCGCCCGCGACGCGCGCCGGCCGCCCCGGCGCCGGTGCAGGGGCAGGGGCAGGTGCAGGAGCGACAGGCGAAAGGACGGCAGGCGCAGGAACGACCGGCGCAGGAACGACCGGCGCAGGAGCGTCGGGCACCGAGCGCCGGGCAGGAGGGCTCACGACCGATCGCCGAGGAGCTCGGCAACGAGCGCTTCGAGTCGAGGCGCGCGCCCGAGGCGACCGTGGGTCAGATCAACGTGATCCGCTCGCGCATCACTGACGCGCGCTCCACCATGAGCCGCTACCAGGTGGAGATCCAGAAGAAGTTCGCCCTCGCCGCGGCGTGCGTCGTGTTCGTGCTCTTCGGCGCGCCGATCGCGCTCCGCTTCCCGCGCGGCGGCGTGGGGCTCGTCATCGGCGCGAGTCTCGTGGCCTTCGCGCTCTACTACGTGTGCCTCATCGCGGGTGAGACGCTGGCCGACAAGCTAATCCTGAGCCCGATCATCGCCATGTGGCTCGCCAACGCGATCTTCACCGTGGCGGGGCTGATTCTCCTCGTGCGCGTCCAGCGCTCGGGCGCGACAGCGAGGGGCGGCGACGCGAGCGAGATCATCGACGCCGTGCGCACCGCCCTGGCGCGCCTGGCACGCCGCATGGGGATCCGGGCCGACCGCCGGAGGAGCACGGCTTGAAGAGGATCCTGCACCCCCTCGACCGTTACATCCTCTCGGAGTTCTGGAAGATCTTCGTGCCGATGGCGCTCGGCTTCCCGCTCCTCGTCATCATCATAGATCTGGTCGACCACCTGGACACCTACCTCAACCGGAATCTCACCAATGGTCAGATAGCGCTGAGCTATCTGTACTGGATACCGGACTCGATGTTCATGGTGCTGCCAGCCGCGGTGCTCTTCGCCACCGTGTTCTCGATAGGAGCGCTCACGCGCCACTCGGAGATCACGGCGGCGAAGGCCTCGGGGATCAGCTTCTTCCGTCTCGTGGCGCCGATTTTCTTCGGCGCCTCGCTCGTGACCCTGTTCGCGCTGGTGCTGGGCGAAGTGGTACCGGTCACCAACGCGAAGCGCAACGAGATTCTCGAGGAGCGGGGCAAGGCGTCCGCAAACGACCGGTTCAACTTCGCTTACGAGGCGCCGCACGGACGCGTCTACCAGGTGGCGGCGCTGAACGTGAAGCGGAACATGATCGACCAGCTCTCCATCGAACGAAAGGGTAGCGGCCCCGAGTATCCGACTTATCTTCTCGCGGCGAACAGCGCCCAGTGGGACACCACACACGACCGCTGGACCCTCAGACAGGGAAGCCTGCACATCATCCCCGACTCATCACAGACGTACGCGATTCGCTTCGACTCGCTCCGCGACCGGGACTTCGACGAAGCGCCCGCCGACCTCACGCTCGTGCCGCGCAGCCCGGAGGAGATGCGCTACTCGGAGCTGAGCCGCTTCATCGCTGCGCTCGAGCGCTCGGGAGGCGACGCCAACGAGCTCAAGGTGGAGCGCGCGCTCAAGATCGCCATCCCGGTCACCTGCCTGATCATCGCCATCTTCGGCGCGCCGCTCGCCACCAGCACCAAGCGCGGCGGGGCCGCGTACGGCATCGGGGTCAGCCTGGCCACCACCGTTCTCTTTCTCATGCTCATCCAGATCACCAAGGCCATCGGCGGCGGAGGAGTCATTCCGCCCAACATTGCGGCATGGCTTCCCAACGCGCTCTTCGGCTTTCTGGGGCTGATCCTTCTGGCCAAGGTACGTACTTGAGGGCCCGCGCTCACAGAGGGGGCGCAGAGTGAGCGCTACCTACTACCCCGAGCCGGGACGACGGCCGACGGGGAACTTCCCCGCGCACCAGCGCATCGCGATGTCCTTCTTCCGCCCCATCGGGCGCTGGACGGCGGCCTTCTTCGCGCAGATCGGCTCGCGCGTCTACTTCCTCGGCGACATCTTCCGCGCGCTCGCGGAGGTGCGCACCTACGCGCCGCTCACGATCACGCAGATGCGCAAGATCGGCGTGGACTCGCTCCCGCTCGCAGGGATCGTGGCCGCGTTCATCGGCGCCGTGACGGCGTTCCAGACCACCTACCAGCTCTTCCCCGGGATCCAGCTGTCGATCGTTGGGTGGATCACGCGGCAGAGCATCATCCTTGAGCTGGCGCCACTCCTCACCGCTCTCGTGCTGGCGGGTAGAGTGGGAGCACGGATGACCGCCGAGATCGGGACTATGCGCGTCACGGAACAGATCGACGCGCTCGAGACGTTGGCCTACGACCCGGTGGCATACCTCGTGGTACCGCGTGCGATCGCGGGGCTGACGATGATGCCGCTCCTCACGATCCTGGCGATCGCCATCGGGATCGTGGCCGGCGGAATCACGGTAGTGCTGGCCACCGAGGTGCGGCTGGTAGACTACACGACGGGGCTGCGCCTCACCTTCATCCCGTTCCAAGTCTACTACGCGCTGATCAAGGCGACGCTCTTCGGTCTCTTCATAGCCCTCATCTGCTCGTACGAGGGCTACATCGCCGAGACTGGCGCCGAGGGCGTGGGCCGCTCGACGGCGCGCGCGGTCGTCATCTCATCGGTCGTCATACTCTTGCTCGACGCGCTAACCGCGCTCTTCCTCGCTCCCAAACTCGCCCCATGAAGCGACGAGACGAAGTCATCGTAGGAGTGTTCGTTACG
>JBIQMO010000378.1:0-2955 GCA_044463245.1 Gemmatimonas aurantiaca
TCGAGAACGGCGCGCGGATGCGCAACAAGGGGTGGGAGGCGACGCTCAACGTCCGCCCCTACACCTCGAAGGATGCCGCGTGGGAGGTCGGCTTCCAGTTCGGTAAGAACAGGACCGAAGTGCTCAGCCTCCTCGGCGCGGACTTCGTGAGCAACGCATCGCAGGCCGCGGGAACTTTCGCCGGTACCGTAGGCGCGGCCACGGTCGGCCAGGGGATCGGGCTCCGCGGCAACGACTTCGTGCGCTGCGGCCGCGGTCTCACCAACATCGCCGACAACGCGGGGCACAACATTGCCGACGTCGACGCCGCGTGCGGCAACGCGCCCGCCGGCGCGCTGTACATAGATGAATCGGGCTTCCCCGTGCTCGACCCCACCGACCGTGTGATAGCCGATCCGAACCCCGACTGGACGGGGAGCATCCGCACTTCGTTCCGCTTCAGGAAGTGGCAGCTCACCGCGCTCGTCGATCACAAGCAGGGCGGTGACGTCTGGAACGGCACGCGCGGCGCGCTCTACAACTTCGGCACGCACAGGGACACCGACATCCGCGGCCAGAGCTTCGTGTTCGGAAAGGACTATCCCTTCCTCGACGGTCCCGCGGCCGGCCCGGGTGCGGGGACGCCAGTGGTGATCGGTGCGGGCTGGTTCACCGGCAACGGCTCCGGCTTCGTCGGCCCCGCCTCGCAGTTCGTGGAAGACGGCAGCTACACCAAGCTGCGCGAGGTCTCGGTTGCCTACACCTTCGACCAGCCGTGGGTATCGCGCTCGCTCGGCCTCTCCACCATCGACGTGCGCGTCTCCGGTCGCAACCTGCACACCTGGACCGACTACCGCGGCATCGACCCCGAGGCGAACCTCGGCGGCGCGGCGGTGCTCATTCAGGGCGTGGACTACTTCAACAATCCGCAGACCCGGTCGATCGTCGTTTCGATCGGTCTCAACAAGTGAGCGAGGCGACCCGTGAAGACATACATCCGCGTGGCACTCACGGCGGCACTGCCGATCCTCGTCGCCGGGTGCAAGGACTTTCTGAGTGGCGGGGAGCTGACGAACAACCCCACCACTCCCACCAGCGCCAGCATCAGTCAGATCTTCCTCTCCACCGAGGTGAACCTCTGGGCGCAGCAGACGCAGAGTCTCGCGCGCCTCACCGGGATGTGGATGCAGCAGGTGAAGGGAGTGGCGCGCCAGGCGAAGGGAACCTACGAGTACACCGGCGTGGGTGAAGCTTCCTTCGATGGCGAGTTCATCATCCCCTACGCGAGTGGGGGACTCGTGGACATACGCAAGGTCGAAGCGCTGGCACACGACGCCGGCGACATGCAGTACCTCGGGATGGCGCAGGTGATCGAGGCCATGGAGATCGGCACCACCGCCGACATCTGGGGCGACATCCCCTACTCGCAGGCGGCGAAGCCGGATTCGTTCCCCGATCCGCAGCTCGATGCGCAGATGGATGTGTACGACGCGCTGCAGGCGCTGCTGAGCGAGGCGATCACCAACCTCGGCGGTGATGGTCCGGGCGCGCAGGACGCCGACCTGGTGTACGGCGGCGATCCGGCGAAGTGGATCGCGCTTGCCCACACGCTGAAGGCGCGGCTCTACCTGCACGCCGCCGAGGTGAACGGAGACGCAGCGTACGCGTCCGCACTCGCCGAAGCGCAGCAGGGGATCGCGTCCAACGGCGGCGACTACATCGCCAGCTTCACCGGCGGGCTGCAGGGAGAGTCGAACCCCTGGTATCAGTTCATGAACGCCAACGGCGGCACCGGACGTGACGGCGACATCATCGCCACGAGCGACACGCACCTGTACTCGCTCCTCGGCGACCTGGGTGATCCACGTCGCGCCGAGTACTACGATCTCTCCAACAAGGCGGGAGGCTACCTCAGTGACTTCCGCGGCGGCGCGGCGTTCCCGCAGCCGATCGTGACGTACAACGAAAACCGTCTGATCATGGCCGAGGCGCAGTACCACACCGACCCATCGGCCGCGCTGGCGACGTTGAACCAGGAGCGCGCCGCGTGGGGTACGGCCACTCCGTGGCACCGCGCGATAGCGCTCGGTCCCATCTCGGCGTCGGGGCCCGCGCTGCTCGACGCGATCATGACCGAGAAGTACATCACGCTCTTCCAGAACGTGGAGGCGTGGAACGATTACAAGCGGACGTGCATCCCCGCTCTCGTTCCGGCCAACGGAGCGTCGGTGATCCCGGGGCGGCTGCCGTACGGCGTCACCGAGCGGCAGACCAACTCCAACGTTCCCGACCCGAGCGCTCAACCGGCCCGGAACGCGAACGATCCCAACTCCTGCCCGACGGGGTCAGGTCTTTAATTTCGAGCAGGCTCAACCATAGCAGAGCTATGGTTGAGCCTGCTCGAAATTAAAGACCTGACCCCGTCTCTTCGGAGGACGCGCGTCATGTCTGCTACGACAGAATCGCTCGCCATGCGCGGACGCGGCATCATGGCGCGCGTTCTCGTGGCTGGAGCGTTGGTCGGTGTACTGGACATGCTCTATCCGATCTACCTCTACACGAGAGTGGTCGCGCATGTCCCGGCGATACGAATTCCGCAGTCGGTTGCATCCGGACTGCTCGGAGAGGCCGCCTTCCAGGGCGGCCTCTCCACTGCGGCGCTCGGGCTCCTGCTGCACTTCACGATCGCGTACGGCTGGACGATTCTGTACTTTTTGCTCTCGCAGAGGCGGGAACCGCTCCGGCGGCTCATCACCACCGGATCCGGGCGCGTGAAGGCGGGGCTCATCTATGGATTGGTGGTGTGGTTCGGGATGAACATCATCGTCGTCCCCTTGAGTCGCGCCAATCCGGCTCCGCTATTTTCGTTGAACTTCTTCCTCCAGCTCATCTGGCACCCGATAGGGATCGGGCTGCCGATCGCGCTGCTGGTGCACGATGAACCGACGGGGTCAGGTCTTTAATTTCGAGCGAGCT
>JBIQMO010000379.1:0-2954 GCA_044463245.1 Gemmatimonas aurantiaca
GCCACGAAGGTTCGTGTGACATCGGAGCAGTAGCCGCCCACTATGGCGCCGAAGTCGATCAGAAGGAAGTCCCCCCGCTCGAGCCGGCGCGATCCGGGACGCGCGTGCGGTAGAGCCGCGCGCGGTCCCGATGCCACGATCGTCTCGAATGGGAAGCCTTCACTCCCCTCCTCGCGCAACGCCTGCTCCAGTGCGCCGGCGATGGCCAGCTCGGTCATCCCGATGCGCACCGACCCCACGGTGCGCTCGAGGGCGCGCGACGCCACCCCGGCCGCCTCCTCGATGAGCGCGAGCTCTCCGGGGTCCTTCTGCTCGCGGAGCGCCTCCACCAGGTCGACCGTAGCGCGCCACTGCCAGCGCGACCCGGCGCTCAGGAGCCGCTCGAAGTCGCGATGAACAAGATGCGCCGACTCGAAGCCCATGAGCTCCAGCGGGCGCATCTCGCCGAGAATGCGCCAGAGGCCATCCCAGAGACTCTGACCCTCGATGTCCACCCGTGCCAGCTCTCCCACCTCTTCACGCACCTGCGTGTCGTAGCGGAAGTCGGTGACCAGGACGACCTCGGTGTGCGTCACCGCAACCAGCGCGCTCGAGCCGGTGAAGCCGGTGATGTACCTGATGTTGGGGAGCGACGTGACGAGAATACCATCGAGCTTCGCCGCCTCGAGCGAGCGGCGAAGCGCCTGTAACCGGTCGGGGCGGCGATCAGCCACGTGCAGAGAGGCGGGCGACGAGCCCGCGCAGTGCCAGCTCGTAGCCGTAGGTGCCGAATCCGCAGAGGAGCGCGACTGCCCCGCCGGCGAGCGCCGAATGCCGGCGCTCCGGCTCGCGCGCGAAGATGTTGCTGATGTGAACCTCCACGTACGGGATGTTCACGGCGCGAAAGGCGTCCTGTATCGCGAGGCTGGTGTGGCTGTACGCCCCGGCGTTCATCACGACGCCATCTGCGCGACCGCGCAGCGCCTGGATGCACTCCACCAACTCACCCTCGCCGTTCCTCTGGACGAATTCCACTTCGACTCCGAGCTCGCCAGCAACCGTTCGCAGATGCTTCTCCACGTCCGTGAGCGTCTCGCGTCCGTAGATCTCCGGTTCTCGCGTCCCCAGGAGGTTCAGGTTGGGACCATTGATGATCGCGATACGCACTAGCCCTTGAGCCCGTCCAGCCAGGCGTGAAAGAGCTCGAGGTCCTTCGGCTCGTCGTCGTCCGAGGTGTGCTCCTCGCTGCTGGTAGTGCTCCCGTTCACCTCGGTCGCGAGGGTATTACCGGCATGCTCCGAGCTACCGTTCCCACGGCGCGCGAAGAACTCGTCGAAGGAGAGCGTGTTCCTGGATCCGGATCCCTCCGCCACCGGCGAGTCGCGGAAGACATCGTCCAGGGAGAGCGCGGAGTCCGCTTCCCTCCCCGGCTTGCCGCTGCGCGCTTCGGCCGGCGCGCTCGGCTGCTCGGTGTGGACCTCCGTCGCCTCCTCGGTGCTCCCGACGCGAGTTGCCTCGACACCGCCGTCGGTGACGCCTTGGGAAGATGACGCGGCGGGGGGCGACTCCTCGGCCCGCTCCGGTTCCGCGACCACCGGTTCCGCGACTACCGAGTCCGCGACTACCGCGCGCGGCGCGCGCCTGTATGCGAGGACACCGAAGAACTCGCGTGCCGTACGCGCGCCCGTAGCGGCCGCGGGTACGGGGAGCTCTTCTTCGACATCGGTCAGCTCGGCGATGCGCTCCCGCAGCGAGCTGTCCTCAGGGTTGCGCGCGGCGAGCTCGCGGTAGATGGCGAGCGCGCGATCCGGGAAACCCTGTTGAAGGTAGAGCTCCGCCATGGTCTCGGTGGCGAAGGTGTTGGCGACGCCGCCATCCACCTCTTCGTCGGCGAAATCGAGCGTCTCCGCCGGGAAGAGCGGCGCCCCCGAGCCGGGCCCACCCGCCGTCCTGTCCCCCTCCTCCAGGCTCTCTACCGATCGATCCAGCTCTTCGACCGGTTCCGCCGCGGGGATCGACAGGTCGTCGAGCTCCAGGGGCTCGAGCGCGGTATCGCGCGTCTCATCTACGATGTCGAAGGAGGTCGTCTCGAATCCCTCGATGGTCGCCACGACCGGTGCGTCCTCGGCCGCATCCTCGGATATGCTTGCCGGGATATCGAAGACTTCCTCCAGAGCGAGCGCGTCATCCGCGGCAGCGGCCGATGCCTCGTTGGCGCCGGTGTCGGCAGCCTGCTCCGCGCGAGCGGATACGTCGTCGGCGACAGCCTCATCCACGATGGTGAGATCTATCGCTTCGGGCGTCACCTCGCCCCATCCGCCGAGTGCGTCCGTCTCGTCTGTCGTGCCTGGATTGGCGGTATCGCCGGCGGTTCCGAGAGACTCGATCTGTGCCGCCACTTCCTCGTTCTGCGGATCGATCTCGAGGAGTTGACGGTACCAGCGACGGGCGCCATCGATGTCGTCGTTGGCGCGCGCGATGTCGCCCATGTGCCGGAGCGCGATGAGGTTCTCCGGGTCGAGCGCGAGCGCTGTCTCGAAGGTACTGCGCGCTTCCTCGAGGGAGCCGTTGTCGAAGAGGGCCTGGCCCAGCACGATGTGGCCGCTTATGTAGCCCGGGTGCAGGGGTACGTGGCTGCGACAGATCTCGATCGCGGAGTCGAGCTCCCCACGCTTGCGGTACTCGTTGGCGAGTCTCGCGAACACGCGGCGCGGATTCTCAGCGAACTGCTTCAGGAGATCGTCGATCAGGGCGGAATTGGCCATGCGTTGCCCTCGGGAAGGCCGCCTGTTGAGGGGCGGCGGAAGAGTGTCCAAGATACAAGTACTAGACGATTCAAGTCAATCGGAAGTGACATTCCAGCTTGCTTTTACGCGACCGGCACTGGTACATTTCGGGGTTGCGGTCCCCGCCTGCCCTTTCCCTTTCACACCCAGTCGTCAGGAGTGACGCCACGTGCTGCAAAGCATGCGCAG
>JBIQMO010000380.1:0-2952 GCA_044463245.1 Gemmatimonas aurantiaca
GAGCCATAGCACAGCTATGGCTCAGCTTGCTCGAAATTAAAGACCTGACCCCGCCGCGCGGTAAGCGATACGCATGGTCGGACCGTCCAACCAGTAATCCGGAGCCCATGACCACCGGCGGCTCGCGGAGTGGAGATCGAGTCTTCACCTTACTGGAAGTGGGAGGTCGCCATGCGTCGCTATCTCTTCATACCCGTCGTAGCCCTCGCGTTGCCGATCGCGGGCACAGTGCTCGCGCGCCCCGCACTCGCCAAGTGGCCTCCCTGGCTCTCCATCGAAGCACCGGTCAACCCGTTCGATCCCGCCACGCGCGACGCGGTGCTTCTCGTCCACACGATGGTGCACAACGGGACGACGAAGGTCGGTGATCTCACCGGGAGCGCCGAAGGCCTGGTCGACGGCGCTCGAAGGAGCGTGGCGATTCGCTTCGCTCCCACTGGAACGGCGGGCGTGTATGCGGTGCGTCGCCAGTGGCCCTCGGGCGGCACCTGGGTACTTCGCATCACGCTGCTCGATCACACGACGGCGCTGGTGACGCTCGGCCCATCCGGCGATGTCGCAGCCGTCAACGTTCCCACGCGCACGGAGTCCGGCGGGATGAAAATCCCCCGCGCCGTCGCGGCGCGGGAGGTCGACTCGACGCTGTACGCGGCCGCGCGAAGACAATGATTTCGAGCCCGACCGCGTGATTGCTTCCGAGGGCGGGCTCGCGGCCCACACCGTGACGGCGGACGGCGTCGATCCATCGAGTGACGTCGTTCGCCGCGCGCAGCAGGGCGACGTCGGCGCGTTCGAGTCGCTCTATCGAACGCACGCACCGGCCGTCCACGCGCTTGCGCGCCGGATGCTCGGCGACGAGCGCGAAGTCCGCGAAGCGGTGCAGGACATCTTCGTCCGTGCGTGGGAGCGACTCGCCTCGTTTCGCGGCGAGAGCGCGCTGGGAACGTGGCTGCACCGACTGGCGGTGAACCTGATCCTCGAGCGACTGCGCTCGACGAAGCGCGATGCGGAGCGCCTGATGGACGACGATCTCTCGGACGCGCCCATCGCCGGGCGGTCCACCGAGGGAGAGCTCGATTCGCGGATCGACATCGATGCCGCACTCGCGCGGCTCCCCGCTGGTGCGCGCATGGTATTCGTGCTCCACGACATCGAGGGCTACACGCACGAGGAGATAGCGACCATCACCGGGCTGGCGCCTGGGACCGCGCGCGCGCAGCTCTGGCGCGCTAGACGACGGCTCATGAGGCTACTCGACGCATGACTGACCCACTCGTACCACTCACGGCACACATCACGGAAGCCGAGCGTCAGTGCGCCGCCGACGGCACGCTCGGCGACGCTGAGCGCGTAGCCGTCGCGCGGCATCTGGCCGCGTGCGCGGAGTGCTCCGCGGATGTGGCGCGACTCACCGAGCTGGTGGCGCAAGCGCGCGGCCGATCCACCACCGACGTTATTCTCCCCGACCTCTGGCCCGCGATCCGCGAGCGCATCGAGCATGGGAAGGTGGTAGCGCTCGACCCGCGCGATGCCCCGGCGCGTGCCGAGCACCAACGATCGCGCGCGAAGGGAAAGTGGTGGCTCGCCGGCGGAGCGGCCGCGGCGGCTGCTGCTGCGACGATTCTCGCGGTAGCAACGCTGCACGGCCCACGACCGCGACCCATGGCGACGCCCACGAACGGCGTGCGGAGCGGCGACCGCACGATCATTCAGGTGACCGACTCCTCGCGCATGTACGAGCAGCAGCTCCGTCCGCTTCTCGAGGAGCTGGAGTTGAGGCGGTCCATGCTACCGCCCGAGACGGCTTCGGCGCTCGACCACGATCTGCGGCTCATCGACGAAGCGATCGCCGAGCTCCAGGAGGCATTGAAGCAGGATCCGAACAACACGGTACTGCGACAGCTCCTCGCGGCATCTTACCGTCAGAAGCGCGACCTCCTCCGGCTGGTGGACAATGCGTCGTGACCGGTGGCGCGCTTCCACACGCCGGATCGCGCACCTCGCGTTCGCATCCGGTTTGATCGCCGTCACCGCGATCGCCTTCGGCTGCACCGCCGCGGCCAGCGTCGCCGCACAGAGCACCGCGCCCGGACCGGTGCTCCGCGCCCACGCGCTCGAGCCCACGGCGGCGGTGAGGATCTTCGACCCCGCGGGCTCGGTGAAGCTCGTCGCGTGGGAACACGATTCCATCGTCGTCCGCGGTCGCGTCCCGCCCAGCGAACGATTCTTCTTCGCGGGCTCGGCGCGCGGGGTGAAGCTCGGCGTCGAGGATCGCGTCGATGGAAAGGACTCGGCGCCGTGCGATCTGGTGATCTACCTGCCGCGCCACAGCCGGCTCTCCGTGAAGACGGCGAGCGCGAGCATCACGGGGGGCGATGTCTCCGGATGGTTCTACTCGGCGTCGGGCACGATACATCTCTCCGGCACCGCCACATCGATCGAGGCCGAGAGCATGGGTGGCGACATCGTCCTGGACATCAACACGCCGTGGGTACGCGCGCGCACTGGCGACGGGCGGCTTCTGCTCCGCGGCGCCCCGCAGGACGCCGATGTGTCGACCATCGCCGGTACGCTCGACATCTCCACCTCGAGCATCCTGCGCGGCCGGTTCGCATCGGTCACGGGCATCATTCACTACCGAGGAGCGCCCGCGGTGGGAGGGATCTTCGAGTTCTCCAACCATAGCGGTGCCGTCGATCTCCTCCTGCCGCGGGATGCCGGTGGCGTACTCGACCTATCCACGGTCACCGGCGAGATCGAGAACGGCTACACGCAGCTCCGCCCTGTGGCGGATGCCAGAGGCCGCGGGCACTCGCTGCACGTGGAGCTCGAGCGCGACGGTGGACACATCACCGTCCGCACTTTCAAGGGAACCATCCGGCTCCGCGGTAGCTGAGTGAAACGACGGGGTCAGGTCTTTAATTTCGAGCGGGCTGAGCCATAGCGCAGCTA
>JBIQMO010000381.1:0-2945 GCA_044463245.1 Gemmatimonas aurantiaca
CGACGGGGTCAGGTCTCGAATTTCTAGCCGTATGGGTGCCGACGGGGTCAGGTCTTTAATTTCTAGTCCCGTGGACGGCCGTCCACGGGACTAGAAATTAAAGACCTGACCCCGTCGCTCGCTCAGGGAACTCTCGGACCGCCGTGCTTCATACCGCGCTGCTCGACCGTGACGCGAGTCGCGCGACCGTTCTCCAGATCGAAGTGGATGCGGAGCGATGGATCCACCGTGGCCGCGAAGGTGAGATCGCCGGCGTAGTAGATCGGGAATGGAGGCTGCCCCTCGGCCTGCGTCATCAATCCCGTGGTGTCCGCGAAGAACGTTATCATCATCTGCTTCGCGCCCATGTCGACGTCGTACTTCCCCTGCACCGCGCTGCGTATGCTGTCGGGGAGCGGCACCTGCTGCGCTGCGCGCACCGGCTGCTGGAGAGGTATCCCGAATACGGCGCGCGCGATGTTGTCGAGCAGCGCATCCGGGTTGCTCGGAGCGGCGTTGGCCAGCACGGTGATGGAGAGACTGTCGCTGGGGAAATAGGCATTGGAGGTGATGAAGCCGTGGATACCACCCCCGTGCGCGATCTCGATATGCGAGCCGACCGCACCGCGAACGAGACCGAAGCCGTAGTGGTTGAGGTTGGCCTTTCCCTCCGGCGTCGTCATCTGCGAATAGGAGGCGGTAGTCACCACCTTGCCGGTGGCGAGCAGCCGGTTCCAGCGAGCCAGGTCGCCGACGGTGGAGCAGAGCGCGCCGGCCGCGTACGGCTGCGACATATCGAGGTACGGCGCGTTGGTGAACTCCTTCCCCTTGCGCGCGTATCCCCTCGCCCTGTGCGGGATCAGCGGCTCGCGTTCGCAGTAGCGCGTGCTCTCCAGCCCGAGTGGCCGGAAGATGGTGGAATCGAGATACTCGGCGTATGGCTTTCCCGACACCTTCTCGAGAAGCATGCCCAGGAGCACGTAGCCGGTGTTGTCGTAGCGCCAACCGGTGCCCGGGGGGAAGTCCATAGGCTTATTGGCGGTGAGCGCCACGAGGGTATCGGGGGGCATGTACTCCCCCCAACGCTTCGCCCAGCTCTCGCCGAGGTCGGTGTAGCTCGGGATTCCGGACGTGTGGTTCAACAGCTGCCGCACCCTTACCCCTCGCCACGCCATCGGAAGCTCGGGGAGATACTTCCCGATCGTGTCGCCCAGGCGTACGGAGCCGTTCTCCACGAGCCGCATCACCGCGGCCGCCGTGAACTGCTTGGTGATGGAGCCGATGCGATAGACCGTGGCCGGCGTGGCGGGAACATCGTTCTCGAGATCCGACTTCCCGTACCCCGCGAACACCAGCGTGTCGCGCCCGGCGCGTATCACAGCTATCGACAGGCCCGGCGATTCCGGCGCGGCGAGGAACGCCCGCGCCAGCGAGTCCACCCGCGACTTCACCTCGGCGCGCGATGGCGTACTCGCTGCATGCGACGCGGAGCTCCCGGACGAAACCGCCTGAGCCGCCACCCGCGCGATGGGGAGAGCCAGCAGCACGAGAGCGGCAGTCAAGATGCGGCGTACCTGGCGCATGGCGTTACTCACTGAAAGGTGAAGGTTGGCTGCCGCGCGCCGCGTCCGCGCAGGACGGCATGCACGGACTACGGCGCCCTCATCCCGAAGTTTCTATCATCACGTGCGCGGCGAGCGCTGGGCCAATCGATCGTTCAATACCATCGACCCGGAGCGCGAGCGGCCCGCCGAAGGGAGCACGCGAAACGAGAACCACCTCGGCGCCAGGGACGAGTCCGACATCGCCCAGGTAGCGCAGTCGGTGAGCGTCATCATCGCTCACGCGGACGACCCGACACCGCTCGCCCGTCGCGAGATCGGCGATGCTGGCAAGGTGTGGCCCCTCATCTATCTCTCCCCAGCGCGTGGGGATCGGTGCGCCGTGGGGATCGGTGGCCGGCTCCCCGATCGCCGCCGCCATCCGGTCTATCAGCTCATCGCTCGCCGCATGCTCCAGGCGCTCGGCCTCATCGTGCACACGATCCCACGGGTATCCGAGCGCGTGCGTGAGGTAGGCCTCGATCACGCGGTGCCGGCGCAGCGTGCGCAGCGCCACTCGCCGTCCCGCTTCGGTGAGGCGAACGCCGCGATAGCGCTCATGCTCCAGCAGCCCCTGATCGGCCAGTCGCCGGACCATCCCGCTCACCGACGCCGGTGCTATGGCGAGCTGCTGAGCGATGACATTGGTGGCCGCGGCACCGCCCCGGCGCTCGATCTCGTAGATCGCCTTCAGGTAATCCTCTACCGGACCCGTGTAATCGCCCGGCGAGCGACCGGTCATCACCGTGTGGACCCTCGCGGTATGCTGGGACCGCTGGCTCTGGTGCCACGTACCATCAGCACCGGAACCAGCGACCGATGCCGCACGGATTCCGCCACGCTCCCATAAACGAGATCGGAGAAGAATCGGTGGCCATGCGTGGACATCGCGATGAGGTCGCACTCCTCCCGCTCGGCGGCAGCCGCGATCTCGCGCGCGGGATCGCCGGTGGCGAAGATGGCATCGACGCGCAAGCCGTCCGCCTCCAGCTCCGCCGCCACGCGATTCAGATACTCCCGGTCCCCTCGCATTTCCTCACTCTCGCGAAGATGCAGGTCGTCGAAGTAGCGCGCCGCCCAGCCATCCGCCACGTGGATGAGGATCAGCGACGCGTCGCACACGCGCGATAGCGCGGCCACGTGCTCCAGGATCGCGGCATCGTAGGGAGAGTGCTCGAGCGGGACCAGGATGCGCTTGTACACGTCAGCTCTTCATCAGGTGACGAAGCCGAGCAGGAGCCATACGTTGAGGCCGGCGATGACGAACGCGATGAGATACGCGAGCACCACGAGCCAGCGCGGATTCACGAACTCTCCCATCTTCGCCCGGTCCGACGTGAAGCGGACCAGCGGAAAGACCGCGAA
>JBIQMO010000382.1:0-2932 GCA_044463245.1 Gemmatimonas aurantiaca
GACGGGGTCAGGTCTTTAATTTCGAGTGGGCTGAGCATTCGCTCAGCCCACTCGAAATTAAAGACCTGACCCCGTCGTCACGCCTGAAAGCGGTACCCCGACTTCCTCACGGTGAGGATGTGCTCAGGCGCGGAGGGATCCTTCTCGAGCTTCCGGCGCAGCTCGCCGATGTGCGTGTCCACCGTGCGGCTCGCCGTGCCGTCGCCGTAGCCCCACACCTCCTGCAGCAGCTCCTTCCGCGAGATTGCGTTGCCGTCGCGCGCGAGGAGCGCGATGAGCAGGTCGAACTCCTTGGGACGAAGGTCCACCTGCCGATCGCCCCGATACACCACGCGCCGCCTGGGGAACACCGACACGTCGGAGAACTCGATGCGGTTGGGGAGCACGGATTCCTGCGTGACCACCGCGCCGCGCGCGCGCCTGAGCAGAGCGTAGACACGAGCGATGAGCTCCATCAGCCCGAACGGCTTGGTCACGTAGTCGTCGGCGCCGATCCGGAAGCCGCGAACCTTGTCCGCTTCCTCGCCGCGCGCGGTGAGGATCAGGATCGGGATCCCCACGCCCTCTTCGCGCAGCTTCCGCAGCACGCGATAGCCATCCATCTCGGGCGAGGGAAGCATGAGATCGAGGATGATGAGATCGGGCGCCTGGCGCGCCACCTCGGCGATCGCGCGGCGGCCATCACCCGCGATCGTCACGTTGAAGCCCTCCAGCTCGAGGTTGTCGCGCAACCCCTCGGCGAGATCCGTGTTGTCTTCGACAACCAGTATGCGCGTCATCGTCGTCAATGGTGTGAGCATACAGCGTTCGTCGTTCTGCTTCACGCACCGGTCGGCTCCGGGGCGCCGGGTGCCTCGACATCGCCGCCGAGCGTAGGAGTCGATTCGGGAGTGACCTCGCCACTCTCGTCGCCCGCGCCGCCGGGGAGCTCGATGATGAAGCGCGCGCCGCCCCGGCTCCCCTCCTCCACCCACGCACGGCCGCGCTGCGCGCTGACCAGCTCGTGCACCACCGCTAGCCCGATCCCCGCACCCGTCACACCGCGCTGGCTCCCCGGCGTTAGACGGACGAAGGGCTTCCAGATGCGCGCGCGATCGCTCGCCTGGATTCCGGGCCCTTCGTCATCCACCCAGATGCGAACGACACTCGCCTCCAGCGTCACGCCGGCCTGGATGACCTGACCCTCGCGCCCGTACTTCACGGCGTTATCGAGCACGTTGAGGAGCATCTGCCGCACGGCGGCGGGGTCGGCATTGACCACAATGGAAGAATCCACCGCCTCCAGCGCGATGCTCGACCCGGCATCCGCCGCGAGCGGCGCGAACTCCTCGATGATCTCGTTCATGATGTGGACGACCTCCACCCACTCCAGGCTCACCGGCGCCTCCACCCGCTCGGAACGCGAGACGTGCAGCACGTTGTCGACCAGTCGCATGAGTCGTCGCGCCTCGCGGATGATCACATCCACCGCGTGCATGCGACGGCTCTCCGACGTGGCGCGCCCCAGGCGCACGGTCTCGGCGAAGAGGAGGATCTGTGCCAGCGGAGTGCGCAGCTCGTGCGACACGCTGGCGGCGAAGTTGGAGCGTTGCCTCGCGTACTCCACCTCGGCGCGCACCTGCAGGATGGTGAGGACGATGAGAATCGCCGTCGCCGCGAGCGCGCCGAGGAGGAGCGGCGCGCGCGAGTGGGGGAGCCCGCCCGCCAGAACCGCTTCCCGAGCCGCGGGGTTCACCGCGAGGCGGATGCGCAGGTGCCCGAGCGGCGGATCCATGTTCACCTCCGCGAAGAGCGGCGATGCGTACTGCACCGGCGACGCGAAGAAAACGCGACCGAGCGAATCCACGGCAGCCACGCTGAACGCCGAATCGGATGGGATCCACTTTCCCGGGAGCGGCGGGAGGACGACGCGATAGCGGTAGAGCGGGTCGAAGAAGGGAGCCACGAAGCGCTTCGCATCGGTGAGCATCCCGAGCGCCGCCACCGACCGCCCCGCGGAGTCGCGCCGCACGTTGAAGACGATCACCGTGAGTCGGTCGCCGTACTGCGCGTAGATGGTGAAGTACTGGTGCGCGACCGCGAGCGCGCCAAGGAGCTGCCTGGCGATCCTGAGGTTGTTGGGCGACGCGAAGGTGAAGGCCCTCACCGTGTCCGCCACCCACGCCAGCTCGGCGGAATCGGGCGTCAGCTCGCCGCGCGTGGCGACCATGCGAGCGTCGGGGTCGGGGATGGAATCGAGCGAGACATCGAAGTAGTAGAGCGCGCGCACCACGGGTCCGCACTTGCAGTCATCGAGCGCAGCGGACGCCCGCTCGAGTGCAGCCGCTCCATTGCCGAGCGTGGAAGAGGAGCCGCGCTGGCCCAACACCACCCACGCCACGGCGAAGAGCTCATCGAACGCGGTGTAGAGCCAGCTCTGGACGTTGTCGCGGTACTTCGCGGCCGCGTAGCTCGCGTACTCGTGCATCGCCTGATCAGCCATCACGCGGCGCTTGCGCGCCGAGCTCCAGGCCTCGTGCGCCAGCATACCCGAGAGCGTGAGGAGCGCGAGCAGCAGGAGCGCCAGAAGCGTCGGGCGACGGGCAAGGCGCATCGGTACTCCAGTCGTGGCGAGATGACACCGGGCGGACCGCCTGATGAAGATGCGCGTACGCCGGCCCGCCTTCGGTCAGAAACTCGTCAGAATCCGGATAGACTTCCAGTAGGGGTCAGGTCTTGACTTAATACATTTTCTGCCGGCGGCAGAAAATGTATTAAGTCAAGACCTGACCCCTCCCACCGACCCCGTCGTTCAAACTCTGACAGAACTCGCAACCATGCCGGACAGCCGCAAATAAGGATCCGCATATCTATATCGGCGCATCCCACCTTCAGGAGGAAGGATATGCGAAAGTTCGTCAGGAGCATGCTGGCGATCGGATGCGCCGTGGCC
>JBIQMO010000383.1:0-2925 GCA_044463245.1 Gemmatimonas aurantiaca
CCGACCCCTACATATCAACCACTACTAGCTTCTCCCGTGTAGATACAAGGTCTTTGATTTCGAGCCGTATGGCCACTGCCCATACGGCTCGAAATCAAAGACCTGACCCCGTCGTCACTCCCTCCCCTTACTCCCCCACTCCATCCAGCGTCGACCTCACACCGGTCACGTAGTACTGGGTGTCGCCGAAGCAGGAGCCGGGGACACCGCGGTGCTCCTCGTAGGTGATGGCCACGTTCTGGCCCATCGTCTTCGTGATCACCGCGGCCAGCGAGTCGTCGCGGACGGTGAAGGAAAAGATCTTGGGAAGCGCGCCGGGGAGGTTCACCATCGCGAGCTCGCCCTCCCACGTTTTGCAGAGCCAGCCTTCCTTCGAGAACTTCTGCACGTAGCCCGTCTTCGCTCCGGTGGCGTAGGCGAAGTGGAGCGCGCTCCAGGTGTACAGCGCCGCGAGGAGGATCGGGACGATGATGATCAGCGCGAGCGCGAGCTTCAGGCGCGACTTCCAGCGCGAGCGCGTAGCATCGGGCTGAGCGGCCACGTCGTCGGTGTCGTAGCCGCGTGGCGGGTGTTCGATGTCATCTGACATGTAGCTCGGCTCCTATTTAGCTTTCGTGCATGACGTTCGCCATACGCAGGTCTACTGTAACCACCGTCGTCGGCGGGGTGCCGGTGGGGGGCGACCACCCGGTGGTGGTCCAGTCCATGACCAACACGGACACCGCCGATGCCGCCGCCACCGCGGAGCAGGTGGTCGCCCTCGCGCGCGAGGGCTCGCAGCTCGTCCGCGTAACGGTCAACAACGACGATGCCGCCGCCGCCGTGCCGGAGATCGTGCGACGCGTGGCGGATGCCGGCGTCGACGTCCCGATCATCGGCGATTTCCACTACAATGGCCACCTCCTCCTGGCCAGGCACCCCGATTGTGCGCGCGCGCTCGCCAAGTACCGCATCAATCCCGGCAACGTGGGCGGGAAGCGGCGCGACGAGAACTTCCGCACCATAGTGCAGATCGCCGTCGACAACGACAAGACCGTCCGGATCGGCGTGAACTGGGGGTCGCTCGACCAGGATCTCCTAACGGAGATGATGGACGCGAACGCGAAGTGCCCGGAACCGCGCGACGCACGCGACGTCTACATCGAGGCGATGCTCGAGAGCGCGCTCCGCTCGGCCGCGCTCGCGGAGGAGACGGGGCTGGGACACGATTGCATCATCCTCTCGGCCAAGGTCTCCGGGGTTCGCGACCTGGTAGAGGTGTACCGCCGCCTGGCTTCGCGCTGCGACTACCCGCTCCACCTCGGGCTCACCGAAGCGGGGATGGGAAACAAGGGAGTCATCGCGAGCACCGCGGGGCTTTCGATTCTCCTCGCGGAGGGGATCGGCGACACGATTCGCGTCTCGCTCACCCCGCGCCCCGGCGGCGACCGCACCGAGGAGGTGCGCGTCGCGCAGCAGATCCTCCAGTCGCTCGGACTCCGCAGCTTCATGCCGCAGGTCACCGCCTGCCCCGGCTGCGGTCGTACGACTTCGACCTTCTTCCAGCACATGGCCGAGGACATCCAGGGCTACCTGCGCGAGCAGATGCCGGTGTGGCGCGGCAGATACCCGGGCGTCGAGGAGCTGCGAGTGGCCGTGATGGGCTGCGTCGTCAACGGACCCGGCGAATCGAAGCACGCCGACATCGGCATCTCCCTCCCCGGCACCTTCGAGGAGCCCAAGGCCCCCGTTTACATCGACGGCAAGCTCTCCGTCACCCTCAAGGGCGACGGCATAGTGCCCGAATTTCTGGGGATACTGGAGAGGTATGTGGAGGGGAGATACGGGGGAGAGAAGCAGGGTTCAGGAGGCAGGGTTCAGGGTTCGGCGACTACCTCGGGGTAGAGATCTCTTCACCAGAGCGGTACCTGAACCCTGCCTCCTGAACCCTGAACCCTGCTTCTCATGGATACTCGCAAAATCGGCTCTCTCTCCGTCTCGATCGTCGGGCTCGGGAGCAACAACTTCGGGAATCGGCTGGACGCGGAGGCTAGTGCAAGGGTCATAGGCGCGGCGCTCGACAACGGGATCAACTTCCTGGACACGGCGGACATCTACGGCAAGACTCTGAGCGAGGAGTACATTGGCCGTGCGATCGCCGGGCGGCGCGACGAGGTAGTGATCGCGACGAAGTTCGGGAAGCCGGTGGACGAGAAGCGCAGAGGGGCGAGCCCGGAATACGTGAAGAGTGCTGCGGAGGACAGTCTCCGACGCCTGCGCACGGACTACATAGACCTCTACCAGATCCACGAGCCCGATCCGTCCGTACCGATCGGGGAGACGCTGGGCGCGCTGAACGATCTCGTGCGCGAAGGGAAGGTCCGCGAGATCGGCTGCTCCAACTTCAGCGCGGACGAGCTGCGCGCGGCGGAAGCCGCCGTCCCGGCGGGCGGCGCTCGCCTCGTGAGCGTGCAGAACGAGTACAGTCTGCTGCACCGCGATCCCGAGGATGACGTGATCCCTCTCTGCGAGCAGCTGGGGATCGCCTTCCTCCCCTACTACCCGCTGCACAGCGGTCTCCTCACGGGCAAGTTCCGCCGCGGCAAGCCTGCTCCCCAGGGAACCAGAATCGCCAACTCCCCGAAGCGCACCGAGTGGATGGCCGACGAGAAGCTCGATGCGGTCGAGTCGCTCATCGCCTTCGCCGAATCGCGCGGCCGCACGATCCTCGAGCTCTCCTTCTCCTGGCTCCTCTCACACCCCGTAGTCGCCTCCGTCATTGCCGGCGCCACCTCCCCCTCGCAAGCGAAGAGCAACGCAGCCGCGGCATCGTGGAAGCTGACGGATTACGAGCTGAAGGAAATCGACAGGGTGGTGGGAAGGAAGCAGAGGGCCGACGGGGTCAGGTCTTTAATTTCGAGGGGCTGAGCATTCGCTCAGCCCCTC
>JBIQMO010000384.1:0-2912 GCA_044463245.1 Gemmatimonas aurantiaca
GGGGGCTGAGCAGTCGCTCAGCCCCCTCGAAATTAAAGACCTGACCCCGTCGCTTACCGTGCCACGTCGGGCACGAACTTCTCCAATCCCCTCGGGGGGAAGGAAAGGGTGCGACGCTGCTCGGCGCTCATGTAGGCAGCCATCAGGATCTTCACTACCTCGAGGCCGTCATCGAAGGTGAGCGCCGGCTCTTCCTTCCCCAGGAAGGCGCGGACGAAGTGACGGTCCTCGGCTTCGTAGCCGTACGCGACTGGCTCGTTGGCGACGACGGGCATGAGACCCATCTCGGCGTTCTGCTTCTCGACCAGGTCCTCGCCGGCTTTCCCCTTCACCTCACGGCTGAAGAAGAGATTCAGGCCGCTGTCGAGTGTGTTCCAGGACATCGAATACTCGGGGCCGAGGAGCTCGGCCGAGAGGCGGAGGCCCGCACCCACGAAACTCCACGACGTCGACGCTTCGCCGATCACGCGCGCGCCCTGCTCATCCTCGAACTCAATGAGGATGCTGGCGAAGTCTTCGGCGGGGTGCTTCAGGTAGTCGACTTCCTTCCCCATGTCGCGCGAGAGGCGGCGCGCGTACTCGGGGCGTGTCCACTTGAGGCTCGCCACGTGCCCCGTAATGCTCACGGGCTTCAGCGACGAGTAGGGTGCGCCGGGCTGCGTGAGAAGATGGCGGACCACGAGTGCGGAGTGGCACATCATGTCGTTGAGCACTCCGCCGCCCTGCAGGCGTCCCTGCCAGAACCAGGGCATGTGCGGGCCGCTGTGCTCCTCGGCGGCGCGTGCGAGGTAGGGGCGGCCGGTGAGCTTCGCCCCGCGCGCCCAGATGATCTCCCGCCCGCGCTCCACCTGCGGCGCGAAGAGCTGGTTCTCGAGATAGCCGGTGAGCACGCCGGCCTTCTTCGCCAGCGCCACGACGCGCTTCGCTTCAGCGACGTTGCGCGCGAGCGGCTTCTCACAGGCGATTCCGATCAGCGAGCCGCGACCGGAGTCGATAGCCTCGACGATCTCCTCCATGTTCTCGATGCGCCGGTGATTGGGGCCGCAGATCCAGATCGCGTGGATCGCGGGATCGGCCACCATGTCACCGATCGACCTGTATGCCTTCGCCTCTCCCACACCCAGCCGGCGCGCGAGCGCGGCGGCCGCCGAAGCGTTGCGGCTGTTGGGGCTCCAGACTCCTAGTATGTCGGCATCGCGTACGCCCACGAACGCCTGCAGGTGGAACTTCGCGTTGAAACCGCTTCCGATGATCCCGATCCCCAATCGCCGCGGTGGCATCACGTCCGTCATTCGAAATCCTCCCATCCCGACCTGTTCATCGCGCGCGCCATCGTCACTCCCGCGATGGCACCTCGTGCGTATCCCACTTCGTACCGTAGCTCACGCCAAGCTTGGCGAGCGCCTCGTCCGGACACCCCTTCCAGACGGGGACCGCGGTGTTTCCCTTGTAGCGCAGATCCGCCACTCCCACTCTGCTCGAGAAGAATCCCGACGCCGTGAGGTCGCGGAAGCGATTGAAGAAGGAGACGCCCTGGCTCATCTCGGGAGCTGCGCGATCGGGCCAGGCGATGTCGTCCAGGAGCGCGGACCGCTGGGCTGTCGAGCAGTCGACGAAGCTCTTCTGCCACCGCCGCCTGCATTCCGTGTCCAGCCACGCGAGTCCGCCCCGCATGGGCAGCTGCAGCGACGGCCGGTCGGTCATCATGAAATCCATGAACTCCGGCACCCCCGCGTCGGTCGCGCTCCCCGATCGCTCGTCGCGCGGTATGACCATGTCTGCGAGCACTCGCACGGTTCTGAGCTCGTGCGCCGTGAAGAACGCCGGTGCAAACGCGCTGCCGCTCGCTGCGATCGCCTCCTCCGCTTTCCGCGCGGCCTTCTCCACCACGGACGCTCCCCCCCAATCCCACGCAGCCACCACCGGCACCATAGCCATCACTCCCAGCGCTTCCCTCCGCCCCATCCCCCTCCCCTCGCCGTCATCTCCGCCCCTGGCGTCATCTCCGCCCCTGGCGTCATCCCCGCGCAAGCGGGGATCCATGTTGCTCAGCCGAACATGGATCCCCGCTTGCGCGGGGATGACGGGCGCGGCGGGGATGACGGGCGTGGCGGGGATGACGGGCGTGGCGGCGATGACGGGCGTGGCGGCGATGACGGGCGTGGCGCCGATGACGGGCGTGGCGGCGATGACGGCAGGTTGTGCTGTTCCTGCTTCCTGTTCCCTGCTTCCTGTTTCCTTGTCGTTCCTGCTTTCTCTTTCTCTCTCCCTCATACTTCCCCCTTCGCCTTCATCTCCGCGATGTACTCGCTCGTTCGCATGGAGAGCGCGAGGATCGTCCACGTGGGATTCTTGTCGGCCTGCGACACGAACGGCCCGCCATCCGCCACGAAGAGATTCTTCACCTCGTGCGCCTGGCAGTACTCGTTCACCACCGAGGTGCGCGGGTCGCGCCCCATGCGGGTGGTGCCCAGCTCGTGGATGATCCGCCCGCCCGGTGCGATCCCGTATCCCTCGTCCGCGCTCGGCATCGGGTCGAAGACCTCGCCGCCCATCTCGGCGATGAGCGAGCGGAAAGTCTCCTGCATGTGCTTCACCTGCAGGTACTCGTTGTCGGTCCACTTCCAGTGGAAGCGGAGCACGGGGATTCCCCACTTGTCGACGGTACCGGGATCGATGTCGCAGTAAGAGTCGTCGTTGGGCACCATCTCACCGCGGCCGGAGAAGCCGATGGTGGCGCCGTAGTAGCGCCGGTAGTCATCCTTTAGCGCCTTCCCGTAGCCACCGCCGGACGGGTAGCGCTGGATCCCCCCCATGAAGCCGTACGAGGGCATTCCGAGTCCGCCCCAGACTTCGATGTGGTAGCCGCGCGGGAAGTCGAGCTTCGCGTTGTCCAGCCACCAGGGCATGTA
>JBIQMO010000385.1:0-2896 GCA_044463245.1 Gemmatimonas aurantiaca
CGAAAGCGGGGACCCATGTTTGGTTGAGCAACATGGGTCCCCGCTTTCGCGGGGACGACGTTCTTTGCGTCGCGGGGCGTGCTTCTTACGGCGCACGCCTGGAAAGCGTGCGGGGCTAAGAGTGCACGCTTATCAGGCGTGAGGTCAGTGGTTCGAGCCGATTTCGGGACCCGTCTTCATCTCACGAACGGAAACGGCCTCCTCTGACTCTGGATCAGGGGAGCACTCGATTCGTAATCGAGCGGTCGTCGGTTCAATGTCGACCGCTGGTGGCCGGGCAGTTTGTACCCGCAGCGCGGCTGGGTCCGGAGCAAATGACTCTTAATCATTAGGTTGAAGGTTCGATTTCGGCCGGGCTTCCGGGTTCGGTCGACCCATGGATTAACAGTCCGTTGCTCTACAGCAGGTAGATGCGGGGGATTTTGAGTCCCCATCGCCATCAAGCTCTTGGCCCTCGATCTCAGCGTCGCTCGCGCGTCTCCCCGTGCTGCCCGCAACGGCGCTTGGCGCACTGCCAATCCCACCAGGCCTGACCGCGAACTGACCGTGGGCTACGACTGGGCCAATTGGGCTCGAAATGAGCCAGTTGTGTCCCGGGTAACTCCATGCTCAGAAGCGCACTCGCCTATATCCTCTGAACGACCGTGGTTCATCTGCCAAGGGCTTCGCTTCACTCCGAGCGCCCGCCCGCGTGCTCGAGGCGGAACGCCTGGTCGCATCCTCCTCCGTCCCGCCTCCCTCGACGGGAGAAGCCGGCCCCACCACGCGCTCTCCTGTAGGGTATCGGGCATGGTCGTACGTCGTGGAAGTGTCGGCCCGTGTCTCCTCGGGGCAGATGGGCCGCTCCACCCACCGCAGGAGGGCGCGATGACGAACCGCCGCCAGCAGAATGGCGACACACCCCGAAGCCCGCACTACGAATACGAGGCCGAGGCGAACGTCCGCCGCGCTTGGGGAAGCGTTGCCGTCGCCGACGGCGTCTGCTGGCGCGGCGAAGTAGTAGTGCCGATGGATGGGGAGCGCGCGCCCTGATCACGGTGGAGCGCTCTCCCGAGGAGACGGGGCCGTCTGACGCCACGCTCGGCGTGCTTTTCGACGAGATCGACGCCGTGCTCGCTCTCCTCACGGGGCTCGTAGACCAGGCCCGGGAAGCCGGCGTGCTGACCGAGCCGCCGGGTCGCCCCCCTGGCAAAGGCAGGGCGACGCGGCAACGGCGAGCGACGGGCTCTTCACACGAACCTGCTGCTCGGCCGCTACCACCGCTGAAAATCGAGCATGGCGAACGCTGATCGACGCGGGTAGCCACGCCCTCGACATCCGAACGTCGATCGTTCCGCATACCCGACGATTCCAGCAGCCGTGATGCCCGGATGCGAGGAGGCGCCGGATCATGGCAACAGAGGAGAAGGTAATGAGCATCATCTACACCGACACTGTGTTCCTTCCGAGCTACGGCCTGGAGCTCACGATCACGCGCAAGCACGGCAGGAGATGGTGGCTTGTGGGCAGCCTGGACCTGGAAGGCAATGCTCGCGAACGTGCGCGCGAACCCAAGCCTACTGACTCGGTCGAGGTGACTGCGTACGTGCGATCCGCAGTAAGCCGCTACCCGAAAAAGTAGCCCGCCGTCTCCTCGTCTCCCCTCGCTCGGCTGGCGCCAAGGGGCTGGTTGAGTGACATCCGGCCCATCCTCGTGAACCCTGCTCGCCCCGCCGACGGCCATTCCCGATCCGCCGATCAGTGCTCTGAACCGGATAATGGCCCCCGTCCATCCGGCCCGGCATCGCGTTTCGGGACCACCGGTACCGGAATGCGCTTCGCGGTCAGAGGAAGGACGTACTCGCGCGAAGGAGCCGTGGTGCCCTCAGCGATCTCGACGGCCTGGCCCATGGAACGGATCAGTCGCTCCTCGACAGATGCCTTCTTCATGTCAGCGCCTGTACCCGGTGTTCGATGGCAGTCTCGCTCTCATTCACGAACCTGCCAGTCTATTTCACCTTCTTGCGGCGCGGCGCTCGTCGTGCTTCGCCCTTCGTGGCCTTCCGTGTCTCGGCGCTGTCAGCTTTTACCAGCGCTCGAACGTTGATTGGATTTAGCCAGATCGGTCCGAACCGACCCCGCATCGTGATGTTCGCCACTGCCTCTCTCACGAATGGAAAGAGCATGGACACCCCACCTTGCACCAGGAAGGAATGCGGGGTCAACCCTACGCTCTCGCCTTGGCTCTCCACGATGCCGAGCAGCGTGATGTCCAGATGGTACAGCGGATCTTCATCGTTCCTGCTCTTCACGCGGATCGCGAGAGCCGCGGCCTTACTCTCCGCGTCACCGTGAAGGTTTATCTCGACGTCCACGTTGGCCATCGGTTGCCTCGTACTCGCGGGGAGCTGCAGGGCATCACTCCGATGCCTGAACTCGATAGCGCTCAGAATGATCTGAGAGATCGAAAGTCCGGTTCCGGCAGATTGTGCCATCAGGCCACCGTCAGAGCGGCATTCTCACTGAGTTTCAAATCGAGAGGTCTGTCGCCGGTCTCTACTCGCTCGGTCGCGACGACCACGCCCTCGCCCTCCAGCCAGGCATCCATGAAGTCGCTCGAGACAGTCGACTCGCCGATTGGAACCAACTCCAGTCCGCGCACTTCGACTCCCGCGGCCCAGAGGAGATCCGCGAGCGTCCGCAGGGTCATATTTCGCGACCCGCTCAGAACCTGCGAGACGAATCCCTTGGTACGGCCGATTCGCTCTGCGATCCACGATTGGGTGAGGCCCTTCTCCCTCAAGGTTGCGCTCACAGCCTCCGTCACCGAGATGACGCATGCTTCCTGGGCGAATGCGCGTTCTTCCGCCTCATTCTTCAGGTGCTGCTGAAGCGTGTTGAAAGTGAAGGACTTGGT
>JBIQMO010000386.1:0-2859 GCA_044463245.1 Gemmatimonas aurantiaca
CCGTAAGGGCTACTGCCCTTACGGCTCGAAATTAAAGACCTGACCCCGTCGGCCACCTCTACAGCGCTTTCTTCAACGCCGTCTCCAGATCCTGATCGGCGCCCTGGCCCGTATAAACCACCTTCCCCGATTTGTCGATCAACACGACGTACGAAGTCGTGGGGACGTCGTAGGCGGTGACGGCGTTGCCGTCGGTGTCGAAGACGAGCTCGTAGGGGTACTTGTACTTCTCGGCGTAGGCCTTCACGCGGCGGGGGGATTCGTTTACGGAGACGGCGACGCCGAGGAACTTGACCTGCGAGCCGTAGCGCTTCGCGAGGTCGAGCATCTTCGGCTCGAGCTCCTTGCACACGGGGCACCAGGTGGCCCAGAACTCGATCAGCACCGGGGCCTTGCCGATGTACTGCGAGAGATCCGTCTGCGTGCCATCGAGCTTGTGCACCGCGGCGCTCGGCGCGTCGGTGCCCAGGGAGATTCCGATCTGCGCGCTCGCGCTCGACACCACGCCCACGGAGAGCGCGAGTGCGAGCGCGGCGCCGAAGAGCCTGTTCATCGCTGTCATAGGAGAAGTTTTCCCATCTCGATCAGGTAGTACTCGGCCACCGCGAACATCAACAGAGCGAAGATGCGCTTGACCCATATCATCCATACACCGGCGCGCGGCAAACGGGCCAGGAGGCCGGTCGAGAGTCCCACAGCCACCAGCAGCGCGGTCATGCCGAGGGAGAAGACGAAGAGGTAGACGAAGCCGAGCAGCGCGCTCTTCGTGAGAGAGACCCAGGTGAGCACCGCGGCCATCACCGGTGCGCCGCACGGCGCGGCGACCAGCCCCGACGCCGCTCCCATCGCGAAGGCACCCGCGACGCCGCCGCTCCTCCCCGCCTCGCTCGCTCTGCGGAGCACCGCCTGCGGCACGCGCACGGGAAGGACGTCGAGCATCGCGAGCGCGAAGACGATCAGCAGGTTCGCCATCGCGAAGTAGAGCCACGGATTCGTGCTGATACTTCCGAAGAGCGTCCCCGTGAGCCCCGCGACGAGCCCGAGCAGCGCGTACACCAGCGCCAGCCCCACGACGTAGCTCAAGGTGAGCGCGACCGTTCGCCGCTTCGACTGCGTGGCGCCCGCGCCATCGCCCACTGTCGCGCCAGCCCCGAGCGTCTGTCCCCCGACGATGGACACCGTGATCGGAATCATCGGGTAGATGCACGGCGTCAGACTCGTCAGCACCCCTCCCGCGAACACCGCCGGCAGCGCCAGCGCCGGATTGGACGAGAGGAGGTTCGAGATGTCGGAGGGGAGGAGCATGAAGGGAAGTTTAGGGGTGGGGAGGAGGGAGAGTAAGAAGCGAGAAGGAAACGACGGGGTCAGGTCTTTAATTTCGAGCCGTATGGCCACTGGCCATACGGCTCGAAATTAAAGACCTGACCCCGTCGGCCGGTCCATGCCTTGCAAGCCCTCAGTACCGACGCGAAGCTACGTAGAGGCCAGCTTCGTCTACACCACCCTGAACCCTGCCTCCTGAACCCTCTCTAGATGTCCGCATCCACCAGACCCACCACGTCAGCACGGAAAACCGCTCCGAGATCGAGCCAGCGACGCCCCCTTCCTCACATCGCGATCGAGTGCGTGGAGCCGCAGCTCGACGGGGGGAGATTCGCGGTCAAGCGGGTGATAGGTGACAGCTTCGAGGTGGGCGCGGACATCTTCAAGGACGGGCACGACCTCATCAAGGCGCAGGTGCGCTATCGGTCGAGCGAAGACGCCGACTGGAAAGTCGCGCCGCTCGTCTACGACTACGATACCGACCGGTGGAGCGGAGGATTTCCGCTCGATCGGATCGGCCTCTGGCGCTACACTGTAGACGCCTGGACCGATCGCTTCGGGAGTTGGAGGAGCGACCTGCAGAAGAAGCTCGACGCGGGACAGGACGTGGCGCCCGAGCTCCTCGAGGGCGCGGCGATGGTGGACGCAGCGGCGCGGCGCGCGAAGTTCGGTGAGGCACGCACCACGCTCAAGCGCTGGAGCACGCTCCTCGAGGGGACGACGCGCGACGTCGGCGAGCGTGCACACGCCGCGCTCGACCTCACGCTGCTCGCGCTCATGGAGGAGCACTTCCCGCCCGAGGGATTCACCAGCTACCCGAAAGAGCTCGAAGTCTGGGTGGATCGCGAGCGAGCGCGCTTCGCGGCGTGGTACGAGATGTTCCCGCGCTCGCAAACCACTGTCGAAGGCGGCCACGGCACCTTCGCCGACGCCGAGCGCGCGCTCCCGCGCCTCGCGGACATGGGCTTCGATGTCGTCTACCTCCCGCCGATCCATCCGGTGGGAGTGACCAAGCGCAAGGGTCCGAACAACACGCCGGATGCCGGCGCCGACGCGGTCGGCAGTCCGTGGGCGATCGGGAGCGAGTACGGCGGCCATACCGCAGTCGACCCCCGGCTCGGTACGATTGCCGACTTCGAGCGCTTCGTCGATGCCGCGCACCGGTTGAACATGGAGGTAGCACTCGACTACGCGCTCCAGTGCTCGCCCGACCACCCCTGGCTCAAGGAGCACCCGGACTGGTTCTTCGTCCGGCCCGATGGCTCGATCAAGTACGCCGAGAATCCGCCGAAGAAGTACGAGGACATCTACCCGCTCAACTTCTGGTCCGCGGATCGCGAGAACCTCTGGAACGCGTGCCTCGACATCTTCCTCTTCTGGATCGAGCGCGGCGTCAACACCTTCCGCGTCGACAACCCGCATACGAAGCCCTTCGCCTTCTGGGAGTGGGTGATCGCCGAGGTCCGTTCGCGTCACCCACGGGTCATCTTCCTCGCCGAGGCGTTCACGCGCCCGAAGAAGATGAAGTACCTGGCC
>JBIQMO010000387.1:0-2855 GCA_044463245.1 Gemmatimonas aurantiaca
CCCGTGGACGGCCGTCCACGGGACTAGAAATTAAAGACCTGACCCCGTCGCTTCCTATCCCCATCCCAATCCGGAATCCGGTCCAATGACACACAACGGTATTCTCGTTCTCACCGCTCTCTCATTGGGGGCGATGCACTCGTTCGCGCCGGATCATCTGGCGGCGGTGAGCGTGTTCGTGAGTCGGAAGCCGAGCTGGCGCAACGCGCTCGGGCTGGGGGTGCGGTGGGGGATGGGGCACTCGCTTACGGTGGTGCTGGTGGGAGGCGTGCTGGCACTGAGCGGGTTGCAGCTGCCGGAGCGGTTCGAAATGGCGGCGGAGCGCATCGTCGGTGTGGTGCTGGTGGCGCTCGGCATCTTCGCGATCTCGCGAGCGCAGAAGCTGCACGGTCACTGGCACGAGCACGAAGGGGATCGACACTGGCACCTGCACTCTCACCGCGCTAGCGAAGCGCACGAGCATGATCACGGGGCGCTGATGGGGATCGGCATGCTGCACGGTCTCGCCGGGACCGGAGCGCTGGTCGTAGCGCTCCCGGTCACGATCACCGACTCGCGTGCCAGCGCCCTGACCTTCCTGGTGGCTTTCGGCATCGGTACGATCCTCTCGATGTCGCTCTTCAGCGCCGTGGCCGGATGGCTTCTCTCTACCACCAGCACTCTATCGCGCAACCTCCATCGCATCACCATCGTGCTCGCCGGCCTGCTCAGCGTGGCGGTGGGCGTCTGGTGGATCGTCGCGGGCGGAGCATGAGCATGAGCGGCGAGGAAGCCGACGGCAGAGAACGGAGATCAGCGGACGCTCCTGGCGGAGGCGGTGCCACTCCCTCGGACTCCAAGCGCGACCCCGCCCCCTGCGATGTATGCGGCGTCCCGGCGTTGGTCTGGCGCAAGTGCAAGCTGGTGTGCGAGAACTGCGGCGCGATCAACAAGTCGTGCTCGGATCTCTAGAGACGGGGTCAGGTCTTTAATTTCGAGCGGGCTGAGCTGTGTAACAGCTCAGCCCGCTCGAAATTAAAGACCTGACCCCGTCGTTCTCCTGAACTCTACCCCGAACGCTCGCAGCGCGCCCACGCCGCCGGAGCCGTCGGGCACGAAGGTCACTACCGGGTCGGGCTCGAGCGAGTCCTTCGCCTTCGCACGGAAGGTGTCGTACTCGACGTGCTCGAGCGGCTGTGCGTCGCCCTTCACGAAGCGGAAGTGGAGCGTGTCGCTCGAGAGAGTGATGTCCACCTTCCCGTACGTGGAGTCGTTGTATGTTCCAACGTACTTCGCGAGCGGCAGCGTCGGACGCGTGTTCTTCGCGCGCGTGCTGTCGCGCTTCGCCCGTGCGGCCACCGCTTTCGCTCTCATGTCGGCGAAGAGCGCGCGCAGATCGCCGCTCCAGTCGCGCGGCGGGTTCCCCTCGAACATGTCGAAGGCACGGTACATGAGCGCGTGCCGCAGCTCCGCGTGGTCCAGGTTGCCGAGCACGTACACGCCCGTGCGCCGCCCCGGGAGGAGGCCGATGATGGCGATCATTCCGTCGATGCTACCCGTGTGCATCCACACCGTCTCGCCCTGGTAGTCCTGTACGAACCAGCCGAGCGCGTAGCTGAAGAAGTGCGGCTTCGAGAGTTGGAGAGCGGGGTATTCGTTCATCGGCGCGCGCATCTCCGGCGCGACCATCTCGCGGAAGGTCTCCGGCTTCACCAGGCGCTTGTCCCCCACACGGCCGCTGTCGAGCACGAAGCGCATCCAGATGGACATGTCGTGCACGCTGGACCACACCGACCCGGCGGGCGCGATGGGATCGGTGGTCCGGATGGAGACCACCTGCACGCTGTCATTCACCTCCGCGTGCGGGACGGCGACGTTCGGCTTTCCCGGGAGCTCGGAGACCAGGGGGATCGTCTCCGTCATCCCGAGCGGCTCGAAGATCCGCTTCCGGAGAAAGTCGGCCCACGACATCCCGGATGCCTGCTCCACTATGGCGCCCGCGAGCGCGTACATCACGTTCTGGTACTCCCAGTGCGACCGGAACGATGACTCCGGCTCCACGTAGCGCATGCGCCGGAAGATTTCGTCCGTGGGGTAGCTGTCGAAGACCCAGAGGAGATCGGTGCCGGGGAGCCCGGTGCGGTGCGTGAGCAGGTCGCGGATGGTCAGCTCTCGCGTCACCCACGGATCGTGGAGCCGGAAGTCGGGGAGATGGTCTATGACGCGGTCGTCGAAGGAGAGCTTCCCTTCATCCGCCAGCATGGCGAGGGCGGTTACGGTCATCGCCTTCGTTGTCGAGCCGATGGCGAAGCGGGTGTGCTCGCTCACGCGCGCCGGCTTCCCCTGCTCGAGGACTCCGTACCCCTTGGCAAAGAGGAGCGAATCGTTCTGCACAACCGCGACGGCGAGTCCGGGGACCTTCCAGTCGCCTACCGCCTTCGCGACGTAGCGGTCGAAGGCCGCCATGTCGGGCGCGCGAGCGGCGCGTTGCTGCGCGTGCAACGCGCCGCTCGCGGCGACGAGCGCGGTCGCGATGGCTGCAGGCGCGATCGTCAGCGGGGCGGCTGCCATGCCGGCCAGGACGAAGGTGCCGAGGAAGGTCCGGACGCCGCGGGCGCGCCGGGCGATCGATCTGCTGGGGAGATGGGTCATGACGCTGGAAGAGGGAGTGTGGATGGCCGGCATATCTATACAACGGTCGAGCGCACCCCCGATACGTACCCTGCCGCGGGAGAGCCGGGGCCTGGCTGTACGTGATGCCCTGTCGGCGTGCGTTGATGTAAACGCGGGCCAAAGAGCCCTCGCTAGTCCCCTCGTGTATGTGCCCTCTCCCAAAGCAGGAGCAACACATGCGAACCCCGCTCGGTCAGCACCTT
>JBIQMO010000388.1:0-2852 GCA_044463245.1 Gemmatimonas aurantiaca
ACTCCCACGCGAACCCAATCCCTGAAAATCACCCACACTTTTCCCCGAAGAGCCGTAAAAGATGGTCGGATGTTGCATGAGGCATGTGTGCGTCTAACGCGGAGCTATGCGGCGAGCGCTGACTCGCCAGCCAGAAGATGTTGATCGTCGGCAAATCTCACCAGGCGATCAACCATAATGGCTTCCATGAATCTCGCGCTCGTCCACTTCAGCGTCTCGTTAGCCCGCTGCCAGCGGAGCGCCTGCGAGGCGCCGCTCGCGTGCCTCTAACCACCATGCGAGCGCCAAGCCGAGGAGCGCGCCACCGACCGTCGCGGCCACGTCAGACCAAGCGAAGCGCTGCGTGGGATCGATCAGCTGCGAGAACTCGTATGCCAGCGCGCCGAGCTCTCCGGCCACCAAGAGCCGCCACCGGCGAGTCTTTGCCAGCCGAGCAACGGGTGGCAAGAGACCGAGGAGAGATGGAAGCGCCGTAGCATAGCACGCGCTCGGCGCCCAGCCGAGGGGGCCAGACAGCCACACGGGCCCCGCGAAGTGAACTCTCGCCTGCTTTGCGAACACGGTGAGCCCGACGGCGATCACCACGACGGCCACACGAATGAGAGACGGGGGCGAGCCACCGCTGATGGGCAGCTGAGGTTTGAACTTGTGCACGAAGGGTTGCGCGGGCAGAGGCTGAAAGATCGGGCTGTGCGCAGCGGGCTAGCGCAGCTAGCCCGCTCGCCCCCGGTTCAGCGCTTCGTAAGGCAGGGGCTGGCCATGTTTACATTAGCGAGACTAGCGCCGGGCTTGGAGCGAAGGAAGTTGGACTTGAAACAGGACAGGCCAGAACTTGCCCGTCAGCAAGAGTTGGCGGCCGTCCGGTGAGAGGGCAATGCCGTTCATGACCTCCGCCGGGGCTGCGCGGTCCGGATAGAGGTCGGTAAAGTCGACCGCTTCGCGTACATCTCCCGTAACTGGATCGATCCGTAGCACCCAGTTGGATTCGTAGACGTTGGCGAGCACTTCGCCGCCGACGTACTCCAATTCGTTGAGCTGATAGACAGGAGCGTTCTGATAGCGGACGTGAACGACTCGCTTCACCTGAAAGGTCGCGGGTGAGATCACGCGAAGCGAATCGGAACCGTCGCTCATGATCAAGTTCTTGCCGTCGGTTGTAAGGCCCCATCCTTGTCCGGCGTAGTGAAATGAATCACCAGGGGCAAGCGTCGCCGCATCATAGGTATATGCGATCCCAGCTTTCCACGTGAGCTGGTACAGGCGGCCATTCAACAGGGCTAGCCCTTCGCCGAACCGGCTTGCCGCGAGTGATCTCGATGCCAGCACCCGTCCCGAACGAAGGTCGACGCGGCGCACCTCCGAATGCGCGTACAGACCCGTGCTCTCCAAGAGAACGCTGTCATCCCACACTAGGCCCTGCGTGTAGGCTGTTGGGTCATGCGGAAATTGGGCTGTCACATCGTAGGCCCTCGGCGGATGGCGCTCAAGGCCGTTGCACGTGGCTAGTACGAGGCTTCCAAGGAGGACGGCCAACAGGCCGATGATGGCGCGTTGTAAAGGCAAGGGCATGAGCGAGAGATGTCTCGTCGCCTAACGCACCGGTTAGGAGCGGGTGGTCGGTCGTTCGTGGAGACGATAGCTGCACGACTCTCTCTCCGCCAGTTTGAGCCGTCGATGAACAGAGCCTGTCCTCACTGGTATGATTGTTTGAACCGCCGAAACCTCGATCCGCTTGCCACATCCGGAGGAGCGTACTGTGAGATCAACGCGGTTGCAGGCAGTCGAGCGAGGACGCTATTTCGCGCCCGCTTGGTGCTGGTCGTCCCCGCATGTGCGTCCAGTTTGGCTTGGGTCGGCATCCAAGCGTTCTGAACTCCGACGTGGCCAGTCCAGCGCGCGATGAGTACTGGAGCTCCTAGGTGCCCAGGATGCCGCTCAGGTGCTGCACTGTGCGGTAGCAGGGCGAGGGCGCCTCGAAACGCGACACCGGGAGGAGCTCCAAGTGCCTCCTCCCGGTGTCGCGTTGCTGTCTCGAACGGCAAATCAGTTTTTCGGCAAATCGGAAAAAAGCAATTCAAGCCATACATACGCACGCGGATCGTGGCGGACCGTGCAGCGCTACGTCGCGCTCTGGCTGCCGCCTCCGCCTATACGGTTCCTTACCCTTGCCGCGGCCCAGCCCCTTACTGCACCGTGTTGATCATGTCGAAGATCGGCAGGTACATCGCCACCACCATGCCACCCACCACCACGCCGAGGAACACGATCATCACGGGCTCCATGAGGCTCAGCAGCCCGCTCACAGCGGTGTCCACCTCGGTGTCGTAGAAGTCGGCGATCTTGGTGAGCATCTCGTCCAGCCCGCCCGTCTGCTCACCGACCGCGATCATCGAGATGACCATCGGCGGGAATACGGCCGACTTCTGCAGCGGCGCCGAGATGGTGTCACCACCGGCGATGCTGGCGCGAGACTCCATGATGGCGTCGTGAATCACGCGGTTGCCCGCGGTCTTTGCCGTGATCTCGAGGCCGTCGAGGATGCTCACACCCGAGCTGATCAGCGTACCGAGCGTGCGGGTGAAGCGCGACACCGCGGATTTCCTCAGAAGGTCTCCCAGCACGGGCACCTTGAGGAGCATGCTGTCGATCTTGAGCTGACCGGCGGGAGTCCCGTAGTAGCGCTTCGTGCCGGTCACCAGGGCGAACACTGCCGCGATCACTGCCCACCAGTAACCGGTGAGGAATTTGGACGCCGCGATGACGATTCTCGTGGGGAGTGGGAGAGCCATGTTCACGCTCGCGAACATGTTCTCGAACACCGGGATCACGAAGATGAGCAGCACCATGATCGC
>JBIQMO010000389.1:0-2838 GCA_044463245.1 Gemmatimonas aurantiaca
ACTGAGCAGCTGCTCAGTCCCCTCGAAATTCAAGACCTGACCCCGTCGTCACTATACTCCTATTCGTATCCCACCCTCGGATCCGCCGCGGCGTAGACGAGGTCGGTGATCAGGTTCACCAGAACGAAAACCACGCTGAGGAAGAGCACCGTACCCTGGATGGCGGGGAGGTCGCGGCGGCTGATGGCGTTCACGACGTAGCGGCCGAGGCCGGGCCAGCTGAAGATGGTTTCGGTGAGGATGCTGCCGGTGAGGTAGTAGCCGAAGTCGAGGCCCAGTACCGTGATCACGGGGATCAGCGCGTTGCGGAAAGCGTGGCGCGCGATCACGACGCGACGGCGGAGCCCCTTCGCCCGCGCGGTGCGCACATAGTCGCTGCCGAGTACCTCCAGCATCGCGGAGCGCGTCATGCGCGCCAGGAAGGCGATGGAGCGGGAGCCGAGAGCGAGGGCCGGGAGGATGAGGTACTCGATCCCCCCGTAGCCGGACGGCGGCAGCCACCGCAACCCGACCGCCACGAAGAGGATGAGGATCAGCCCCACCCAGTACACCGGGAAGGAGATCCCGAGATACGCCAGCGCCAGCGAGAGCCGGTCGAACCAGCCATTCGGGCGAGCGGCGGCGAGGACGCCTATCGTTATCCCCACCACGGCCGCCAGGAGCATCGCGCTCGCCGCGAGCTGCAACGTCCGCGGAAACCGCTCGCGGATATCGCTCACGATGGGACGGTTGGTGATGTACGAGCGACCGAGGTCGCCGCGCAGCACTCCGCCTGCGTAGTGGGCGAACTGCGTCGGGAGCGGCTCGTCGAGCTTCAGCTCCTCGCGCAGACGCGCGATGGTGGCGGAGTCCGCGCGCTCGCCCACCATCTCCATCACGGGATCTCCCGGCGCCACGTACAGCAGCGCGAAGACCACCACCAGCACGCCAAAGAGCGTCGGGATGGCCAGGAGCACGCGGCGCGCGAGGAAGGAGAGCATCAGTTGGCGGCGGCCGGCTCGTTCCGGTGAATGCTCACATGGATGAACCGCTGGCCGTTGAAGATGACGGGAGCCTCGAAGCCCTCGATCCAGGGCTGTATCGCGTACAGCTCGTTGTAGAAGAAGAGAAAGATCATCGGCGCATCGGCGAACGCTATCGAATCAGCCGACTGGTAGAGCCGGAAGCGGGTGCTGTCGGCCGAGGTCTTCCGCGCGCGCGAGACGATGCTGTCGAAAGCGGTGTTCTCGTAGAAGGAGACGTTCCCGCCCACTCCGCGATTCACGCCGTGCAGCAGTGGATATAGAAAGTTCTCGGCGTCGGGGTAGTCGGCGTACCAGTCCTTGAGGATCATGTCCGTCTCGCCCTTCCGGGCCGCCTCGCGCGCGGCGTTGTTGTCGCGCTGCACTATCTTGACGCGCACGCCGACCTGGCCGAGGTAGGCCTGGATGGACTGCGCGATGCGCGCCTGGGTCTCGTCGGTCCCGTGCCAGAGCTCCACGTCGAATCCCTGCGCAAATCCGGCGGCGGCCAGGAGCGCCTTCGCCTTCTCCGGATCGTAGCCGTACGGGGCGCGCGTGGTGTCGGCGCCGTCGAGCGAGGGGGGGATCACGCCCGCCGCGAGGCGGCCGCGCCCACCGAAGATGTGCTCCAGGATGGCATTCACGTCCACTGCGTAGTTGAGCGCCTGGCGCACGCGCGCGTCCTTCAGGGGGCCGCGCGTGGTGTTGATCCCTACATACCAGAGCCGGAGCGCGGGTGCCGAGACGAGACGCCCCTTTTTCTCATCCGTCTTCTGCCAGCGCTCGGTCTCCGCTTCCGGGACGTAGAGGAGGTCGACGTTACCGCTCTCGAACTCCGCCACGGCGGTGCTCTTCTCCGGGATGATGCGGGCCTTCAGCGAGTCAGCCGCCGGCGCGCCGTCCCAGTAGTCGGCGTTGCGAGCCAGGAGGAGGTAGTCGTCATGCTTCCACTCCACGAACTTCCACGGCCCCGTGCCGATCGGGTGCTGGCCGAAGTCGGTGGACACGGAGTCTGGAGTGATGAACGTCACCGGCATGGCGAGCAGCTTGGGGAAGATTGCGAGCGCCGTGTCGAGGGTGATGACCACCGTGCTGTCGTTCGGCGCCGCGAGGCCGCGGATGCGCCTGGCCTTCCCGTCGGCGAAGGCGCGGGCACCCGCTATCGGATAGAGCGGCCAGGGTCGTCCACCCTTCGTCGCGGGGTCGAGAACGCGCTCGTAGCTGTGCACCACCTGCGACGCGCCGAAGGCGGTGCCGTCGTGGAACTTTACCCCACGTCGAAGGTGAAAGGTGTATACCTTTCCATCCGGTGAAACGTCCCAGCTCTGGGCCAGGCCCGGCGCGAGCTTCGCGTCGGGAGTGAAGCGCGTGAGGCCGTCGAAGATGTACGAAACTGCTCGGCCGGTCGGAACGTCGGTGGAGAGCGCGGGATCGAGCGAGCGCGGATCGTAGGTATCGCGGGAGTCGATGAGCGTGTGACGTTGCGGGGCCGACTCCGCGCCGCGACAGGCTGCCAGCGCGACCATGGCGGCTAGAATTAGGTGGCGCGTGATCATCAGGATTACACTGACTGCGGATGGAAGGAGTGGAGCGCGGAGAGGCCGCGCTGCCCCGATAAACAATGTTGACAGGGCGCACGGAACGGGTGAACTTACCGGGCCCCAAGTGAAGCGTCAATCGTGAGTTACGTCCTCTGTGTCGACGACCACGAGGATATGCGCCTGATGCTGCGCGAGGTCCTCGGGTCGGCCGGGCATGAGGTGAGCCTTGCCCCGGATGGGCTCTCTGCGCTCGCCTCGATTCAGGAACGTGAGCCGGACATCCTCGTGCTCGACCT
>JBIQMO010000390.1:0-2831 GCA_044463245.1 Gemmatimonas aurantiaca
ACGCGGGCGCGGATCTCGACCGACGGGAAGCTTTACACCTGCCTCTTCGCCACGCGCGGGCACGACCTGCGCGCGCTACTCCGCGGAGGGTGCACCGATGAGCAGCTTGCCACGGTGATGGCTCACATCTGGCGCGCGCGCACCGATCGCTACTCCGAGCTCAGAGGCGCGGCTACGAAGGAGCTTCCGATAGTCGACGGAAGGAAGATCGAGATGTCGTATATCGGAGGGTGATGGCTATACGGCCACCCGCCCGATCCGCACGCGCCAGACCTCCGGCCCCTCTTCCAGCGCGTCCCATGTGAACTCGCCTTTGTGCTCGGCGTCGAACTGGTACCAGAGCGGCTTCGGGTCGTGGTCGTTCACCAGCACGTATGCGGTGCCGGGCTCCAGCGCGGCCCACTCGTCGAAGATGATCTCGTGACGCACCTTCGGGGTCTCGCTACGGACGTCTATGACGCGGTCTTCGCTTGCCACGATGACTCCTTGTGGATCGTTCTGCCCTTGCGCCTCGAGCTGCTGCTCCAGACGCGCGAGGTAGTGCATCACTCCGTTGAGGCGCTCGGCGTCGCGCGGATACGACCCTCGCAGGAGCGACCAGCCCTCGGCGGCGAGACGCGATGCGTCCCATGGCGCTCCCGCCTGGCCAAGCTTGCGGAGCGTGCGCGCGAGCACCCGGGTGAGGGCATCTACGGTGGATGGATCCACCGAGCCGGCGCCGGCCGCGGCGCTCGCGACGGACTCTAGAGATTCCGGCGACGCTGTCGCCAGTCGGGATGACATCTTGATGGACTCCTTCGGTTCCGAGCGCGCGTGGCGCTGGCACTGGCGAACACTAGGCGTCGCGCGGAGCGCGTTCAACGTGTTCCACACTACATGCCGATGCGACGTGGCCCGTGCGGCCGACTCGCGCGGCGCACTTCGCGCCAACGCCGCTCCGCCTTGCGTCGCATTGCCGGTAGCCCGAGCCAGCGAATGAGCACGATCCCCATTCCCGCCTTGCGCCAGTAGCGGCGGAACCTGCGCCGCGCGGCCAGGTCGGTCGGCTCGACGCGAGTCTCGGTCGCGAGGCGCGTCCGCTCGGGGCCGAGCGGCTCGGCCTCTATCGTCCAAACGATCTTCACCCTGTCGGGCTGCGAGTAGCTCGCGAATCGCTCGGGCGGTATGGGTGTGAACACCACGTTCCCGACCCAGGGCTGGCATACTGCGCCGGCGACGTGCACGCGGTCGGGCACTTCGGCGAGCGTGCCCCACCCCAGCGCGCGCGTCTCCGACACCAGCCCCGTCCAGCGCCGCGGCGGCAGAGCAGCTCGCATGAGTATCGCTCTCAGCCGGAAGATGGCGCGCACGATGGGAATGGAGAGCAGATCGAAGTCGCACGCCGTCTGGAACACGATGTCCGCGGGCGCGGCGACGGTGATCTCGTGTCGCTCGCGAACGAACGGCCTGGGGATGAAATCGTCGAGGACAGAGCGCATCGCTTCACCTACCGTGAGCGCATGACGCCGCGACTCGTTCTCGGAATGGCGCGCTCGATTCATGCCATCGAGCGCGATCACTTCCAAAGTTGCGCGTGGCCTCGTCGCGGCGGTATCGGCCGTTCGCCCACGAGCGGTGGGAGAGCTCCCTACACATTTTCTAGTTGCCGAGTCCGATCTTGAACACTCCGCGGCCGGTATTCGCCACACCGTAGCCGATCATGAACGGCCCGAGAGGCGTGTCCGAGCTCAGCGCCAGCTCCGCTCCGAACACCGAGCCGGTCGCTGCGCCATCGACTATCTGCGCGCGCCGCGCGCGCTCGTACGAGCTCCACCCGCCTCCCAGGTCGATGCTCGCGTAGATGGGCCCGACGATCCGGTGCAACACGGCGATCGAGCCCGCAGCGACGCGGCTCCCGCGCCGCTCGCCGGTACGCAGTCCCGGGAAACCGTGCACGCCTCCCAATGTGAACTGGGCGCCGAGCGGAAGATCTTCCCCCCAGCCGGCGGCTGCACGTGGCCGGAGGATGAGCTCCCCGAGCTGGAACTTCAAGTCGGCCTGCGCATCCACACGCCGGTATCCGTCGAGCACGAGCGCCTCGGCGGCCACGCTGGGCGCCAGCGTTGGCTCGGGGCCGGCAGAGATCGGAGCGAAGGAGCGAGTCGCGCGAAGCATGGCTCCGAATGCGCTCCCGTCCGCGCGCCCCGGCAGCTCGGGGCTGCCGGTGGACCAGACGTGAACGACCGGACCGATCGCCACCCGCCTTCCGCCCGACAGGGTTCCTCCCGCTCCCGCGAAGACGAAGAGATCGCGCGTGGAGGGGCGCTGCCATTCGCGCCCATCGCCATCGTACAGCCGGATGACGTTGCGCGATGCGGTCACGCCGAGCTCCGGCCGGAAGACGTTGCGCGCGAGCGTGGACCAGGGCGGTGCGTCCGCGCGCGGATCGGGGAGCCGCACGCGGTCGTCAGCGACCGTGCCACTGTCCGCCGACTTGTCGGGGAGAGGATGGTCGCGCACTCCCGCGATCGTGAACACGAACTGCTGCTGCCAGCGGCTGATGTACAGTGCGCTGCTCAACGACATCCTCCCGCTTGCCGGAGAGAGGTTCTCGCCGGCGAGCCAGCCGCTCGCGCCTTCCTGCGCATCGTAGCGCAGACCCACTGAGAGAACCCGCTCCGGAGTAGGAGTCGCTACGGGAGCGAAGTCCAACTTCGCCAGCAGGGCACTCGATTCTGCGCCACTTGCCGACGCCGTGTCGCGGAGTCCGGGACGCAGCCACACTGTTTCGTACATTCCCTCGTCGGCCAGACGAGCGAGGCGCTCGGCGACGACTCCCGCTCCCTGGACGG
>JBIQMO010000391.1:0-2829 GCA_044463245.1 Gemmatimonas aurantiaca
CTCTTCCTGATCATCTTCTACTGGACGCCGCCGCACTTCTGGGCGCTCGCGCTCCTCAAGCAGCACGACTACGGTCGCGCCGGCGTGCCGATGGCGCCGCTAGTCTGGGGCGAGCGGGAGACGATGTGGCAGATGCTCTGGTACACGATGATCCTCGTGCCGCTCACGCTCCTCCCCGTTGCATGGGGCGCCTTCGGACTCATCTACTTCGTGTCGGCGATGGCGCTCGGCTGCGTCCTCTTCGCCGGGATCGTCAAGATCATGACGAAGCCGCAGTGGACGGCGAGCGCGTGGAAGCTCTACAAGTTCTCGCTCCTGTATCTCGCACTACTCTTCCTCGCGATGGCGATCGATCGGGGTCTGGCTGGTTGATGGCGAAGGACGATGCTCCAGCGGGCGCGGGGCCGGCGGCGACCGGCTCGAGTGCGGCAGCGGCCGCGCCCGTGGAGCTCGGGGTGCTGATATCCGCGGGTGCCGGTGAGCCCGACCGTCTGCTTCTTCTCGCTCGCCCCTCCGCCGGACGGGTGCACCTGCGCGAGTGGTCCACCCACAACTGGTCGAGTGCGCCCGACGAGCGTGATCTCGCGGTGACGGATGCGCTGGCGATATTTCGGCGTGCGTACGATGCGCGCCGCCGCATGAGCGTTTCGCTCAAGGGAATAGAGGCATGGCTCGCAGGCCGTCCCGCGTGAGCGGTAGTCGTAACGGTGTCGAAGGGGCAGGAGCGGGGAGCGGGGTAGCTGCACGAGCGAGCGAAGACGGGCGAGCGAGGGGAATCCCTTCGCCCGTCGCGCTCCGACCGCTCCTCGCGCGGATGCGCCCGTACACCGGGACCCTCATCGTCGGCGGTGCCGCGCTCCTCCTGAGCGGCGCCATCACGCTGGCATTTCCGCAGGTCGTACGCTACCTCCTCGACGCCGCCTTCGTGAAGGCGAGCGCCAGCGCGCTCAATCGCATCGCCGTCTTCCTCCTCGCGCTCTTTGCCGTGCAGGGGGTGCTGAACTACGTGCAGGTGAAGCTCCTCACCACCGTGGCGGAGAAAGTGATAGCGAAGCTGCGCGAGGATCTCTTCTCGCACCTCGTGCGGCTCTCGCCCGGCTTCTTCACCGAGCGCAGGTCGGGGGAGCTCACCAGCCGCCTCGCCACCGACGTCACGCTCTTGCAGTCGGTGATGAGCTACCAGATGACGGAGCTCTCGCGGCAGATCCTGTTTCTGATCGGCGGGATCATCCTCCTCACGCTCACGCACTGGAAGCTCACCGTGACCACGCTCGCCGTGGTGCCGGTGGTGGTGGGCGCCGCGTGGGCCTTTGGCCGCTCGCTCCGGCGCGCGAGCACCGGCGTGCAGGATCGCATCGCCGATGCCATGGGGACCGCCGACGAAGCGTTCGGCCAGATCCGCACCGTGCAGAGCTTCACGCGCGAGGTGGAGGAGTCGCGCCGATACGGCGATCAGCTGCGCGATGTGGTGACCGCGGCGATCCGGCGCGCCGGGATTCGCGGCGTGTTCTTCGGCGTCATCACCTTCTGCGCCTTCGGCGGCGTGGTCGCGGTGCTCTGGCAGGGCGGCCGCCTGGTGCTTACCGGCCAGCTAACGCCGGGTGCGCTGGTGGCGTTCCTCCTCTACGCGATCTTCGTTGCGGCGGCGGTCGGCTCGCTCGCCTCGCTCTTCGGGAGCTACCAGGAGGCGATCGGTGCGGCACGCAGGGTGTTCGAGCTGCTGGCCACGGAACCGACCGTGGTGGATCCGGTGAAGCCGCTGCCGCTCGCCAAGCCGGTGCGCGGCGACCTGGCCTTCGAGCAGGTGCGCTTCCGCTACGGCGCCGATCTCCCCGACGTGCTTCAAGACTTCACCTTCCGCATCGCGCCGGGCGAGGTGGTGGCGCTCGTCGGCCCGTCCGGGGCGGGGAAGACCACCGTGGCCTCACTCATCCCGCGCTTCTGGGATGTGGACGAAGGACGGGTCACGCTCGATGGCACCGACGTGCGCGAGATCTCGCTCTTCGATCTCCGTAGCGCGGTCGGGATCGTGCCTCAGGAGCCGGCGCTCTTCAGTGGGACGGTGCGCGACAACATCGCGTACGCGCGCCCCGATGCGAGCGACGCGGAAGTGATCTCGGCGGCGCGCGCCGCGCACGCCATGGAGTTCATCGAGCGCCTCCCGGCGGGGCTCGAGACGCGCGTTGGCGAGCGCGGTGTGAAACTCTCGGGCGGCCAGCGGCAGCGAATCGCGATAGCGCGCGTCTTCCTCAAGAATCCCGCCGTGGTCGTGCTCGACGAGGCCACCTCCAACCTCGACAGCGAGAGCGAGCGACTCGTTGGAGAGGCGATGGAGGAGCTCCTTCGCGGTCGCTCCACGCTCATCATCGCCCACCGCCTCAGCACCGTGAGACGCGCGGACCGCGTGATCGTCCTCGAGTACGGCCGGATCGTGGAGACCGGAACTCACACGGAGCTGATGGCTGAGGGCGGGGTATACGCCAGGTTGTACAGGGGACAGTTCCCCGACGAAGCGGTCATCGCACCTCCACGTGTAGTCGGCGCCGACTGAGCACGTCGCACTCGCCTCGTGCCGTGCGAGGCCGTAGCTTCTCCTGTTCGTCGTCATCCGCGTCCTCGTCGTCATCTCCGCGGACGCGGGGATCCATGTTCGATCGGCTGACATGGATTCCCGTTTGCGCGGGAGTGACGGGAGGAATGTCATCCTCGCGTCGCACCGCGCGTCGCCGTAGCTTGTCTTCCTATGCCTGAATCCAAGCTCCCCCGCCGGCTCGGCTTCCTCAGCACGACAGCCGTCCTCGTCGGTTCCACGATCGGATCCGGCATCTT
>JBIQMO010000392.1:0-2803 GCA_044463245.1 Gemmatimonas aurantiaca
TCGTGCTCGCGGTGACCAACGTCCCCGAGGAGCAGCCGCCGCGTCCGGAGACGCCATCCAAGGTGATCCCGATGGACGCCGAGGAGGGACCGCACACTGCTACTCACAGCGGCGAGGAGCATGTCGCCGAGGCGGCGGAGCAGAGCGCGGAGAGCGCGGCGCCATCGCCGACCGCCGAGAGCGAGAGCGGTCAGGTCTCGGCCGAGTAACGGTCGCGATCAGGCGAGAGAAGTAACGAAGGCCCCGCCGGCAGCGCCGGCGGGGCCTTCGTGTCATTCGTCAGTCCTCCTCGATCGGCTGCAGCTCCTCTCTAGGGCAGGTGATGCGCGGGTGGTGCGGATCGCTCAGGTCCATCTTCTCCCACGGCACACTCCGGCCGCGATGCTCGGGTCCAATCCTGAGCTTTCCGAGGAGAGGGAAGCCGCGCATCCCCACGGCGAGTCGCTCGAGCAGCGCGGCCGGACCGAGATCGTACTGGTAAACGAGCAGTCCATTCTTCGCTGGCGTAGCTCTTATCTCCTCGATGCGCCCGGCCGATCGTCCCGAGCTGTCGCGCACCTTGCGGCTGAGAAGGCTCTCGACCGCGATCGACTTTCCGGCCATTGTCACGCTCCGGGGATGTGGTCCACGATGTGATCGCGCACCCAGCGCATCCACACCATCGCCACGCTTTCGTCGGAGCCCACATCCACCCGCACCACCCGATCGACGCGCAGCACGCGCGACCACGGAATCGAGAAGGGCTCGCCGTGCCGGATGCCGAAGCGACGAATGAACGCCGTGCTCCAGCGCCCGACGAAGCCGGGAAGGCGGTAGGTGAGCACCGTCCCGCCCACGAGAATCTCGTTGATGCACGGCTGCTCGCCGTCGCGCACTTCCATGCCGAGGCCGTCTATGCGACCCATGTTCTGCCAGTTCACATCGATGAGCTGCTTGTCGAGCAGATCGCGCACGATGTGCACATCACCCTCCACCGAGGAGCTGGAGCGGGATGGTCACCACGGCGAGGATGCACGCCATGACGATCGTAAACACCACCACGAAGTTTCCTATCCAGCCGTTGGTATGCTTCCCCGTGTACACGGGGTCGTTCATCAGCACTATGAACGGCAGTATCGCCACGGGGAGCGTAGCCGCCGTGAGCGCCATCGAGAGGCTCGTCACCGCGAGGGGGCTAAGGCCGAGCACGATGAGCCAGGGAGCGAGCAGCAGGAGCAGGGTATAGACGAGCACGAATCGCGGTACGCGCCTCGGCTCCTCATCCTGCCCCCAGCGCCACCCCATCCCCTGCGACGTCATGTAGGCTACCGCGAGCGCTATCTCCAGGATCGCGCCGAGGCAGCCGATGAAGAGCGATGCCGCGAAGAGGTAGAATCCCCACTTTCCCAGCACGCCGGTCAGCATCAGCGCAACCTGATCGTACCCTTCGACCTTCATCCCGGCGGGATTGAACACCGCCGCCGCGCCGATGAGTACCGCTACCGCGAGAACCCCGCCGAAGCTCATCCCGAGGACGGCAATGAAGCGGTTTATCGTGAGGTAGCTCTCGTCCCACTTCCCTTCGACCGCGCCGGACGAATAGAAGTACATCAGGTACGGCGCGATCGTCGCACCGAGGATGTTGACCACCAGGAACCAGTAGTGAGGCTCGTCGTGCGTGGGCCTCGTCGGGACCAACCCGTGCGTAACCGCTCCCCAATCGGGGCTCAACTTCACCGCGCCCACCAGGAAGACCAGCGTCACCAGCCCAACGAGCGGCACCCAGCGTTCCACCAGCGAGAATGGTCCTGCCCACAGCAGTAGCCAGGAGAGAAGTGCGATTGGCACCGCCCACCAGCGGTAGCTGATGCCCGTCATCAATTGCAGCGCGAACGCGGCGCCGCCGACCTCCGCGGCGAGCACCAGGTAGATCACTATGGACAGCGTGACGAGCGGGACGACGAAGTAGTCGAAGCCGAACCTGTCGCGCATCGCTCCGGATACGGTGAGCTTGCTGACCGCTGCGAGCCTCCCCGACATCTCCACGAGAAAGATCAGCACAATCGTGCCGAGGACGATCGGCCAGATGAGCTGGTAGCCGAACGACGCTCCGGCCTGCGCCGAGGTGGCGATGGAACCGACCTCGAGGAACCCGCCGATGCTCGTCACTATCCCGAGCGAGAGCTGGAGTGCCTTCGTGCTCACTTTTCGTGGATTCGCGCCTTCAACGAATCCGCCGCGTGCGCTCGGGCGGAGAGGCCGCTCACGATCCGCGCCGCACCGCCCCGATCTCCGCGCTCCACCATTACACGCAGGGAGTCGATCGCCATGGAGGTGGAGTCGAACCCGGAGAGGAGATAATGCTTCGTTTCGGTAGGGAGAGTGCCGGACGCGAGCTTCCCGCGCTGCTCGAGCACCTTCCTCCCGAAGGATTTCAGCGTCCTGCCCACGTAGGCATCCGGAACGGCGCGTTGCAGCCAGCGCTCGCCCACCATCTGCGTCGACACCGCCCACGAGTGAAGCGAGTCGAGCCCCTTCCTCACTTCGTCGAGTGGAGAGTTGGAGCAGCCGGTGAGGGCGGCCATCGCCAGCACGGTCGCGATGCCGGCACCTCCCACACCCCCATGTGCGCTTCGCCGCATCGGCATCTCCGCTATTGGTCGCTCCCGATACTCGCAACAAGCAGGCCGCTTCCTGCTCTGCATCTGGCATACTCCCGGCACAAGCGGCTAGCTTATCGCGCGTATGAGTATGCGAGAGAAACTCGAGCTCCTCGAGCAGCGTCGCTCGGAGTCCGAGCTGGGCGGAGGACGCCGGCGCCTCG
>JBIQMO010000393.1:0-2778 GCA_044463245.1 Gemmatimonas aurantiaca
CCGATGCATCGAGCGGCCAGCGCTCGAGGAGAGCGCGACAGTGCTCGAAGAGGTGTGCGGGGCGCGCGGTGGGACGGGGGAGACGTACCTCGCGCGTGACGGTGTGCGCGATCGCGCCTCGCGGGAGTGCGCTCCGTACATCGTCGAGGACGAGCGTGATCGCCACCGTGGCCGCGGAGCGCCCATCGCTCGTGAGGTCCTCCGAGAGTCGGTCGAGTGCCGCGCGCACCAGGAAGAGAAGCGGCTCGATGGTAGTCGCGGGAGAGGGGAGCGCCGCTTCCACCGAGCGCGGATTCTCCACGCGCGTGAGCGCGGGACGACGGCGGTCGTCGCCGCGCGCGAGACGCCAAGCCTCCAATCCCTCCTCCCCCCAGCGGCGCTCCACATCCTCGGCCTCGAGCGCGGCGAGCGCGCCGGCGGTGCGGATGCCGAGCGATGCGAGCGCGTCGCGCAGCTCGGCGTCCATCGGGATGAGCGCGAGCGGCGCGCTCGAGAGATAGCGCGCATCGCCGCCCGAAGGAACGATTACCGGTTCTCGCCCGCGTGGTCCGCGCACTGACGACCAGGTCGCTGCGCGCGCCGCGACGCAGGAGCCGGCCACCGCGACTCGGGCGCGCGGGCTCCAGCGTCTCGCTATCTCGAGGAGCTCGCGCGCGAGCTGCTCCTCTCCGCCGATGTGGTCGAAGCCGTCGGCTCCCACCCACCAGATCCCCGGCTCGTCCACAGCGGGCGTGACGCGCGGGCTCGCAGCCACGAGCGCGGCCGTGACTTCCATCGCCGCTAGCGCGACGATGCGATCATCCCACGGAAGCGAGCTCCGGGATGAGTCGCTCGGCGCGTTCCCGTTCGATGCACTCCTGCTCGGCGCCCTCTTGCTCGACGCGCTTCCGTTCGGCGCGTTCGTTCGATTCGATACATCGAGCGTCGATGTATGGCTCGCCGGTGTCCTGCTCGATGCATCGACTGTCGATGTATTGCCGCTCCGGGCCGTGACGCCGCTCGACGTCTCGTCCCCCGGGCTGTTCCCCTTTCGCGCCGCTTCGTTCTTCGCTTCCCTTGCTGCCTCGTCCGCCCGTTCGCGCTGCGCCGCGGCGATCGGGAACCTCGGGATGCGCACACAGGCGATGCGCCACGCTGACTGCATGCTCCACCTCCACGGTCTGGCGTTGTCCTCTTCCTCCTTTCTCCACTGTGATGGTCATCCATCGCGTCATCACGCCTGGAGGTGTGGGAGGATCGGCGCCGGCGGAGGCAATGTTGTCGTGTCGCGACTTTCGTCGTATGCGGCTCACGTGCAGGCGGAGCGCGCCGGAGATCATGCTGGGCGGTGCATGGTCGCCGCCCGCCACCACGAGCGCGGCGGCCGCATCGTGCGCGAGGCGGGTGAGACGTACGGCTATCGAACGCGTGAGCGGCGGAGCGCCGTCGAGCACGACGAGCGCGAAGGCACCGCTTCTGAGGAGCACGTCGGCGCACCAGGCGCCCCTGCTCGCCTGCTTCGGCCGCACCACCCAGAAGCCATCGCCCGCTTCGTCGGCCAAGCTCGCCCAGTCGCGCGGCGCGAGCGTGCGCGAAGCATCCACGTAGGCCACGCCGAGCCCGCGCGAGATGGTCTCCATGACCATGCGCCGGAGAAGCGTGGCCTTCCCGCTCCCGCGCGCGCCGGTCACCTCGGTGAGCCGGCCGCGCGGGATGCCGCGGCGCGAGAGAACCGCGTCGAGCTCGGCGATGCCGGTGCCGAGCGCCGACGCTGGATCGGCCGGCTCCGCGCTCGTTATGAGCGCGATGCGCTTCTGAACTTCGGAGAGAGCGTCTACAGCGATGGCCGGCGCGCTCATCGCGACATGGACATGGCCAATGCCGGATACAGCGGCAGCGAGAGCTGCTCGACCACACTCGCCGGAGCCGCGGGCGCATCCTGCTCGACATCTTCGTCGTAGCCGTAGGTGCGCCAGCCGATCCCGTACTTCCTGCATGCGCGCTCCATGAACGCGGCGAGCCCCGCGCGATAGCGTTCGCCGAGCGACGAGTTATGCGCGTACGCATCGCGATAGCGCGCGGCGAGGTGCGGGAACTCCTGCGCGATGAAGGGGAGGTAGCGCTTGCGCGCCTCGTGCTGGAGGCGAAGCGAGCAGGCGCCGAGGCGCAGCGCGCCCGCCTCGGCCACGCGCTTCACGAGCGCCTCGAGCGCGCGCGGATCGTCGGTGATCCCGGGGAGGACCGGCATGCAGTTGACGCCCACGTTCACGCCCGCCTCGGCGAGACGCGCTATAGCGCGCAGCCGCGCGTCGGGAGTGGGTGCGCGAGGCTCGATGCGGCGCGCGAGGGCGCGGTCGAGCGTGATGAGCGAGACGTGCACCGAGAGTGACGAGTGCTGCGAGATGCGCGCGAGGAGCGCGGCGTCGCGCGTGACGAGCGGGCTCTTGGTGATGATCGTGATGTGGAGCCCCGGATGCGTGGCGAGGAGCTCGAGGATCTCGCGCGTCACGCGGTAGCGGCGCTCGGCGGGCTGGTAGGGATCGGTGGCCGTGCCGATGACGATGGTCTCGCCGCGCACCAGAGCGAGGTGCTTCTCGCTCCCCTGGCGGAGCGCGCGGGCGAGCGCGGAGGCGGCGTTCCGCTTGACGAAGATGTGGCGCTCGAAGGCGAGCCAGGGCGGGATGCTCCCCGCTTCGCGCTCCGCCGCTCCCGCGAGCCGCTCCGCGGTGGCGGCGCGCTCCATGACGTAGCGGTGGGCGTAGCGCGCGTAGCAGTAGGCGCAGCCGAAGGCGCACCCCG
>JBIQMO010000394.1:0-2735 GCA_044463245.1 Gemmatimonas aurantiaca
TGTCCGTCGAAGTAGTCGGTCATCGCCGCGACTATGTAGCACACGAAGCCGACAAACTTGAGCTCCCAGTTCGGCGCGAAGGGGAGCAGGGCGATGATCGGCGCGGCCGCGATGCGCCCGATCGTCAGGACGTTGGGAAGGTTCACGCCGCGGCCACGGTTTCTACGCGAGGGTTTTCAGCACGAGTTTGCTCACTGCCTTCAATGTGTCGAACACTCCGTCTCCGTTCACCGCCACGGCTTCGAAGTATGGCGCGCGCTCCACCCACTCGCCGGTCGGTATCCGCTCGACCAGATTCTCGCCGGCGTGATACGGATCGGGCGATACGCGCTGCCGCTGCGGATCGCTCAGCTCCCATCCCGGATTCAACGCGCTCTGCAGATCCGACAGCGGCGCTGCGTTCGGCAGGTCGCGCTTGTTGTACTGCACCACGAACGGCATCGCCGTGAGATCGTACCCGTACTCCTTCATGTTGTCGTACAGGTTCTGCATCGCTTCCTGGTTCGCTTCCATCCGCTCGGTCTGCGAGTCGGCCACGAACACGATTCCGTCCACTCCCTTCAGTATGAGCTTGCGGCTCGCGTTGTAGTACACCTGACCGGGGACGGTATAGAGATGGAACCTGGTCTTGAAGCCGCGGATGGTGCCGAGGTCCACGGGGAGGAAATCGAAGAAGAGCGTCCGCTCGGTCTCGGTCGCAAGCGAGATGAGCTTCCCCCGAGTGTCCGGCTGTACGCGCGCGTACACGTGCTCGAGGTTGGTGGTCTTCCCACCGAGCCCGGGACCGTAGTAAACGATCTTGCAGTTGATCTCGCGCGAGGCGTAGTTGATCATCGACATCGCTACGCCCTCACTGGAAGAGTCGGTCGATCTCGTCCTCGGCGCCCGCGAGCAGCCCCTCGCGGGGCGCTCCCTCGCCTTCCTCCCTTCTCTGGAACATCGCGACGAACAATGCGTTGAGCTCTTCCACTGTGGGCTTCACCTTCAGTCGCACGAGACCTAGCGTGGTGCGGTTGTCGAACAGGATTACGAGGATCACCCGCCGCGCCACATCGACGAGGTACATCGACTCCTGCTCACCCTGATGAAAAAGTGAGCTGAACTCGGTCTCCCCGATGAGGCGCGCCAGCTGATCGTTGGCGCTGAAGTCTGCTGCCGTCAGCGTGGCGAATGCGGTTGGGTCGAAGTGGGGCGAATCGCCCGCGGTGGCCACCAGCTGACCCGAGCGATCCACCAGGAGCGCCGACCGCGCGTTGCTCTCCTCGAGGAAACGCTGCAGCGAGCGCATGATGGCCGAATAGTCGTCTTCGGTGAACGACCAGCTTGCGGCACCAACGGGCATTGTGGTCCTGTCTATTCGAGGGACTTTTCCAACCGCCGCAGCAGAAGCTCGCCGCGACGCCGGAGGCCTGGATGATGCTCCCACGCTACGTAGTCGCGCAGCAGGCGTACGGTCCTTGGACTGCGCTGCCCGCGCAGGTAGCCGAGTGCCGCCATCCTGCGCCACGATCGAGCGCTGAACAGGTCGCGTCGGGAGCGTTGGGTCTGCTGACTCCAGACGATCAACCCCAGCAGTAGGCCACCTCCAAAGGAGGCAGCGGCCGCGGTTCCGTACACGCTGGATCGTCGCATCACTTCCCTCTCCTTTCTCCGCCCTGGTTCCCCCTGCACCACTTCACATCGCCCTCCGCGCACTCAGGGCCTGCGCGATGGTCACCCCGTCCGCGTACTCGAGATCGCCACCCACGGGCAGCCCGCGCGCGATGCGCGTCACCATGGGGACGTGCGGCGCCACCTGACGCTGGACGTACAGCGCCGTCGCCTCCCCCTCGAGACTGGGGTTGGTGGCGATGATCACCTCCCGAACACGCTCGGCGCCGTTCGGACGCACCACGCGTCCCACTAGCTGCTGAATCGAAAGCTCCTCGGGCCCGATCCCGTCGAGCGGCGAAAGCCGCCCGCCCAGCACATGGTATACGCCGTGGAACTCCCCCGCCCGCTCGATCGCTCCTATGTCGGACGCTTCCTCGACTACGCAGAGCACCGCCGAGTCACGGCGCGGATCGGAGCAGATGCGACACGGATCTTCCTCGGTGAGGTTCGCGCATACCGAACAACGGTGCACGCGCTCCACCATTCGCTCGAGCGCCGACGCCAGTCGGTGGCTCTGTTCGGGCGGTTGCTTGAGCAGATGGTAGGTGAGTCGCAGCGCTGTCTTGCGGCCGATCCCGGGGAGCCTCGCCAGCTCGGTGGCGAGGTCGTCGATCGCCGACATCTCAGAACGGCGGACGGAACGGCAGCGAGAGACCCCCGGTGAGCTTCTGCATCTCCTCCTGCGCCATCTCGCCCGCCTTCTTCTGCGCCTCCGACACGGCGGCGATCACGAGGTCCTCGAGCATCTCCACGTCTTCCGCCTTCACGACGGTGGGATCGATGCGTATCGAGCGCACCTGACCCTTCCCGTCGGCGGTAGCGGTGACCATCCCGCCCCCGCTTGACGCTGTCACGGTTTTGCTCTCCAGCTCCTGCTGCATCTGCTGCAACCGCCCCTGCATCTCCTGGGCTTGCTGCAACATCTTCATGAAATCAGCCATACCCTGCCGCTACGGACGCGTCGTTGGTGGAATGTGGAAGGTATTTGGGGTGTGAGGGGAGAGCAAGAACGGAGTGGCCGACGGAGGCCGACGGGGTCAGGTCTTTAATTTCGAGCCGTAAGGGCAGTAGCCCTTACGGCT
>JBIQMO010000395.1:0-2720 GCA_044463245.1 Gemmatimonas aurantiaca
GGAGTGGTGATCGGCACGCCGGAGTACATGAGCCCCGAGCAGGCGAGCGGCGACCGGGACCTGGAGAGTCAGAGCGACATCTACAGTCTCGCATGTGTGGTGTACGAGATGCTCGCCGGGACGCCGCCGTTCGCGGGTAACAGCGCTCGCGCCACCATGGTGCGTCAGGTAACGGAGACGCCGGCGCCGCTTCGCGCCGCGCGCCCCGATGCGCCTGCGACGGTGGAGCGCGCTCTGACTCGTGCGCTCGCCAAGGATCCGCGCGAACGGCCGCCGACCATACCCGCATTCATCGATGCGCTCGAGACCGAGGGACTGGAAGGGGAACACTACTTCGCCTCGCGCACGCGCTCGATCGCGGTGCTTCCCTTCGTGAACGTGAGTCCCGATCCGGAGAACGAGTACCTGAGCGACGGGATCACGGACGAGCTGATAGGTGCGCTCGCGGGAGTGGAGGGCCTGCAGGTGGCATCGCGGACGTCGGTGTTCTCGCTCAAGGGAAAGCCGCAGGATGTACGCGCCATCGGCTCGCTCTTCGGGGTTTCCGAAGTGCTGGAGGGGACCGTCCGGAGGATGGGCGATCGAATACGTATCGGAGCACAGCTCACCTCCACGCAGGACGGCCGGCTGATCTGGTCGCAGCGCTACGACCGCGAGCTGGTGGATGTGTTCGCGCTTCAGGATGAGATAGCCCGCACCATCGTGGATGCGCTGCGCGCGGGCTCCTTCACCGAGCTCCCCGACCCGAGGCCGAATCGCTACACCACGAACGTTCGGGCGTACGGCTACTATCTGAAGGGACGCTACGCGTGGAACAAGCGCACGCAGGAGGGAGTGAGAGAGGCGATCGAGTTCTTCGAGCGGGCGATCGCGGAGGATCCGGGCTACGCTCTCGCCTACGCCGGTCTCTCCGACTCGTACGCACTGCACGTGGACTACCGCAACGTCCCGGTGCGGGATGGACTCGAGCGCGCAAAGGAGTACGCCCGCAAGGCGATCGCGCTGGATGATACGGTAGCCGAGGCGCACGCGTCGCTGGCATGGTGTCTCTTCATCTACGATTGGGAGTGGAAGGAGTCGGCGCGCGAATCCCGACGGGCGATCGAGCTGGATCCTCGCTACCCCTCGGCACACCAGTGGTACACCTTCCTCCTGGCATCGCAGGGCCGGCTCGATGATGCCGTGGCTTCCGCACAGCGCGCGATCGAGCTCGACCCGGCGTCGGTCTCCGGTCGTCGCAGTCTGGCATGGGCCAACTACTACGCGCGTCGCTACGACCAGGCGCGCTACCATGCGCAGCGCGCGATAGCGATGAACCCTACCGCCGAGGAGAGCTATCGCATCATGGGGCTCGCGCTCGCTCAGAGCGGGGAGCTGGGCGAAGCGGAGAGCGTGATTCGCGAGGCGATCGAGCTCCCCGGAAGCAGCATCTACGCCAGGGCCGTTCTCGGATACGTGCTGGCCCGCGCTGGGGAGGAGGCCAGGGCGCGGTCGCTGCTCGATGCGCTCGGGGCGGAGGCCGCCGCCGGCTACGTCTCCCCGGTGGCTTTCTCGACGCTGTACCTGGGGCTCCGCGACCAGGATCGTGCGATGGACTGGCTGGAGCGCGCCTACGACGAGCGTCGCGGATGGCTCGCGTACCTGCGCGTGAATGCCCTGTTCGATCCACTCCGCGGAACTCCCCGCTTCGAAGCGCTCCTGAGGAAGATGAAGCTGTAGGCTCGCGGCGCGTGTGCCGGGCGGCCGCACGTGTGGGAGGATGATTGGACCACGGCCGCGACAGCACGTACGTTGCATGGAGAGGCTCGGTAGTCGCTCGACGCAGGCCCACCACGATGTCGGAGCACCCCATGAACGAAGAAGCCTTCAACCTCTCGATCCGGAAATTCCTCAAGCACTTCGGAGTAACCGCGCAGCGTGAGATCGAGCAGGCCGTGCGCCGCGGTCTCGAAGACGGGTCGATCAGCGAGGACCAGCCGATCCCGGTGCGCGCCACGCTGAGTGTCGGTGGGGTCGTGCACGAATTTCACATCGACAGCGAGCTGACGCTGAGCTGACCGATAGGAATACATCCACAGGGGCTTCCCATGAGCAGGTACGACTTTCTCTGCGAGACTTATCGCACCGAGCGGCTGAAGACGCTCGGCGTTTGGGCCCAGGTGCCCGACGACCGCATGGATTGGCGCGCGGAGGAGCGCGCTCGCACGCCGCACGAGCACATGGTGCATCAGTGCGTGAGCGAGGACGGCTGGATGCGCAACATGCTCGGCATCGACTCCTCGCACGATGTGCTGCCGCCGGCCGAGAACCGCCTGGCATTCATGCAGCACTACGCGGCGGTGTCGGCGGAGCGCCTCGCGAAGCTGGAGGGAAAGCCCGACGAGTGGTACGAAGAGGAGGTGGATTTCTTCGATGTGCGCCGCTCGCGCGCCTGGGTGCTCACGCGTCGGCTCACCCACTCCGCGCATCACCGGGGGCAGCTCAACGCGTACATCCGACTCTGGGGTCAGCCGCTCTACTCCACCTATGGGCCGACGGCCGATACTGGCGGGCTCCCCGCATCGGGAGCCACGGTCATCTACATGGCGCCCACGGTGGAGGAGCTGCTGCGCGAGGTGGCGGACGGTGCAGCACCGCCGCCGCTCCCGGGCCCCGGCGGCGCATCCCCGACCGAGCGCCCCGAGGCGGCCGGCCGTTCGACTCGCTAGTGACGACGGGGT
>JBIQMO010000396.1:0-2678 GCA_044463245.1 Gemmatimonas aurantiaca
ACTCCCCCACGTGCTTCCTGTACTCATCGGGGCCGAGCAGTTCATCCATCTCGGCAGGGTTCTTCAAACGGAGGCGGATCATCCAGCCCTCGCCGTAGGGATCGGAGTTGACGAGGCCGGGCTCCTTGTCCAGCCGGGAGTTGATCGCTTCTACCTCACCGGCCAGGGGGGAGAAGAGCTCCGAGACCGCCTTCACGGCTTCGAGCGTTCCGAAGACATCGGAACGGCCAAAGGCGTCGCCTACCTTGGGTAGCTCGACATACACGATGTCGCCGAGCTCCCCCTGCGCGTAGTCGGTGATGCCGACGAGAACTACATCGGCCTCGTCGGTGCGCTTTACGTACTCGTGCTCCTCGGTAAAAAGCAGCTCGCTCGGAATATTGGACACGCGCTTCTCCACTCGAGAGGGTCAATGGCGGGCGAAGTTAATCCGGGGGCTGGATGGGTGTCAAGCAAAGCTGCATCCTTCGCCGTGCAGCGATCACGGAGGAATGGTGGAGGAAACGCTCGGAGAAGAGGCGAAGGCGGCGCGCACGGATGAAGCGACGATCCGCGAGGGCGACCCGCGTGCGGCGAGGCGCGCGGAGTGGCATCGCGCGCTCGGGACGAACTGGCGCGCGATCCTGACGCTGTACGTCGCGATAGCGTTCGTCCTCGCGGCGCTCATGCCGCTCGATGACATCGACTTCCCGATGCACCTCGCGATCGGAGAGTGGATCGCGCGGCATCACGCGGTGCCGTTCACCGAGCCGTTCGCGTGGACGCGCGTGGGAGATCCCTACTTCGCGTACTCCTGGCTGGTGCAGCTGGGCTCCTACGGCCTCCTCGCGATCCTCGGGCCACTGGGACCGCACCTACTCTACGGCGCGATCGGGGCCGCCGCGGTGCTGGCGATAGCGGCGATGGGGAGGGCGGAAGGTTGGCGCCCGTGGCCCACCCTCATTCTCGCCGCGATCCACTTCGTGGTGCTCACACGCGTGACACCATCGCTCAGGCCGCAGGTGGTGCTCTACGCACTGGTGCCGATGGCGTGGGCGGCAGCGGCCACGTTGCGGCGCGGAGATGAGCGAAGCACGCGCTGGGCGCTCGCTGCACTCTTTGTCTCGAGCGCGCTGGCGGCGAACTCGCACATACTCTTCGCGCTCACCGGCGCGCCGGTGTTCGTACTCGTGATGGATCCCCCCGCGCGGCGCAAGACGGTGCTCCTCGCGGTGGTGGCAGTGGTCGTGGGGTGGTTCTTCTCGCCGTACGGCCTTTCCTGGCCGGAAGTCTTCCGGCTCAACTTCGCGCCGAACCCGCTCTTCAGGTATCCGTCGCCGATCTCCGAGTATCAGCCGGGCTTCAACGCGTCGCCGCTCATAGGCATCTTCCTCGCGCTCGTGCCCTGGTTCGCCGCGGGCTCGCCATTCTTCCGCGCCGAGGGCACGCTCGCTTCGCCGGCCGTACGGCGCTGGTTCGCGCTGGCCGCGATCTGGGTGGTGGGATTGATGGCATTCTCGCGCGTGGAGAAGGCGGTAACGATCTGGTGGCTCGTGTCACTCCCTCTAGCCGGCGCCACACTCTCGCGTATCGCGGACCCCAAATCGCTCCTCAGGGCGCGCGTACGCATCGGCGCACTCGCGGTGATCGGACTTCTACTATGCGCCGAGCACCTGCTGATGGGCGGCGCGATCCGCTCGCGCGAGGGCACGGTGGAGAGTCGCACGCTGCCTGGTCGCTGGGCCGTAGCGGCCGAGCCGCTCGCGTCGTGGCTGCAGTCGAACGCGCGCCCGGCGACTCGCGCACGACTCTTCACGACCTTCAACTTCGGGAGCTACCTCACCTGGCGGCTCCCCGGCTACTCCGCGTCGATCGACTCGCGCACGATCTTCCCCGATTCGGTGGCGCTCCCCGAGGCGTACATCGTGAAGGATCTCGCGGATACTTCGCTCGGCCCCTGGCGCTCCGCGGATGTAGCGATCGTCCCGCTCGACTACGCCGTCGCCTCCGCGATCGATCGTTCGCCCGAGTGGGTACGCCTTGCCCGCCCCGACAGCGCCAGCGCGCACCGCGCACTGCTCGGCCTCTGGGCCCGCCGCACCTGGTGGGACTCGGTGCGGGTCGGGCACTGACTCGGGTGGCGCACTACCGTGGTGGGGGAGTTCCTTCACGGGCGGGCATCGCGGTGGTGAGACTGGGTGCAGCGCGGGTTCTCGGTGCATCTCGTTTCAACTGCGCACGCGGAGGGCGCGGAGGGGGCTGCGAGAGAACGCGGAGAAAGGCCTTAGGGGGCCGGCATCGCGATCCTGATCTCGGCTGCAGCTCAGAGTCCGGGCTCCTTGAAGAGCAGGAACGCGGAGAACGCAGAGAACTGCAAAAGAGAACGCAGAGGGTGCGCCACGGTCAGCTAGTACGCGCAAGCGGCCGGGAGAAAAAGGGGGAACTGCTCCCGCGCCCTAAGTCCTGCCCACCTGAGCAGGACTCCGCGTGCGGGAGCAGTTCCTCAAAAACCCCTCGTTCGAGATCTCGCCTTACGGCTTTTCTCTGCGTTCTCTCGTTTTTCTCCGCGTTCTCTGCGCTCCTCTCTCAAGATGAGCCCCGACCCCACGATGCAGCTCGGATCGGGATCGTGATCCCAGCCCGGAAAGGTTTTCTCCGCGTCCTCTCGCCGTTCCCTCCGCGCTCTCCGCGTGCGCAGT
>JBIQMO010000397.1:0-2664 GCA_044463245.1 Gemmatimonas aurantiaca
ACTCTCGTGGCGGCGGTGGCGCCAAGAGTGCGGGAGAGAGGCGAGGCGTGAGTACGAACGCGGGTGCGGCCACATCCTTCCGCACCAACTACGCTGGCACCCTGCGCCTCGACGCTGTCGGAGACAGCGTACGGCTGGGCGGCTGGGTGCACAACAAGCGCAACCTGGGCGGGCTGATCTTCATCGATCTGCGTGACCGCACCGGTCTGGTGCAGATCTCCTTCGACCCGGCGCTCATCGATGCGGCCACTCTCCAGACGGCCGCGCAGGTCGGAAAGGAGAGCGTGGTGCTCGTAGAGGGCGATGTGGTGGCACGTCCGCCGGCCGGCCGCAATCCCGAGCTGGCGACTGGCGAGGTCGAAGTGAAGGCGCGATCGATGCGCGTGGTCGGGCCCGCGCAGACGCCGGCGATCCCGGTCGCTCGGGTGAAGGGCGAACCGCTCCCCGCCGAGGAGCAGCGTCTGCGGCACCGCTATCTCGACCTGCGCCGTCCGGAGCTCCAGCGCAACCTCATCCTGCGCCACAGGCTCATGCAGGTGACGCGGCGCTATCTCAGCGAGCGCGGCTTCCTGGAGATCGAGACGCCGATTCTCACCAAGCCCACGCCCGAGGGCGCGCGCGACTATCTGGTGCCCAGCCGGGTGCACGGAGGCGAGTTCTACGCGCTCCCTCAGTCGCCGCAGCTCTACAAGCAGCTCCTGATGGTGTCGGGCTTCGACAGGTACTTCCAGATCGCGCGCTGCTTCCGCGATGAGGATCTTCGCTCCGACAGGCAGCCGGAGTTCACGCAGATCGACATCGAGGCCTCGTTCATCGGTCCGGAGGATGTTTTCGCGTTCACGGAAGGGATGCTGAAGGCGCTCTGGGCAGAGGGCGGGACGGAGATCGAGACGCCCTTTCCGCGGATCACCTACCGGGATGCGATGGAGCGCTTCGGGAGCGATCGCCCGGACATGCGCTACGCGCTGGAGATCTTCGACGCGAGCGACGTCTTCCGCCCGCTCGACTTCGGCATCACGCGCTCGGCGCTGGAGGCGGGCGGCAGGGTCCGCGGGCTCCGCATCCCCGGCGGCGCTTCGCTCTCGCGCAAGCAGGTGGATGCGCTCGAGGAGCTGGCGCGAGGGGCTGGGGCGAGCGGACTGCTGCGGCTCAAGCGGGATGCCGCGAGCGGCGAGCTCTCCGGACCGGTGGCGCGCTACCTGGGGCCCGCCGAGGTCGAGCGGCTCGGCATCGAGCCGGGCGACCTGGCGCTCTTCGTGGCCGCGAGCGATCACGTCTCCAATCCGGCGCTCGACCGTGTACGGCAGGAGGCGGCGCGCTTGCGCGGGCTGGTGCCCGAAGGCGTTCTGGCTTTCGTGTGGGTCACCGACTTCCCGCTCTTCGAGCGCGATCCCGAGACCGGCGCGCTCGGCGCGGTCCACCACCCATTCACCTCGCCGGCGCTCGACGACCTGTCGGAACTCGACAGGAAGCCGGAGCGGGCGCGCGCCATAGCGTACGACGTGGTGCTCAACGGCACGGAGCTGGGAGGTGGGAGCATCCGCATCAGCGACCCGGAGCTGCAGCGAAAGATCTTCGCTCTGCTGGGTATAGACGAGGAAACGGCGCGGCAGCGCTTCGGATTCCTCCTGGAAGGGCTTCGCAGCGGCGCGCCACCGCACGGCGGCATCGCGCTCGGCTTCGACCGGATCACGATGCTCCTCTCGGGCGCCGGCTCGCTTCGAGACGTGATCGCCTTTCCCAAGACGACGCAGGCGAGCGCTCTCTTCGAGGGCGCTCCGAGCCCCGTTCCGGAGCGCGAGCTGCGCGATCTCCATCTGCGGGTGGAGGAGCGGGGCAATGGCAGTAACGATAGGAGTTGTGATAAGTGAGTGACGATACGGTCACGCAGAAGTTGAACACGGAGGGCGCCGATCTCCTCACCCTCGCCGGGGTGAACGACGCCAACCTCATAGAGCTCGCGCGGCTCACCGGAGCCAAGGTGTCGCTGCGCGGCGACGCGCTCACGCTCAGCGGTCCGGCCGGCGCGGTGGAGAAGGCCACGCCGGTGGCCCAGCGTATGGTGGACACGGCGCGGCAGCTCATGCCGCTCACTCCAGACGACATCCTGCGGATGAGCGACGAGGTCGCCTCATCCGATGGCGACGGCAACGGTAACGGTACGGGCGCGCCGGGTGGACAGAGAATCGTCCTGCCCGGCACGCGCAAGATCATCCAGCCGAAAACACCCGGCCAGGCAGCGTACATGCAGTCCATCTCCGACAACGACATCGTCGTCGGGATCGGGCCTGCGGGAACGGGGAAGACGTATCTCGCCGTAGCGATGGCCGTCGAGGCCCTCGCGCGGAAGCGCGTGCGCCGCATCATCCTGGCCCGACCAGCGGTGGAGGCGGGGGAAAGCCTCGGCTTCCTGCCCGGCGACCTGCAGGCGAAGGTGGACCCGTATCTGCGACCGCTCTACGACGCGCTCGACGACATGATGCCGCCCGAGCGCGTGCAGAAGTCGCTGGAGACCCGTACCATCGAGATCGCACCGCTCGCCTACATGCGCGGGCGTACCCTCTCGGACGCGTTCGTGATCCTCGACGAGTCGCAGAATGCGACCAGCGCGCAGATGAAGATGTTCCTCACCCGCCTCGGCGTTAATTCCAAGGCGGTCATCAC
>JBIQMO010000398.1:0-2650 GCA_044463245.1 Gemmatimonas aurantiaca
CATGCAGCGGTCGAGCTCGCTCGAAATTAAAGACCTGACCCCGTCGCTCACCCCGTACGCCACGGCGCTCGAACTGCAGCGGGGTCTCGCACGCAGACGCATCTCGGGGGAGCTGGGGCACGACGTGCTGCTGCTCGTCCAGCATCCCCCCGTCGTCACGCTGGGGCGAAAGGCGCAGCACGGAGAGGACAACGGCGCGACCGCGGCGTTTCTCGCCACGCGTGATGTGGAGCTCTTCGAAGTGGAGCGCGGCGGCGACGCGACCTTCCACGGGCCGGGACAGCTCGTTGGCTATCCCATACTGAACCTCGAGCAGCACACGAAGGATCTGCACTGGTACCTGCGCACACTCGAGGAAGTGCTGATCCGCGCGCTCGGCTGGTGGGGGATCGATGCCGAGCGGCAGGAGGGGCTCACCGGCGTCTGGACCCAGGGGCGCAAGATCGCTTCGATCGGCGTGCACGCACGCGGATGGGTCACCTGGCACGGCTTCGCGCTCAACGTCGTGAACGATCTCTCCTACTTCGACCTGATCGTTCCGTGCGGAATTCAGGGAGTCGTGATGACGTCGGTGGAGCGGGAGCTCGGCGCGAACGCGCCATCGCTCGAGGAAGCACGGAGCGACGTGGTGCGCGCCTTTCGCCAGGTCTTCGGCTTCGCGGCCGATGACTCGGCGCGCGAAGCCGACGTCGAATCCATGCCGGATCGCCTCACCGCGAGCCACTCGCGCATCGCGCCGTAGGGATCGTCGGGGCGCGACTTCGCCAGGGCGATGATCTGCTGCATCGCCCGCTTCAGGTCGTTTCCTTCCAGGGCGAACACCGCGTCGAAGTCGTCGAGCCCCGTGCGGTAGACGCGCCGCGCCAAGAGGATCGCGTTGTCCAGTTTCGGCCTGGTGTGCGGCGCATCCCCGTACCCGGGAAGCTGCGGCGCCACGCTGTCCACATAGATCTCCTCGGCGCGATCGTAGATCGCGGTCGCCGCGGCGAGTCGCGCGCTCCGATCGTCCGGGTGCGCCGAGAACGCCGAGTCGAGCGAGCGGTAGAGCGCCTCCCAGAAGCGACCCATGATCCTGTCGCGCTCCCAGTCCTCCTCGCTCGCTCTCATGTTCACCGCGTCGCCGCGCGAGCGGAAGAACCAGATCGCACCGTGCGCCCCCATGAAGTTGGCGAACGACTCGTTGAAGATCGCCTGACCCGGCGCGTAGAAGGTGTTGTGCGTCAGCTCGTGGATCACCGTGTTGGCCAGCGACGCGGAATCCAGCTCCAGCGTGGTGGAGAGGAGCGGGTCGTTGAACCAGCCGAGCGTGCTGAACGCGGAAGCGGGTCGCAGGTAGACGTCGATCCCTCGATCCTCCAGCTCGCGTGCCGCACTTCGAGCATCGGCGGGGTCGAAGAAGCCCTTGTACGGCACGCGCCCCACGATCGGGAACCACCAGGTGTACGACTTCAGCTCGTCGCGATACGTGCCGGCCAGCACGAGCACCAGCGTATCGGTGGTGAGCTGGCTGAAGGTGGTGAAGCTCTCGCCCGCCTCGAGCCCCACCGAGTCCACCGCGAAGGCGCGCGCGTCGAGCACGAGCTGCAGCTTCGCGCGCGTGAGCGGGTCGGCGGTCTGCGAGTTCACCAGCTTCTCGATCGACTGTCGGCGCGCGAGGATGTGCGCCTCCGCCCACGCAGCGCGCGCGATGTAGCGCCCCATGGGGGTAAGTGCCAGAAAGCCGATTACCAGGAGGAGAACTACCAGGAGGAGGCGAGCCAGCACTCGGGCGGCCCGCCTCATGTGGAGCGAGCTACCTCCACCAGCGGACTCCTACACGGTGCATGGCGCCGAAGACGGCCGAGCCCTCGTACGCATAGTCGAGCGCGAAGTGCAGCGCGCGCACGCCGCCGCCGAAGGCGACGGGTGATATGTCGGCGCCGGTCGGGCGGTCGAGCGCGCCCACGCGCCCCAGGATGGTCACGCCGCCTGGCGCCTGGTACTCGACCTCCACTCCACCAAAGGGCTTCGTCTCGCCATCCATGTGCGTCAGCTCTACCGTACCCAGGACGTCCACCGGTCCCACGTTGCGAACCGGGATGGCAGCACCCACTCGCACCAGCCGTGGGAGCGAGCGCCGATCGCCCGCGAGCGAGATCTCGCCGCCCACGTTCTGCAGCGATGCGGCGATGGTCACACCCTTCACGTCCAGCGCCGCGCCGAAGTCCGCGGCGCCCGTCCCGCCGCTCTCATCCACCAGACGCTGGTTGACGTACTTCCCCGTGGCTCCGATGCGGAGCCTGCTGATGGAGACCGCGTAGGCGATGGATGCGACGTAGTCACCGGCCGAGATCTCAGCGCCCGTCGGCTCGCCGAGCCCGCCGCCGTCGTCGAACGCCCGCTCGGAGCTCCCGTAGTCGAGCACCTGGAGGCCGATCGCCGCCGTACCGTGGAAGGCGTGCACCGCCGCGGCAGCCGCAGCCACCGTCTGGCCGAGGAACCACTGCTGCACGGAGAGCCCCGCGGAGAGCTTCTCCACGGTGGCGAGCTGCGCCGGATTGTAGAAGATGGAGGCCTCGTCCTTACCGGCCGCGACGAAGGCGTTGCCAAGCGCCAGCGCACGCGTGCTCGCGGGCAGCTCGAGCAACGGAACCGAGCTCCCGCTCGCCTG
>JBIQMO010000399.1:0-2641 GCA_044463245.1 Gemmatimonas aurantiaca
CGGATGGGCTGCAGCCCATCCGGCTCGAAATTAAAGACCTGACCCCGTCGGCTAGGAAGCGGCCTTCAGGGCGAGAGCGGCAGGGAGAAGGCGGAGGGAGTCGAGCTCGGCGGCGTGGGGGACTACGATCTTCACGTTCTGTTCGGGTAGCTTCTTCAACCCCGCATCGGCCTGCGCCATGTTCTCGCGGACCCGCGCGCGTGCATCCTCGGGGAGGGAAGCGGTGTCCGTACCAGCCATGTTCTTCTTCAGCATCTCGGAGAGCGAGTAGGCGCCGATCACGTCGTCCACGGCGCTGGTCATCCGCTCGTAGTCGGCTACGCTCATCCCTGCCGCGCTGGCTCCCGCCTTCGTACGCTCCTCATCGTTGGTGAGGGCGCCCAGCGCGTTCAGCGTGTCGGTCTCGCTCCGGGCCGCATTGAGCGCGGCTACCTTCTTCTCGATGTCGTCGATCTCCGCTCTCCTTCCCTTCCTGTAGAGATCGAGGTCCTGCTCCGAGAGAATCTTCGGCCCCGACTCCTCGGAAGCCGCCTGCTGGACGTCGCTCGCCTGCGCCTGTGGCGCCGCCTCCTGCTCCGCCGCTGCGGCGGTATCCGAACCTCCATCGCCGGATGCAGCGTCCCTGCCACCACACCCCGCCACCGCCAGCAGCGCCACGAGCGCCGCCGCCCCTCCGAGCCACCTATCCCTTCGCGCCATGCTACTCCTCCGTGAGTGATGATTAGACGGCAGAAAGTAGTGAAAGCCAGGGTTCAGGAGGCAGGGTTCAGGGTTCAGGTACTACCTCGGGGTAGAGATCTCTCCGCCAGAGCAGTTCCTGAACCCTGATCCCTTTGGTTGCTGAACCCTGTAGTCAACGCCCTGCCTCCTGAACCCTGGTTTTCACTACTTTCTGCTTTCAGCTACCTCCCCCACCTCCTCGCCGCTCTCGGCATCGAAGAAATGGGCGCGCTCCCGATCGAGAACGAGTGTGAGCTCGGCGCCAACCGGGGGGAGCGCGCGACGGTCGGTGCGGATGGCTACATCGTGGCCGGCGGCGGTGGAATACAGGAGTGCCTCGTTGCCCGTCGGCTCCACGAGGTCTATGCGGGCGGGGACGGTGGAGTCGCTGCCCGCCACGATGGTCGCGCTCTCCGCGATCGCAATGTCCTCGGGACGTACTCCGAGAATCACCTCGCGGCCGCTCGCGGCGTAGGGAGCGAGCCGCCTCGCCCACTCGGCGGTCGGAGTGAGCGTCAGCGCTCCGTCAGCGGTGCGGAAGCGTACGTCAGCGTCGTGCAGCAGGCTGCCCTCGATCAGATTCATCGGCGGAGTGCCGATGAAGCGCGCGACGAAGACGTTGCGCGGGCGCTCGTAGAGCGCCATGGGCGTGTCGATCTGCTGAACTCTCCCCTCGTTCATGACGACGATGCGGTCTCCCAGCGTCATCGCCTCCACCTGATCGTGCGTGACGTACACCATCGTGGCGCCGAGACGCTTGTGCAGCCGTGCGAACTCGCGTCGCATCTGGACCCGGAGCTTGGCGTCGAGGTTCGAGAGCGGTTCGTCGAAGAGAAATACCTCCGGCTCGCGCACCAGGGCACGTCCCACTGCGACTCGCTGGCGTTGGCCGCCGGACATCGCCCGCGGGGTCCGCGGGAGAAGCTCCTCGATCCCGAGAATCTCCGCTGCGCGGCGAACGCGCTCGTCGATCTCCCTCTTCGGACGCTTCCGCAGTCGCAGGGCGAATGCCATGTTCTCGTACGCCGTCATGTGCGGGTAGAGCGCGTAATTCTGGAAGACCATGGCGATGTCGCGATCGCGCGGCGGCATGTCGTTCACCACGCGATCGCCTATCCGGAGCGTCCCCGCGGTGATGTTCTCCAGCCCCGCGATCATTCGCAGGGTGGTGCTCTTGCCGCATCCGGACGGGCCCACCAGCACCACCAGCTCACCGTCGGCGATCTCCAGATCCACGCCGTGCACCGCCACCTGGTGGCGCCCACCCTGCTCGTAGACCTTGCGCACGCCCTCCAACGTCACACTCGCCATTGGCCTCCCTTCCGTTGATTCGACCCCCGTGCATGCCGCGAACGGGAAAGCCCACCTTCTTCCGTACCGGTGGCACTGGCCGGCGGAAGCGTCACCGTGGTGCGCCGGTATCGGGGCTCTGGGTCGCGCTGCCTGCCACCCGGAAGTGTGCAGCGCGCGTGCTGTCGGAGCTAGTGCCCACGTACAGCGTGAACGTCCCGGGCTCGACCACCCGAAGCATCACGCGATCGTGGAATGGCCGGATCGTTGGCGGTGATCGTGAAGTTCACCGTACCCGTCTCTCCCGGTTGCAGTGTGATTCGACGGCGACGTACGGTGGAAACGTGGTGGAGCGGCGATGTCATCCGCTGAAGCGGAACGCCACCTTCACGCTTTCCTCACCCCCCTTGTCGCGTGCTACATCTATCGCGCGGCGGTACTGCTCCAGGGGGAAAGTGTGCGTGAGAAGCGGGCGCACTGGAGCGCGCCCGGATGCGATGAGCTTCGCCGCCTCGTCGAACGCGGAACGCTCGGGGCTCACATGCCCGTGCGCGCCGTAGCAGAGACTCCCGCGCACGGTGAGCTCCTTCAACCAGAGCGGCGTCCAGTCGAGCCCGTTCATCGTGCTGGA
>JBIQMO010000400.1:0-2638 GCA_044463245.1 Gemmatimonas aurantiaca
CGCCGTCCACCTACGACCCGGCGCGCGCCATCAACGCGGCGATGGTGCACTCGCTATTCGGCCCGGTAGTACTGGGCGTGAGCGCCGGCCGGACGATCCAGGGGATGGGACCGCGCTGGTCGTTTGCGGTCGGAATCGGAACCGCGTTCGCGGGACTCTCGCCGGTAGGAGCCACCTCGCCGAGCTCGCGCGGTGCGGGCGGGATGACGAAGCCCTCCGGTGCGCTCCCCGCCATTGGCGATGCCTCGTGCCGGCTCCTGGGCGGCTGCTGATCGATACGCAGGATCTTCTCGAATCACACGAACCACATCACTTCAACCGATAACGGAGACAGGACAATGTCGAAGACAATGGCTCACATCACCATGGCGTTGAGCGCCGCGCTGATCGGCGCAATCACCACCTCGGCAGGTGCGCAGGTAGCGGGTGTAGTGAACGGAACGGTGGGTGCGGGAGCGGCCGTCACCACTACCATGCCGCGCGTGACCAGTCAGATTCAGGGCGCCACGAGCGTCGCTACGAAGAGCGCGGTGAACGGGACCGTGAACGGCGCCGCGAAGTCCGCGACCAGCGCGACGGCCGACGGCTCCGTGAACGCCGCTGCCAACGCCGGTTCCACCGTCGCCGCGCGGACGGCGCTCGTCTCGGCCGCGCAGATCCGTCAGTCGGTCGGCGTAGCGACGAGTGCGCTCCTCGAGAGGATCGAACTGACCACGCAACAGAGTGCTCGGGTAGATGCGTACGCGCGCAGCTACGCCGAGGATCTCCAGGCGGATGCGAAAGCGCGGACGGAAGCGAATGCCGATGCGGCCGCGAAGGCGTCGGCCCGGTCCGAGGAGCGCGCTCGCGCCGAGGGGAGTGCCCGCGCGGAGTACGTTCGGAAGCGCGCGGCGGAGTTCCGCTCGCAGGTACGCAGCACGCTGACGGTGGAGCAGCGGACGCGCTTCGATGCGAACGTCAGTGCGGGCGCCACGGCGGAGGTGAACATGGATGACGCCGCGGGCGCAGGCGTGCAGGGTGAGAGCTCCGTGAGGGCGGGTGCGTCGCACGAGAGCGGGTCGGAGGCGAAGCAGAGCTCCCACGATAGCCAGGGTGCGAAGACGGGGAGCGAGAACGAGCAGCCCGCGAAGCAGGGTCCGAAGTCGCAGCGCCAGCCCGACGGTGCAGTGCGATACTGATTGGCGTAAGAGCTACCGGGTGTGAAACGAGAGGGCGGCTGCCGATCGGCAGCCGCCCTCTCGCATCGCTAAGTCCACCGCGTATCACCGCCGCAGCGAGGCGCAGCGAGGCGCGGATCCGATGCACCGCGCCGGCAGCGGGTCCTCCATTATCCCTTCGGCTCCCCCGCATCATCCAGGCGCGTCGCGATCCACTCGCGGAGTGTCCACGCGTCGCTGGCGGCGCCGAGCCGCTCGAAGATCTCGAGTGCGGCTTCGGCGTCGCTGCGCGCACCCGTCGGGTCGCGGCGTGCGAGTGCGAGTCGTGCGCGGGCCTGGCGCGACTCTCCCTCGACGAGCAGGTAGCCGCGCTCGGACGCCAGCGAGACAGCGCGGTCGAGTGCATCGCCCGCGGTGGAGTACTTCTCGAGCGTGGTGGCGGCCACACCGACGATGCGCAGAGCGTTCGCCTCGCCCTGCGCGTCGCCGAGCCGCTCGAACGCGACTGCGCCGCGCCGTGCGCGTGCTTCCGCGATGGCGGCGTCGCCCCGCAGCAGCTGCAGCTCGGCGAGACCTGTCTCCGCCATCGCCACCAGTCTGTCATCCGACGCCTGGCGCCCGAACTCCATCGCGCGCCACTCGCAGTCCTCCGCGCGCTGCAGCTCTGTCAGATCACGGAAGGAGATCGCGAGGTTGTGGTAGGTTTCGGCGAGCCCGCGCGGCTGGCCAAGCCGCTGGTACGACGGGATTGCCATGCGATACAGCGCTATCGCCTCGGCATGTTCCCCGCGCACGTTGGCGATCAGCCCGAGATTGTTGGTGGCGCGCGCGAGCAGGAGATCGTCGCCATCGAGGTGGCCGAGCGTGAAGGCATCGCGGAAGGCATGCTCGGCGTCGTCCAGCTCGCCGAGCTCGAAGCGAGCGACGCCGCCGAGGTTGGTGGCCTTGCGCACCGCTACGCGGTCACCTGCACGTCGCAGCTCGGGGCCCGCGCGATCGAGCCAGCCGCACGCTTCACGTGGCGCGTGGGTCCTGAGATACGCCTCGCCGAGCAGCGCGATGAGCTCCGGCTGCAGGCGCACCTCCGGCTCGCGCGCTGTGAGCAGAGCACGCACATCGCCCCAGGCGCCGCTCGCCGCGCGAGCACGCGCCTCGGAGAGAAGCGGGTCACCGGTCCGTCCGTGCTCCACCGTTCCCCGTCTCAGTACGCGACCGCGTAGTGTGTGAACCCGGGGATGTCCGCCGAAACCACCTTCGCGTTCGCATCCACGGTGCTCTCCAGCGCCGTCCACGGGCCCAGGATGTCTTCCTGCTGCCAGATGTGAAGCTTCGCCACCAGGGTGGCGTCATCGCCATCCACGGTTCCATCGTGATTCAGGTCCGGGTCGGCGTTTCCGAAGCCGAGTTGGAGCCGGGCCGGATTGGAGCTCGAGAAGCGCAGCCCCGACGGCTCGAAGCTCACATCCAGGAGGAGCGGATTC
>JBIQMO010000401.1:0-2635 GCA_044463245.1 Gemmatimonas aurantiaca
CAAGCGAATCCGGCAGAGCGAGGGGATGATCCGGCGGCACGGCGCCGACTATCTCGTCTACGCCCTCATCGACGCCGTGCTCGATGGCTATTACCCGGTCATCGAGATGCTCGGCGACCGGCTGCACGATCTCGAGGAGGAGATCCTCGACCGGCCGACGCCCGCGGGGATGCGCCGTATCCACGCGATCCGCCACGAGCTGCTCGGCCTGCGGCGCGCCATCTGGCCGCAGCGCGAAGCCGTGAATGCCCTGATACGCGAGGAGAGCGACCTGGTGAGCCAGGTCGTGCGGCAATATCTGCGCGACTGCTACGACCACGCGGTTCAGGCGAGCGATGCCGTGGAGACCTTCCGCGACCTCGCCGCTAATCTCATGGATCTCTACCTGTCCAGCGTGAGCCAGCGTACCAACGAAGTGATGAAGGTCCTCACCATCATGGCGAGTATCTTCATCCCGCTCACCTTCATCGTCGGCGTCTACGGGATGAACTTCGACTACATGCCGGAGCTGCACGTATGGTGGGCGTATCCCGTGCTGCTCATCATCATGGCACTCATCGCGGTGGGAATGGTGGTGTTCTTTCGGATGAAGGGGTGGATAGGACGATCCTCCACATGACGCTTCCCTCCCAGCGCGACCTCTTCGCACTTCCGCCCGACATCACCTTCCTCAACTGCGCCTACATGGCGCCGCAGCTGCGCGCGATCACCGGCATCGGCGTCGAGGCTGTGAGGCGCAGGGAGATGCCCTGGACGATCGGCTCGTACGAGTGGTTCGGCCAGGGCGAGGATCTCCGGGCCGCGGTGGCGCAGCTCATGGATGGCGATACGGATGGAATAGCGATCGTCCCCGCGGCGAGCTACGGCATCGCCATCGCCGCCGCCAACGTTCCGCTGGAGAAAGGGCAGAACGTGGTGGTCCTCCACCACCAGTTCCCCTCGAACGTGTACTCCTGGCGCGATCTCGCCGCGCTGCGCGGAGCGGAGCTGCGCGCGGTACGCAAGGACGCGACCGACTCCTGGACCGAAGCGGTGCTCGATTCCATCGACGATGACACCGCTATCGTCGCCGTCCCCAACTGCCACTGGACCGACGGTGCGCTCGTGGATCTCGTGCGCGTCGGCGAACGCGCCCGCTCGGTGGGTGCCGCCCTCGTCGTGGACGCGAGCCAGTCGCTCGGCGCGTATCCCATCTCCGTAAAGGAAGTGCAGCCCGACTTCCTGATCTCCGTGGGTTACAAGTGGCAGCTGGGACCGTACGGGGTGGGCTACCTCTACGCGGCGCCCAAGTGGCGTGAGCGGGCGCGGCCGCTGGAGGGATCCTGGCTCACCCGTGCGGGCGCCAACGATTTCAGCTCGCTCGTCGATTACGTCGACCAGTACCAGCCGGGCGCGCGCCGGTTCGACATGGGCGAGTACCCGCAGTTCATCCTCCTGCCGATGGCGCTCGCGGCCATCCGCCAGCTTCTCGAATGGGATCCGAAGAACATCCAGGCCACCATCGCGAAGCTCACAGCGTTCATCGCGCGCGAAGCGAGCGCGCTCGGCCTCTCCGTGCTCGACGCCGACAAGCGCGTCGGGCACATGCTGGGAATACGCTTCCCGGCGGGACTTCCGGCCGGGCTCCCCGAGCGGCTGGCCGATGCGCGTGTCCACGTGAGCGTGCGTGGAGACGCGATCCGTATCTCGCCCAACGTGTACAACAGCGAGGACGACGCCGCGCGCCTGATCGAGGTGCTGCGCGAGCTCGTCTGAGCACCGATCGTAGCTGCGATTCGCCCAGTCTGGCGGCGCCAAATGTCGCCTTATATCGTGTCGGCGGTCGGTAAGGCCTGGTTACCTCGATCGCGTGGAGGCACGCCGTGCGCAGCGTCGGTGCGGTCGCCGTAGGGTTCCTGTTCATAGCGGTGTTGTCCTTCGGCACTGACATCCTGCTTCGCGTCACCTTCCCGGATGACATCGATGTCCCGGGGGAGATCGTCAGCCTCCGCGTCCTGGCGATCTCGTTGACCAGCGCCGCGGTGTACGCCACGGTGGGCTGCTACCTTACCGCCCGGCTGGCGCCCTCTCGACCAATGCGGCACGCACTCCTCCTCGGAGTACTCGTCCTCGTCTTCACGGTAGTAAATGCCGATTTTCTGTGGATGCTGGCCGCGGACTGGTACAGGCTGGCTTCGCTCGTGATCGTGATGCCGTGCGCGTGGATCGGCGGCTGGCTGGCGGAGCGTTCCAGCATCGATGGCGGACCGGCGTCCGCTGCCACGGGGGTATGAGTATGAGATGCCGGCGCACGCTGGCGTTCGCGTGGCTCGCCGCACAGGAGACCGCGTCGCCCTACACGCCGCCCCGTGACACCGCGCTCGGCCGGAGGGGTCAGGTCTTGACTTAATACATTTTCCGCCGGCCGGCGGAAAATGTATTAAGTCAAGACCTGACCCCTCCGCTCCGTCGCTCAGCTCGAGTAGTAGGCAGCGTTCTCGGCAATGTACCCGCTCGTGAGATCACACCCGTAGGCCGTCGCCTCGCCGACGCCGACGCCGAGCGAGATCTCGATGTCCACCGTGTCCCCGGCGAGAGCCGCGCGGATCTCCGACTCGTCGAAGTCCACGCGCTGGCCGTTCCGCAGCACCGCATG
>JBIQMO010000402.1:0-2608 GCA_044463245.1 Gemmatimonas aurantiaca
TGTGGTAGCCGCGCGGGAAGTCGAGCTTCGCGTTGTCCAGCCACCAGGGCATGTACACGTGCATCCCGCCCACGCCGTCCTCGTTGTGCGGGACGTGGTCCATCATCTTTGGGATGAAGCCCGCCACGTCGGTGCCGGTCGTATCGGTGAGATACTTCCCGACTACGCCGCTCGAGTTGGCGAGGCCGTTGGGAAAGCGCGACGAGCGAGAGTTGAGAAGCAGCCGCGCCGATTCGCACGCGCTGGCAGCCAGCACCACGACTCTGGCGCGCACGTGCTCGTCGGCGCCGGTGTGCTTGTCTATGAACGAGACTCCCGTCGCGCGGCCCGATGAATCGGTGGTGACCTCACGTGCCATCGCGTTCGTGATGAGCGTGAGGCGTCCGGTTTTCAGCGCGGGAGCGATGAGCACTCCGGGGCTCGAGAAGTTAGCGTTCACCGAGCACCCGCGGTTGCACTGCCCGCAGTAGTGGCAGGGCGGCCGGCCGTTCAGTGGCTTCGTTATGATCGACAGCCGCGACGAGATGCAGGTGACGCCGAGTCGGTCGCACGCATCCTTCACCAGCAACTCGTAGCAGCGCGGGCGCGGTGGCGGCTGGAAGATTCCGTCGGGGTGGTTGGGCAGTCCCTCCCTGCTGCCGAAGATGCCGATCAGTCGGTCGATGCGGTCGTAGTACGGCGCCACGTCGTCGTAGCCGATCGGCCAGTCCTCGCCCAGACCATCTCTGCTCTTCCCGCGAAAGTCATGGGGACCGAAGCGAAGCGAGATTCGACCCCAGTGGTTGGTGCGCCCGCCGAGCATCCTGGCGCGCCACCAATCGAACTTCGTCCCCTCGGCGCGCGTGTACGGCTCGCCCTCGATGTCCCAGCCGCCGATGCATGCGTCGAACTCGCCGAAGGGTCGATCCGGAGTGGATGCGCCGCGGCGAGGGGAGTCGTAGTTCCAGCGGAGCATCGTGGAGTCGCGCGTACTGTACCACTCCGGTCCGGCCTCGAGCATCACGACGTTCGCGCCGGCCTGGGTGAGCATGTATGCCGCCATCCCTCCACCGGCTCCGCTCCCCACTATGCAGACGTCGTACACGGGGCGCTGCAACCGCAGCGGCGTGCCGCGCCGGCGCGCGGCGGCGGGAGTCGTTCGAGGTGCTGTCATTGTGGAAGGGGTTCTCGCTTCGATTGTACTGCGCGCAGCTCGAGCAGCTTCTGCTCCGAGCGGACGGCCATGCGGACGAGCGAAGGTACCACGCGAGCGGTGCTCAGGCCACCCCGGTCACCCCGCCGGACACCACGAAGGCCATCACGTCCGAGCTGTCGAGTGCCACCGGTGCGACGCGCTCGGCGGCGCAGAGCACCACGTTCCCCGCCCATCCATACGACTGCGGGACGTACACCGCCACCGATCCGGGAAGCCCGAGAGCGGAGAGTGTGTCTCGCGTGACGAAGCCCAGCACGCGTACGTCGTTGGTTGCGGTGAGCGAGACGAGCACCGGCCGGTCGAAGCGCCGCTTCTCTCCCACGAACGCATCGAGGAGGTCCTTCGTGGAGGTATAGATCAGCCGGAGAAAGGGGAGTCGCGCCATCACCCGTTCCACGAGGGAGATCGTGCCTCGCGTCACGAGGTTGGTGGCGAGGAACCCCACGAGGGTGATGAGAGCGATGGTGAGGACGAAGCCCACGCCGGGGATCGGGAGCCCGAGCCAGCGATCGATGGTGCTGAACACCGCCCAGCATACATAGACCGTGATCGCGAGTGGTCCTACCACCAGAAGCCCCTGGAAGAACGAATTGACGAGTCGCTTCATGCTGCTTCCTCTTGTGGGACGCCCAGGGGGGCGTAATGTTGGGATACTGGATGCCGGGTCAGAGAGACCCCTCGGCCGAAGATGGCTCAGGGAGCGTGTGGCTCCCGCGGCGCAGTGAAACGTTGCACTGGAGCGGAGGTGTTCAGATGCGTCTCTACATGGCGGAGCGTGAACTGCCGGGCGTCACGATGGCGCAATTCGCGGAAGCGAAGCGCGCCGTGGAAGAAACCAGCAGGGACTTTACTGCCGCGGGTAGGTCCGTTCGATATGTGCGCTCCACCTTCGTCCCCGCGAATGGGCACTGCATGTGTCTCTTCGAGGCCGACGATCTGGCCACGGTGAGAGCGGTGAACGAGACCGCGGGCGTTCCCTTCACGCGGATCGTCGAAGCGGAGGAGCTGACGCCGAGCTGACGCTCAGTCGTCAGCCGCATCGAGCGTCGTCTCCGTCATCGGACGCGTGGTGCGCAGTGTTCCGTCCAGCGATCGCACGGTGATCGCTTCGGTGGGACACTCCTGCACGAAGTCGCCATCAGCGGGCGACCACTCAAGCGGTGATAGCATCGCGTGGGCCTTCCCGTCGCTCCGCATCTCCATCACATTCGGCGCGAGCGCGGCGCAGATGCCGCAGCCGATGCACTTCTCCGGGTCCACCGAGATCTCGACCATCCGCCGCGGGTAGATCCCGACGCCGCTCATGAGGGAATCGCCCACCTGGTCGAGCGCGCGCGACGCCGCCACGTAGCCGGCCTCGATGAGCTGCGCGGTGTTCGCGAAGCTGAACCAGTGGTGATGGCTCACCGGCGG
>JBIQMO010000403.1:0-2606 GCA_044463245.1 Gemmatimonas aurantiaca
CGAGCCGTATGAGCGGTCGCTCATACGGCTCGAAATTAAAGACCTGACCCCGTCGCTGCTTTCTCCCCCCTCCGCATTCTGTTAACTTTCCCAGCTTCCCGTTTTCCGTTCCGTCCGCCCCCCTCCATGCATCGTCGCGCGCTCATCGCCTGCATCACCATCGCACTCGGCTTCGCCCCGGCGCACCGGCTGGCGGCACAGGATGCGAGCGATTCGGCGGCGTATCGAGCGCTCACGCAGACGCCGCCCAGCGCGCTCCCGATGCCGATGGATGTCTCCATCACGGGGGTTCGCGATCGGGTGGGGGTGACGCTGCGCTACGGGATCATGAGCTTCGACAACCGCGAGTACGTCCACAACTTCGGCGTCGGGCTCACCATACCACTCGGCTCGACTACCCTCGGTGTGACCGGCGGGTACTACTGGCCGAATTGCAACGGGCGCTGCGAGGGGCACGGGATGGCCGGCGTGAACTTCAGCCAGAATCTCGTGCGAATCCCATTGGGGACGGGGGGTGGATCGGGCGCGCTGAACATCGGATCGGCGTGGGAAGCCGGCTACGCGAAGCAGAACGCGACGCTCGTCGCCGGTCGGCTCTCCGTTCCCATCTCGCTGGTGCCCTCTCAGCACGCGGTGACGGTCATACCGTACGTGGCGCCGGGAGTCGGCGGAGGACTGGTCAAGGACGACAGCGGCACGGAGGTGGGGCTTCTCTTCACGCTCGGGGCCGGAGTCGGGCTGCGCACATCGCGCGGCTTCACGGCGCACGCGGGGATCAGCCGTGCCTTTCTCTCCACCGGCAACTGGCTGGCCGGCGTAGGAATCACGATCGGCTCGTAGTCCAACCCCTGCATTAGCGGATGCTGTCACCCGTCGCCCTCCGGCGCCTGCGCCTCTTCGCTCGAGTGGGCTACGTGGTCGTGGTACTCCTGGCCACTCTCACGCACCTCAACTTCGACCCGGACCCGGGTCGCGCCGCGCTGCGACTGGAGCGCGCGCTGCACTGGGCGCTCCGCGGGAGCGACATCGTGGATGCGGCGCGGAACGTGGCGCTCTTCGCGGGCTTCGGCGTCGTCTGGCTGATCACGTCGCCCGCCGAGCACCCGTGGCGCAGGGTGGGATGGATAACGCTCCTCGGCTTCCTCCTGAGCTGCACGGTGGAGATCGTGCAACTCTTCTCCGAGAGCCGGATGTCGAGCATCAACGACATCGCCACCAACACCATCGGCGCCTTCCTCGGGGCGGCGACGATCGTGGCGATGGTGCTCGTCCTGCGCAACGTGAGACCGGCGCGCACCACGATCGGCTTCCCCCTCTACCCCATCGCGGGCGCGTACGCGGCGGCGGTTGCCACCGACATCTTCGCGCCCTTCTACGGGCGCGAGCGAATCTACAGTACCGGCAGCTCGATCTACGATCGCCTGAGCTACGCCCTGTTCATGCGGGGCCACCTCTCCGACCGGCCGATGCTCTCGCCGTTCGATCTGGTGGCGGGGATGCCGGCGGGGTTCCTCGTGGTCGTGTCGCTCGCGGAGCTCGGTATGTCGTACGGAGCGGCGTGCGTGCTCACGATCGTGCTCGGTGCGGTGGGCTCTGTGGGGCTGGAGATCGCTCACGGAATCGCGGGGCAGATGATCCAGCCGAGCGCGATGACGTCGCACGCCATATCCATTGCGCTCGGCGCGGTGGTCGCCTGGGGCGGCGCGCCGGTTGCTCTCCGCCGGTTCGGTCGCAAGCGGACCATCGTCGCGATCGTGCTCGTGGCATCCGCGCTCCTGCTAGCGGTGTGGAACTGGCGCCCCTTCCAGTTCCAGCTGAACGAGATGGTGATCCGGCAGCAGCTCTCGCTCCCGCACCTCACGCCGCTCGGACTGATGAGCGGCGAGATCGATCTCTTCGGCGTCGCTGACCTGATCCGCCAGTTCTCGCTCTATATTGCGCTCGGCGTTCTCCTGGCCGTGTGGCCGCTGCGGCAGCGCGGCTGGCTGGCGTTCGTCCTCCCGGCGATGTATCTGGCCGTGGTACTGGAAGTGGGCCAGCTCTTCGTGGTGGGTCGCACCTTCGACGTAACCGACGTCATCACCCAGTGCGCCGCGGCCGCCGTGGGCTACGTAATCGTTCGCCGTGCGGGGTGGGGGGTGGTGGGCACGGTCCTCGACGGAGCGTCGAGTGGGACCCGCCCGCAGATCATCTATCCGCTCTCTCACGGCGAAGTGCGTTCCCACCGCCACGGCTCGCGCCATGCCGGCCGTTGGGCCGACGACTGATTTTCAGCTTGTCCCACCCCTCCGGTGGTAATTACCTTTCGTGATTCAACTGGTGCGGTAGCCAAGTGGTAAGGCCCCGGTCTGCAAAACCGGTATTCGCGGGTTCGACTCCCGCCCGCACCTCTCGGGCCGATGGGACCGACGGGACCGACGGGGTCAGGTCTTTAATTTCGAGCCGTATGGCCAGTGGCCATACGGCTCGAAATTAAAGACCTGACCCCGTCGGTAGCTCATGCGGCTCGAAATTAAAGACCTGACCCCGTCGGTCCCGTCGGCTCCCTCCTTCCCAGGAACTCGCCGACGGCGGCGAGGGGCTCGATGTGGTCGCAGAAGATCTTG
>JBIQMO010000404.1:0-2604 GCA_044463245.1 Gemmatimonas aurantiaca
ACCATGATCATGAGCCGCGCGGGGAGCGACTTCGACTCGAACCAGCGATTCTCCGGGACCGGTTTCGGCCCGAAGGGCGCCATGGCGTCTGGATCGTACCAGCGGGGTCGGGACTCCTCGTCGTCACCGTCCGCCGCGGCCGGCGCGGGGTGCTCGCCGCCTCCTTCGATGAACGCCATCGACTCGTCCTCGCGCGACGCCATCCGCACGTAACCGCCCAGCGGGAGGGCAGCGATGATGTACTCCGTCTCCCCCCACTTGCGGCTCCAGAGGCGCGGCCCGAAGCCGATGGAGAAGCGCGGCGCGTACACGCCCACGGCCTTGGCGGCGAGGAAGTGTCCCAGCTCGTGCACGAAGATCACGATGCCGAAGACGAGTACGATGGCCAGGAGGGACCTGAGAACTTCTAGCATCCGAACATCTCTCTCACTGTACGGCGAGCGCACTCATCGGCGATGAGGAGGGCGTCGCGGTTGCCGCCATCGCCGTCGCCGAGCTTTTCGAGAGCTGCGTCGATCGCGCGCGGGATGTCGAGGAAGCCTATCCTCCCGTCGAGGAAGAGCGCCACTGCCTGTTCGTTCGCGGCGTTGAATACCGCCGGCGCGGCCCCTCCGCGTCGCCCCGCTTCCACCCCGGCCCGAAGCGCGGGGAAGTCGGCGTAGCGAGCCCGCTCGAAGGTGAGTGGGCCGAGCTCGACGGGATCGAACGGTGGTACACCCATATCCGCCAGCCGTTCTGGGTGCGTGAGAGCGTAGAGCACCGGCAGTTCCATGCTCGGAACCCCGACCTGCGCCAGCACGCTCCCGTCCACGAACTCCACGAACGAATGGACCACGCTCTGTGGGTGCACGACTACCTCGATCTGCTCGTACGACAGCCCGAAGATGAAGTGCGCCTCGATCACCTCGAGCGCCTTGTTGGCGAGCGTAGCGCTGTCCACGGTGATCTTGCGCCCCATGCTCCAGGTGGGATGATGCAGGGCGTCGGCCACCGTGGCGCGCGCCAGGCGCTCGCGCGGCCACTCGCGGAACGGGCCTCCGGAAGCGGTGATGACCACACGTCTGACTTCCCTTGTGGACCGCCCCGCCAGGCACTGCAGGATGGCGCTGTGCTCGCTGTCCACGGGAACGATCTCCCCACCGCCCTGCCGGCACGCCTCCAATACGATCTGGCCGGCCATGACCAGCGTCTCCTTGTTGGCGAGCGCCACGCGCTTCCCCGCGCTCACCGCCGCCAGCGTGGCATCGAGTCCGGCCGCACCCACGACCGCGTTGATGACGATGTCCACGTCCTCGCGCTGCGCTGCGCGCACCAGGCAGTCGGGGCCGCACATCCACCCCGGCGCTGCCTCATCGGCGCTCCCCACCACGCCCAGGAATGCGGGTTCGAAGACCGCGGCCTGCTCCCTGAGCAGCGCGGCATTCGAGAAGGCAGTCAGCGCCACCACGCGGAAGCGGTCGCGGTGGCGCTGCAGCACGCGCAGCGCCGTGGTCCCCACCGAGCCTGTCGATCCGAGGATGGCGACACCGCGCCGCCGATCGGTGGGCGGCATCAGAGATTCACCGGAAAGAACACATGCGGGAAGGTGAAGATGAGGTACGCGACCGGGATCGCGAAGAGCAGGCTGTCGATCCGGTCGAGCACTCCCCCGTGGCCGGGGATGATGTGCGAGCTGTCCTTCACCTTTCCGTCACGCTTGATGAGCGATTCGGCGAGATCACCGATCTGCACCGCCACGCTGAGCACGATGCCGAACAGGATGGCCTGCCAGTCGAGCATCGAGAGTCGCGCGAAGTATGGGAGCACGTAGCGCGCGTAGAGCCAGCTCACCACCACGCTCGCAACGAGCGCACCCACGGCTCCGGCCATGGTCTTCCCCGGGCTCACCGAGGGGATCAGCTTCCGCTTCCCCAGCGCGCGTCCCACGAAGTATGCGGCCGTGTCCGACGTCCAGGTGAGGACCAGCGGGTAGAGCACGAGCGCGGTCCCGGCCGTGGCGCCCACGGCGTAGTTGTGGTAGCGAAGACCGTACGCGAAGCTCAGCATCCCGCCCGTGTAGGCCGCGCCGAACATGGTCGTGGCCACCGCCCCGGTCGGCTTTCCCTCGACGCCGCGCCAGAAGATGGCGAGCGCGAAGACGATCAGCGTGATGGTCGCCGCGAGCGTGAGCACGGGCGGGTGGAAGCGCCCGCTCTGGTAGCCGAAAACGGCAAGCGGGATGGCCGCGGCCATGATGGTCCCGGCGATCGCCATAGGCTGCTCACCGGCGCCCTCGGCGATCCCATAGTACTCCCACGCCGCGAGCCCACCCGCGAGCGCGAGCAGGATGGCCAGCGGCAGCCCGCCCAGATAGACGAGCGCCAGTATCAGCGGGATCGCGAGGACCGCGACGATCACGCGCGCGGCCAGGTTGGAGAGCGCCACTACGCAGTCACTCGAGCGAAGCAGCCGGTGGTGTGCTGGTCACACCTCCATGATCTCCGCTTCCTTCGACTTGACCAGCTCGTCAATGCGAGCGATGTGGTCATCGTGGAGCTTCTGCAGCTCCCTGTCGGCGAGCTTCTTCTCGTCTTCCGAGACCTTGTCCAGCTTCTTCACGGCATC
>JBIQMO010000405.1:0-2583 GCA_044463245.1 Gemmatimonas aurantiaca
AACTACCGCCGCTGCGCAACTATCCTCTACGACTTTAACGAAGCAGTACTAACGCACCCGGTCTGTCTAACACGGCCGGTCAGTCTAACGCGGGTCCTTCGAGTGGCTCCGCGTGGTGATCTTGATCACTCCGTTCGCCGCGGCCGAGTCCGGATAGAGCTTTCGCGCGGCATCGCCCTTCACTACCTCCACGCTCACGATCTCGCCCGGCGGGATCGTCGTCAGGTCGCTGCTCTTCACGCGAACGCCGTCCAGAAGGAGCACACCCTTGAACGGGCTTCCCTTCGCCGCCTGCAGCCGCTGCCCCCGCCCGCCGCCCGGCGTGCCGTCCCTGAAGACGAAGGTATCGGCCTTCAGGGTGAACGAGCTCCCGCCCTCGACGTCGACCGCCCTCCCGGAGCTGTCCCTGCGGACCAGCGCGACGACCTTGGTGAGACTGTCGCGCATGCGAGTCGGCTTCAGCACGCCGAGCGACTCGGCTCCCTGTTTGGTGATGATGTGGATCTCCCCGCTCTCCTTCTCGCCCCCCGTTCCTCGATCGATCCTGTTCTTCATCACTTCGATCGATGCGATCTGGTCCGCGGCCAACGCATGCGCCTCCTCCGCCGTGGCCTTGCGACCATCGATCGTGTACGTGACCGAGCTGTCGCCGGCGCCGAGGAGAGCGACGCGCTTCGCGGCGCCCTCGGCTGCAGACACGTTCATCGAGCTCACTTCCTCACTCGTCGGGAGCTTGGCGTCGCACGCGAGCGCAACGAGTGCTACCGAGCACACGGCGAGCGCGCACGCAGCGGTACGCGCGAATTTCGGACGACGGGGAGTCATGGCAATGAGTCTCCTTTCGAGGTGTGAGGAACCATCGGCGAGTGCGGGTGCACCGATACGCATACCACTGGAGCAACGCCCTGCCAGCTCTATCAGAAGCGCACCGTAGCTGCGCGGCGTGACCCCGCTGCGCATGATGCGGTCGTCGCAGTCGAGCTCCACCGCGAGTCGAAGGCGCGAGAGCATCCACCACATCGCGGGATGCCAGGCGACGAACGCCGCCGCAACGCATGCAAGCGAAAGGAGGAGCGGATCACGCGCGCGCAGGTGCTCCGCCTCGTGTGCGATGACCATGCGCTGCTCGGCGTCGCTGCGCTGCAGGAGCCAGTGAGGTACCACGATCTCCGGGTGCGCCAGCCCTACGACCGCGGGACCGGCGTTCGGTGCGAGACGCACCCGCGCACCGTGCAGCTCGGCCACCGGCCACGCGCGCCTCGCGCGCCGCAAGCGATCGTGCACGCCGAGGAATACGAGGAGGGCGAGCGCACTTCCACCGATCCAGAGCAACACGATTCCACGCGCGAGAGGTGCGGGAGCGAGCCGCTCCGCTCTGGCGAAACTCTGGACGAAGCCATCGTCTACCGTGGCACGAAGTCGACGCAGCGACATGGATGCCCGATCGAGGAGAGTGAGGCGCGGCGTTTCTACCGAGTCGACGGTGGCTCCGATCTTCATGGGCAGCATCACCGATTCGTTCCGAGTATCGCGCCGCGGAGCAAGCACGACGAGCGTAACCGTCAGCCCCATCGCGCCCAGCCACACCCATCTCGTCGGGCGACGAGCGAGCCGGCAGACTCCGTCCATCGCATACGCGGCGAGCGCGATGAGCGTCCCCACGAGGAGCGCGTAAGTCATCCACGCTACCGTCATTTCTCCTCCTTCAGGCGCTCGGCGAGGAGACGCCGCATCCTCTCGAGCTCCTTGCGGCTGAGGCCGCGATCGGAAACGAGCTGCGCGAACATGCGCTCCGCGGAGCCCTGGAAGACCGCATCCCGGATGCGCGCGAGCGCGCTCTCACCGGCACGAGCGGCATCCACCGTCGGGAAGTAGCGGTACGCCTTCCCCTCCGCCTCGTGCCGTACATAGCCCTTCTCCTCCAGCGTCTGGAGGGCGGAGAGCACCGAGGTGTAGGCGAGCTTCTCGGAAAGCTCCTCGCGCACCTCGGACACGGTACCGGAGCCGAGGCGCCAGAGGATGCTCATGACCTCGAGCTCGCGCGGTGGAAAGTAGATCTCGTCCATCCTCCATCTCCCGAAGGGGTCTCAGCCAGCGATCGAGTGCCCACGCCGAATGGCATCATTCACCGATCGGCCATCTACGGCTCTTCCCGTAGCATACGACGCGACCCGCTTTCTGTCAACTGTCTTTCCCGTAGGACCCTTCCGCGTCTGCTCTCGAGCAGCCGTTCGACGCCGGACTCTCCCACTGTCGTGCCCGCTCGAAACGCTCAGCTGGACCGGCTAACTCCTTGCAACGACCGCGAAGCCCCCGCCGTAGATTGAAACGCGCACCGGAAGCTCCGCTGGCAGACCGACGCGGCGTGCATCACAAATCCGACAGGACCGATATCGCCACAGTGAAGTCGACAATCGCAAGACATCCCGTCGGGCGCGCGCTCGCGCCGCTCCCCGCTCTCCCACTCGCGATGCTCCTCTTCTTCGCGATCACGCTCCCGGCACAGGACCCGGCATCCGCTCCCCGCGACTACACCGATGCCGACGTCCACTTCATGCAAGGGATGATCATCCACCACGCGCA
>JBIQMO010000406.1:0-2570 GCA_044463245.1 Gemmatimonas aurantiaca
AGGGGGCTGAGCGACTGCTCAGCCCCCTCGAAATTAAAGACCTGACCCCGTCGTTACCGCCGTCGCTGCGCATCACACGGAGGGTGGACAGCCAGTAGCCATGTCGTTAGAGTGGAGCCGCTCGGAATCGGCGCTTTCCGGGCACCCGGTACAACGGCGCGCGAGAGCTCGGTTCCGCCGATCCCATGCACCGTATGCACCGCGGTCCCGTGGCCTCCTGGGAGCGTCAGCTCGAACCTCTGTCGAGGAGCGTGACATGGAAGGCCCCGCGCAGTCGCGTCGTGACTTCATCACCACGCTTGGCGCCTCCGGCGCGGTGTGGCTCGCGCTACAGACGCCGCTCCTCGCATCGCTCGGCGCATGCGCGCGCGACGCCGCGATGCGCGACGAGCCCTTCACCTTTCTCACCGCAGAGCAGGGACGCACGCTCGCCGCCGTGGCCGATCGGATCATTCCGCCAGTGGACGGTCTTCCCGGTGCGGAGCGGGCGGGAGCGGTGCACTTCATCGACCTCGCGCTCGGCGGTCCACTCGCGGATGCGAAGGATGTCGTCCTGAACGGCGTCGCCGACCTCGACGAGCGAGCTCGCGCGCTAGGCAGCAGAGCGAAGAGCTTCGCCGACCTCCCCGCCGATGCGCGCGATGCGCAGCTGCGCGCGGTGGAAAAGACGCCCTTCTTCGCGCTCGCGCACTCCCTCGTGGTCATGGGGACTCTCTCGGATCCCAGGTACGGAGGGAATCGCGACGGAGTGGGCTCGCGCCTCACGCAGATCCAGCACGCGCCGCGCTGGCAGCCGCCTTTCGGCTACTACGACGCCGAGTGGTCGCACGACCATAACGGGGAGGTTGGATGAGCCCGCGCAGCTATCGCACCAACGAGGAAGTCGACTTCGTCATTGTTGGCGCGGGAGCCGCGGGCGGTGTCATCGCGAAGGAGCTCTCCACGGCCGGCTTCGATGTCGTGGTGCTGGAGCAGGGGCCGTGGTGGAAGCTCTCCGACTTCAGGCACGACGAGTACGGGAACTGGATCCTCCAGGATCTCTGCGGCGGGTTGAAAGACTCGCCGCAGAGCCTCCGCAAGAGCGAAGCTGAGAAGGCGAAGCTCGCGATGAACCCGCCGGCGGTGATGTACGCGCACGGCGTGGGCGGATCGAGCGTGCACTTCACCGCGAACTACTGGCGCTTCCACCCCATCGACTTCAAGGAGCGGTCGCGCTGGGGGAGCATCCCCGGCTCCGATTTCGCGGACTGGCCGATCAGCTACGAGGAGATGGAGCCGTACTACACGAAGGTGGACTGGGAGATCGGCGTCTCCGGTGCGCCAGGTCCATTCGATCCGCCGCGCTCGAAGCCCTTCCCGATGCCGCCGCTCCCGATCAAGTCGTCGGGAGTGATTCTCGAGCGCGGCGCTCGCGCGCTCGGCTGGCACGCGCAGCCGGCGCAGATGGCCATCCCCTCGCGCCCGTACGACGGACGTCCGGCGTGCCAGCACTGCGGCTTCTGCATGGGCTACGGCTGCGAGTACGGCGCCAAGTCGTCGACGCTGGTGACCATGTTCCCGAAGGCGGTCGCGACCGGTCGCTGCGAGGTACGCACAGGATGCGTCGTGCACCGCGTGGAGGCCGATCCGCGCGGCCGCGCGACGGGTGTGGTGTACTGGGATGACGGAGGTGTGGAGAAGCGACAGCGCGCGAAGGCGGTGATCCTCTCGGCGAACGGCGCGGAGACGGCGCGGCTCCTACTTCTCTCGGAGTCGAGTCACTTCCCGCACGGCCTCGCGAACTCGAGCGGAACGGTGGGCACCCGCCTCATGCCCAACGGCAACTGGTCGGTGTACGGCCTCTTCGATCATCCGCTCAACGAGTACAAGAGCGTGCAGGTGACGCGCTTCATCCATGATTTCTACGACGCCGATCCGAAGCGCGGCTTCTACGGAGGCGGCGGCATCGATGCGCGCTTGAGCTTCGGTCCGATGATGTTCGCGATGTTGTCGCTGCCGAAGAACGGCGACGTGCCTATGTGGGGAGCGGATCTCACGCATGCGCTGCACGACTACCCTACACACGCGGTGGAGCTGGAGGTGCACACCACGTCGCTGCCAGTGCGGAGCAACAGCATCTCCCTCGATCCGGAATTGAAGGATCGCTGGGGACGTCCGGCGCTGCGTACCACCTTCACTTTCCATCCCGACGACGTGAAGACAATGCAGTTCTTCGCCGACCGCGCCGAGGAGCTGTTGCACGCCGCGGGTGCGAAGAAGGTGTGGCGCTTCCCCGTGCAAGACACCACCGACGTCTTCGTCCACCTTCTGGGCACCTGCCGGATGGGAAACGACCCGCGTGACTCGGTAGTCGACCGCCACCATCGCTCCCACGATGTCCGCAACCTCTTCATCTGCGACGGGAGCAGCTTCGTCACCTCGGGCCGTGGCCAGCCCACCATGACCATCCAGGCCCTCGCCTTCCGCGCCGCCAACCACATTGCCAGCCTGGCGAAGCGGGGAGATGTGTAGGGGCCGACGGGGTCAGGTCTTTAATTTCGAGCAAGCTCTACCATGGCAAAGCCATGGTA
>JBIQMO010000407.1:0-2532 GCA_044463245.1 Gemmatimonas aurantiaca
CCCCGCGAAAGCGGGGATCCATACGACCGTCATCCCCGCGAAAGCGGGGATCCATGTTCGGTCTGGCTAACATGGATCCCCGCTTTCGCGGGGATGACGTGGGCGGAGGCGGGGGTGGCGTGGGAGGACGGGGGGATGACGTGGGGGAAGGCAGGGATGACGTGGGGGAAGGCAGGGATGAGGTGGGGGAAGGCAGGGATGACGCGGGGGAAGGCAGGGATGACGCGGGCGGAGGCGGGGACGGCGGCCGATCTGGCCGCGTTCTACTCGTGGGGATGTCCACGCGCGCCATGGCCGAGTCGGCGGTGCGGGCAGGGTACGACGTGATTTCGGTGGATGGCTACGGCGATCTCGACAACCCCGCCTGGCCCGCGCTCTCGCTACGCCGCGATTTCGGCGTCGACTACTCGGCACATGCGGCGGCCTCGGCCGCTATCGGCCTCGGGCTCGTGTACGACACGGTCTGCTACGGCTCCACTCTCGAGAACCACCCGCGCGACGTCGCACTCCTCGCGAGTCGCGCCGAGCTCTGGGGGAATCCGCCGCACGTGCTCCGTCGCGCGCGCAACGCTGTTGCGCTCTCGCGTCTCCTCCGCACCCGGCTCGGCGCCGGCGCACTCGCGCGCGCGAGCGCGGCCGCCGACTCGCGCGACTGGCTCATCAAGCCGCGTGCTTCCGGCGGCGGGCATGGAATCGCCGAGTGGCATCCCGGCGAGGCGCTTCCCCGCACGCACATCCTGCAGGAGCGAATCGCCGGTACTCCCGGGTCGATAGCCTTCGTCGCCCGCGACGGTCGCGCATTCCCATTTGCCATCTCACGTCAGCTCGTGGGCGAGGCATCCTTCGGCTCAACCGCCTTCCAGTACTGCGGCAGCATCCTCTCGAACTTCCCTGATTCGGTCATCGACGTCGCCGCCGATGCCGCACAGCTCCTCGCCGAGGAGCTCGACCTCACCGGCGTCGCCTGCCTCGACTTCATCGTCTCCTCCGACGACATCCCTCACGCCATCGAGCTCAACCCGCGTTACTCCGCCTCTATGGAGCTGGGGGAGCGGGCCTTCGGCTACCCCGTCTTCGCCGCCCACGCTCTGGCCTGCGCGAGCCACACTGCATCTGCCGACCACGGCGCTCCTGCGGCCCGCGGCACCCCTCCAGTCCATCACCTCGACCTTGCCGCCTCCCTCCGTTCCGTCGGCGCTTTCGGCAAGGCCGTCCTCTTCGCCCCCACCACGCTCGTGATGCCCGACACCACCGCATGGCTCGAGGACCCCGACGTCCGCGACATTCCGCACTCTGGCGAGACCATTCCACGCGGGCACCCAGTGTGCACCATCTTCGCCACCGCCCGCGATCACCCCTCCTGTCACGACATGCTTGTGAGGAAGGCGGGGGTGATGTATGAGAGGATGAAGGAAAGAGGAAGTGGGAGGGGGGTTGAGGGTTCAGGAGGCAGCGCGGGGACTGCGAGGGTTCAGGAGGCAGGGTTCAGGGTTCAGGAACTGCCTCGGGAGCCGTCATCCCCGCTTTCGCGGGAATGACAGTAGTGGTAGACGCAGTTCCTGAACCCTGAACCCTGCCTCCTGAACCCTCGCAGTCCCTTCTCCCTTAATGGAGTCCCGACCTTTGAACCGACCCTCTACCTGTCTCGGATGTGGATGCGCGTGCGACGACATCCAAGTCGTGGTGCGGGATGGGCGCATCGTCGAGGCGCGGAATGCGTGCGAGCTGGGGAGGAGGTGGTTCGGGGATGGGGTGGTGAGCGACGAGGTGCGCGTGCGTGGGGAGCGAATTACCGTCGAGGAGGCGCTCGACGCGGCAGCGGAGCTGCTCGGTGGGGCGAGGAGGGTGCTCGTGTATCTGGCGCCCGATACGTCGTGCGAGGCGCAGCGCGCGGCGGTGGCTCTCGCGGATCGGCTGCACGGCGTGGTGGACAACATCACATCGTCCACCGCGGCCGTCGGACTGCTCGCGGCGCAGCGGCGCGGGCGACCGACGGCGACGCTCGGCGAGATACGCAACCGCGCGGACCTGCTCGTCTTCTGGGGTGTGGACCCGGCGGAGCGATATCCTCGCTTCCTCACGCGCTACGCGCCGGATCCGGAGGGGATCTTCGTGCCCGGTGGACGGAGTGATCGCACGGTGATCGCGATCGACATCGGCGACGAGCGCGGGCCGGAGGATGCGGACGTGCGAATCGCGCTCGCACCGGATGACGAGCAGGGAGCGCTTGCGCTGCTGCGTGCGTCCACGCTCGAGCGTGTGGCCAAGGCAGCGGCGGCGACGGCAGCGGGGAAGCCGTCGAAAAGCGGCGAGAAGGATGGCGGCGCGGAGCAGGCCGGAGGTGCACTCGGTGCGCTCTTCGATCGCTTCGACTCCGCGCGCTACGCGGTGATCGTCTACGATGCGGAGCCACGCGCGCGCGGTGACGATGTCGAGGGACGCGAACGCAGCGGAATACGCGACCGCTCGTGGCGCGCGGAAGCGCTCATCGCGCTCGCGCAGCAGCTCAACGCGAGCATCCGCTGCTCGCTC
>JBIQMO010000408.1:0-2514 GCA_044463245.1 Gemmatimonas aurantiaca
ACGGACCGCCGAGGTACCAGAGGCGCTGCACGGGGAGCGTGCCGCCCGACGCACCGGCGCTCCCGGTAAGCGCACCTACCAGCTTCTCGCCGATCGCGTGCGACACGGTGACCTGCGCCGAGCCGCGTGTGTAGTCGAAGGTCCCCGTCCCCAGCTCGGCGCGCAGGAGGGTCGTGGCGCGCCACCCGGCGGGATCATTGCCGTAGCTCCCGCTCAGAATCGCCTCGTATCCGACGATGGTCGCCTTCTCGGCGGCGATGTTCTCCAGGAAGCGCGTGTCGTTGATCGCATTCGCGAGCGAGAACTGTGTATTGACGCTCGCACCCGACTGTCGCTCCACGAAGAGCCTCTGACTCACTTGGGAGCTCGCGCCGCGCTGACTCGCGCGGGTCAGCTCCGCGCCCCAGCTCCTGTAGTAGAATCCATCGTCGCGCGCGAAAAGCAGTGCGTCGAGAGAAGCGCCGAAGCCGAGCGGCTCACCCCAGTCGTTCGAGACATCGAGCCGGCGGTAGACGCCGAGCCCGTAGGTGACGCTTCCGTTCGAGCGCCGAAGGTGCAGCTCACCGTTCGGCGAGAGATCCGCGACGCCGAGCCGGACGTTCGCCTCGCCCGAGTAGCCGCGACCGAGCTGGCGTTCCACGCCGATGCCCGCCGAGAGTCCCTCGATTCGATTGTAGCGCAGCATCCCGCGGTCGAGTCCGTAGTGCAGCGTGTACGGTAGCGGCCCCCACCCCGGCTGCAGCGACGGATCGAGCTCCCTGGCGAGCTCCCTTCCCTGATCCGCGCCGAAGAGATCTTCGCCCGAATCGAAGATCGAAGGCGGCAGCTCGCTCGAGTGAGCGAGCGATACGGTGTCGCAGGGAATGCGATACGCCACGCGGAGCTGCTTGCCGAACATCGTGCGCGCGCGAATCAGGGTGTCGCCACGCGCGCAGCGGAGCGTTTCCATATCGGGATCTTCGTCGGCACCCTTCCTCGCCCTCCTGCCGCGCTTGCCGCTGCTCGATGCCGAATCGCTCGTTACGATGCGCATCGGGCCGACTTCCACGGTGACAGTGCTGTCCGTCCCCGCCGTGTCGGCGTGCGACGCGACGAGAGAATCGTTACGCTGGCCGCGCGTGGAGTCCTCCGGAGGAAGGGGAATCGGCGGAAGCGAGATCGAATCCCGGCCGCTCACGCTCGCGTAGCTGAAGGTCTGCTGCATGGAAAACGGCATCCGCATGAAGCCGATCTGGCCGCGCGCTTCCACCGTCTGGAGCCGAGGGAGCCACCAGCGCTGTTCGTGCAGACCGTACTCCACCGTGAATGCGTCGATACTGACTGTGGCCGGCGACATCACGGCCCGCACCGCACGCGGGATGTCGTCGTAGTCGTCCGGCTCCTCTCGCTCGAGGAACTGCATGATGTCGAAGGGCGCCGACGGCCTGAACACCGCGCGCACCAGGTGCGCGCTCGCGACATCGAACCAGAGCGATCCCACCAGCAGGTCCCAGCGCGGCTTCCGCGCCGCGATCCTCACCTCGCGCAGCCGAACCGCGCGCCCATCCGGGAGCGTGAAGCGCACCGAGTCGCCCGACGTATACCGATAGTACGCCTCCGCCCCCTCCTCGAGCGGGTGCATGAACATCCCTGCTTCGTCGCCGGAGACCGTCTCCACTCCGGCCAGAGCGAGGAGTCCTTCGCGCCCCGGGTAATACGGGATCGGGCTTTCGTCGAGCGCATCCTTCAGCACGCGCACGCCATCGAACGCCATCGGTATCGCGGTGCGTGCCCCGATCACATCCACCCACGCCCCCACGCCACGCTGCCAGCGGACGCGGGAGGCGATCTCGTTTCTGTAGGCGAGCCGCCGCGCGCCGAGCTTGCGCACGCCGAGCCAGGCGGAGATCCGCTGCTTCGTGGTGGCGTCGTAGCTGATCAGCGACGAATCCTGCCGAAGCCGTGCCTCGCGCGCGCGGGTAACGAGGTCGCGCGCCAGCGGATCGCGATAGGCGTTGGCGCGGAGCTCGGGGGTGAGGGGAACGAGGTCGTGCTTCAGCCCGCGGGTCTTTCTGGTCGACGGTGTGCGCGCGCTGGCCGAGTCGACCATCGACGTGTCGGCGGACACGGTACTCGTCTGTGGAGTGGCCGGGACCGTGACCTGGAGCGCTGCGATCAGCGGTAGTGTGAAGAGGAGCATCGTGGGACTCGCGGCGATCTGGATGAGCGATAGACTCTACGCGCGCGTGCGGCAGTTGTTTCGGAAGCATGGGCCGGAGCGGGCTCGATGCGTAAACACCCGGTCTTCGTGCGTTCGCGCGATCGCCACCGGCCGCACTCGTTCACCGCGACGCTCAACATTTTGTGACAATTCTGTTGACAAAATTGCGATCGTGGACCTATAGTGGGCTCGAGTCGAGCCCGGATCCCGAACGCCCGGCTCGCTGGAACTCGACCCGCACGACAGCCGCCATGCACCCGAGAGGTGACCCGTGAGCCGTTCGTCGTCCCGCCCGCTCTCGCCATGACCCGCGC
>JBIQMO010000409.1:0-2492 GCA_044463245.1 Gemmatimonas aurantiaca
CGGCCTCGGATGGGCTGATCTCCACCGGCGCTGGCCGCCGACGGCGTCGCTTGGTCTCTGCCATGGGGGTCACCTCCGGGCGATAACGTACTCGATTCAGGAGCAACAAGCGAACCGTGGCGACCGAGTAGTGTGGATCGACCGCCGGATCGACGATCGCGCCGGCGTGCCACGCCGGCGCCCCTATCGCTCCTTCCCCTTCCTGATGAAGCGCAGCAGAAACGCGGCCAGCACGAAGATGACACCCACGAGCATCGCCCCGTTCCGGTTCGTACGGATGCCATACGCCCAGATCAGGAGCGCGACGAGAACGAGAGCCACTTTCAGGGCGTCTATCGGTTTCATCGATCTCCCTTTCTCCGTGCGACGAAGCCGCGGACTCCCTCGCGGAACTCGTCGGTGGACCGCGCCTCTACGTTGACGCGGGCCCCGAGGTCGAGGCCAGCCGCGAAGTCGAGCGAGTCGAGATCGTAGAAGAGCCGCTTGGTGAGCCGGAGCGCCGCGGGGGGAGCCGCCGCCAGGCGAACGAGGAGCGCCTCGACGTCTTCGTCGAAGGACTCGGCCGGCGAAACGCGGCTCACGAGCCCCAGCGAGAGCGCTTCGCGGGCGCCGATGACCCGTCCGGTCGCCACCAGGTCGAAGGCATGTTTCTCTCCCATGGCGCGCCGCAGCATGGTCATCACCATGGCGGGCACGAAGCCCACGCCCACCTCCGGGTAACCGAAGCGCGCGTCATCGCTCGCCAACACCAGGTCGCAAGCGCTCGCGAGGCCGGCGCCGCCGGCGAGCGCCCTCCCCCGCACCGCCGCCACGACTACCTGCGGTAGCCGACGCATCCGCTCGAAGACCGCGCCGAGCGCCTGCGCGTCGCGCAACTGCGCTTTGTCGTCCGCGCCCAGCGCCCGCTCGAGCGCCTCGAGATCCGCGCCGGCGCAAAAATCCTTCCCCTCGGCTGCAAGGAGCACGACGCGTACATCTCCGTCGGCGCCGAAGCTGTCGAGCGCGGAGCTCAGCTCCGTGGCAGCCTGCTCGTCGAGCGCGTTCTTCTTTTCGGGCCGCGCCAGCGTGATGCGTCCGATGCCGTTCGCCGCCTCTACGCGGATGCGCTTCAAGCGGCCGCCCGAGGAAGATGGAAGCGCTCGGCCATGGCGTCCGGAATGTCGAGCACCATCCGAAGCATCGCCGTCGAATACACCTTCCCCTGCGCGTCGGTCTTGAGCGACAGCGTACCTCCCCCGCCGAGCGCGCCGTGAAGGAGGAAATTCACCGCGCCGAGGTTGGGGAGCTCGAAGCGCTCCACTTCGCCGGTGATGGCGCCCGCGAAGTGCCTCGCGACCCGCTCTCTCGTGAGGAAGAGCTGCAGCACCGGATACCACTCCGGTCGCAGCGCGATCACACCCACGTTCGCGGTGTCGCCCTTGTCGCCGGAGCGCGCGTGCGCGATGTCGAGAAGTCGGACTCTCATGCTCACTCCATGCTGACTTTGGTGGTCACGACGCTCTTGTCCACCAGCGCAGGCCAGTACGCCACTACTTCCTCGACCTTTGGCCGCCCTCCGGCGAAACCGGTGACGCTCGGCGGACCGTTCAGCACGAGTGGAGCGATCTCCCTGGTGAATCGCTCCACCGAGGGGCGGTCGTTGCCGCGGACGCCGATACGAAGCTGGACCTCGGGGGCATCCGTCACCTCGCCGGCGAGCGGGCCGTGCGTGGCCGAGACTCCCAGGAACTCGGTGTGGATCTCGTCGAAGCGCAGGCCAAGCTTGTCGAGCCGCTCACGCAGCACCCTGTCCGCCAGCTTCGCCTTCTCGAGCGCATCCGGCCAGGCGTATACCAGCGTGCCCGTGGCCTTGAAGCCCGCTCGGTAGGCGATGGAGACCTTGAGCTTGTCGGTGGGCGGCCGGCCGCGCACGCCGAAGACCCTGACCCGGTTCTCTCCCGCGTCGGCAACGCAGATGCTCGTGAAATCGGCAATGACGTCGGGCGTGATGTATTCGCGCGGGTCTCCCATCTCGTAAACGAGCTGCTCGGTCACGCTGTGCACGTCGATGCGGCCGCCCGTGCCCGGATGCTTGTAGACGATGAAGCTCCCGTCCTCGTGAGCCTCGACGATCGGGTAGCCGATGTTGGCCAGGTCGGGTATGCTGCGCCAGTCGTACAGGCAGTTCCCGCCCGAGCACTGCGCGCCACACTCGATGATGTGACCCGCCACGATCCCCGACGCGAGCCGGTCCCAGTCGTCTCTCGCCCAGCCGAACTCGTAGAGGAGCGGCGCCATGGTGAGCGCGGTATCGGTGGAGCGGCCGGTTATCACCACGTTCGCTCCCTTACCCAGCGCCTCGACGATTGGAGCGGCGCCGATGTAGGCGTTGGCGGAAAGTACCCGGTCGCGAACCGTGGAGAGCGGCTCGCCGGTGTCCATGTTGGAGAGCGGATGCCCGCTCTCTATCAGCTCGTCGAGGCGCGGGAGGAGATCGTCGCCGGTGATGACAC
>JBIQMO010000410.1:0-2430 GCA_044463245.1 Gemmatimonas aurantiaca
CCGCTCTCGCGCTCCCAGAGGACCACCGTCTCACGCTGGTTGGTGATGCCGATGGCGTCCGGAGCCGCGCCAGAGCTCGCGATCGCCTCGCACGCCGCCTCCACCGTGCAGTGGAGCAGATCGTTCGCGTCGTGCTCCACCCACGCGGAGCGTGGGTAATGCTGCGGGATCTCCCGGTACCCGCGTCCCACCACCCGCCCGTCCTCGGCGAATACGAGACAGGTCGAGCCGGTGGTCCCCTGATCTATCGCGAGCACGTGCTTCACCGCTGTTCCATCCCTCCCTGCGCGTGTGTGCCTGTCGCCTCGATGCTGTCGTCCGTCCTCCGACCCTTAACCCTGAGCCCTGCCTCCTGAACCCTGAAGTCATACGGCGCGCGGTGCACACCAGCGTCCGTCACGATCGCCGTGATGAGATCCGCCGGAATCACATCGAACGCGGGGTTCTCCACCTCCACGCCTTCGGGTACCGCGGCGCGCCCGAGGCCGCTCGCCACCTCGCGACGCGGGCGCTGCTCTATCACGATCTCACCTCCCTCCTTCAGCGACGGATCGAGCGTGGACGCCGGCGCCGCAACATAGAACGGAATTCCATGCCGCGCCGCCAGCACCGCGAGCGGGTAGCTCCCGATCTTGTTCGCCGCGTCGCCATTGGATGCGATCCGATCGGCGCCCACCATCACGAGATCCACCTTCCCGGCAGCCATTAGGCTCCCCGCGGCGGAATCCACGATCACCTTCACCGGAATCCCCGCGCGCTGGAGCTCCCACGCGGTGAGGCGACTCCCCTGCAAGAGCGGGCGCGTCTCGTCGGCGTAGACGCTCACCTTCATCCCTCGCTCGGCCGCGAGGTGGATGGGCGCGAGCGCGGTTCCCATCCCCGATGTCGCGAGGGCGCCCGCGTTGCAGTGCGTGAGGATCCGTCCTCCGTCGGGAATGAGAGCGAGCCCGTGCTCGCCGATTCGTCTGCACATCGCGCGATCCTCCTCGAGGATCGAGCTGGCCTCATCGCGCAACGCTTGGAGGAGCGCGCCGGAATCGCCGGCAGATGCATCGAGCCGCGCGAGCATCCGGTCGATCGCCCACGCGAGATTCACCGCAGTGGGGCGCGTGGCAGCAAGGCGCGACGCGTGCTCGCGCGCACGAGCTCGCAGCTCGCCGGGCGCGAGATCTACACAGGAGAGCAGCGACACCGCGAGTCCTATCGCGGCGGCCACACCGATGGCCGGAGCGCCACGCACTCTCAGACGCTGGATCGCCTCGCAGATCTCATCGAGCGCGGCGAGATCGCGCTCCTCGAAGCGCTCGGGGAGGAGCGTCTGGTCTATGATGCGAACGGCGTCGCCGTCGGGCGACCAGCGGACGGCCTCTATAGCGGACACGCGCGAAAGCTAGCCCTCGCTCACGCGGCGCGCATCTCCGGCCGGACCCGCCGGCGGCGCTCGGGGAAGTGCTTGTCGAGGAATCGAATGAGCGCCCGCTCCTCGGGGTAGTGCCCGGCCGCATCCTTCGTGCGGCTCGTGCGCACCGCTTTCAGATCTATCGTCTCCCCCTCGTCCAGGTAGCGCGCGAGGAGGATCGGATGGACGTACGATGCGCGACACACCGCGGGCGTGTTGCCCAGCTCGGCGGCCGAGAGGCGCACGGCGAGCACCACGTTGCGCTGCGCCTCTCGCTCGCTCGACGGCTCGCCGAAATCGGAGAGAATGGTGGCCACGCGAAGAGTGCCGCCCCAGGTGCGGAAGTCCTTCGCCGTGTAGTGGAAGCCGGTGGCGCGCCTGATGTAATCGTTCACCTCGCGCGAGGTGAGGTCGTGCCAGCTTCCCTCTTCGTCCCGGTAGCGGAAGAGCCGTCTTCCCGGCGTCCCGAGAAGCAGCCTCACCCTGCGCGCCAGCGCGCGGTCCACCACCACGTGGTGCTGCTCCTTGCTCCCCTTGCCAGTGAAAGTGAACTCCAGCACGTCGCCGTGCACGATCACGTGGTTCTTGCGCAGCGTGACCAGGCCGAAGGTGTGGTTCTCCTTCACATAGCGCTCGCTTCCTATGCGGAAGAAGCCCTTGCTTATCAGCCGGACCACGGTGGCGGCCACTCTGTCGCGATCGCTCGACGCGCGTGACATGTCGTGGTGGAGAGTCGCGCGGATCGTGGGGAGGTCGCGGGCGAGGCGCCGGACGCGGTAGTATTTGCGCGCTTCGCGCCGCTGCACGGCGTTCTCGTGGTAGCGGTATTGCTTGCGGCCGCGCGCATCGAAGCCCCACGCCTGGAGCATCGCTCGAGAGTTGGCCGCGATGTGCACGTCGCGCCAGGCGGGCGGTACGCGGAGCTTCTCGATTCGCTCGATCGTGCTCGGGTCGCGCACCGCGCCCCCTCGTTCGCTCACGTAGCGGAAGCCCCGTTTCTCGCTCCCTTCACGCAGTATCCAGCGTTGCGG
>JBIQMO010000411.1:0-2423 GCA_044463245.1 Gemmatimonas aurantiaca
GCTCGCTCCTCAGCCGGTCGATGATGTCCTGCGACCCCATGTCCACCCACTGCACATCCACATCCGGATGCGCCTTCTCGAACTCGGCCTCGTAGTACTCGAGGAGGTCCTTCCCGTGCGGCGAATACACGGTGAGAACCGTGCGACCGTCGGAGGTGCAGGCAGAGAGGAGCAGAACCAGAACTACAGGGTTCAGGAGGCAGGGTTCAGCGTTCAGGAACTGCCTCAGTGCAGAGATCCATTTCAAGAGGTAGTACCTGAACCCTGAACCCTGCCTCCTGAACCCTGCTCTCACCTCCCCCTCCCGGCGCCGAGCAGGTTGAGCATCAGGCGCGCGCCGCCGGAGTTGCCGGCGGGGAGCTGGCGGAAGAGAGAGAGGGTAGTGTAGACGTAGGTGCCTTTGCCGTAGGGAGCCACCAGAATCGCGGCGTCGTTGGGCTGCTCACCAGGGTCGTGCATCTCGAGAACAGCGGTGTAGTGCGAGTCGAACGTGTCCGGCATGTAGACCGAGCGCTCCTGCACCCACCCCTTCCAGTCGTCGGGACCTATCCTGTTGGGCCACGTCAGCAGTGGACTGTCGGGCTTCAACACCTTTACCGGGGCGTTCTCGTCGGTCACGCGCGCGGCCGGTCGAGAGAGCGTGACGGGATAGGGCATGATTCCGGAGCGCGTCATCTCGTACTGACCGTACTGCACCACGAGCGTACCGCCCTGCCGCGTCCAGCTCAGGAGGCGTGCGTTGTTGGCGGCGAGAGCGGGGTGCGACGCGTAGGCGCGCGTCCCGATCACGATGGTGTTGAAGCGCGAGAGATCGGTCGTCGCGAGCGAGGCGGGATCGATCAGCGTGAGCGGAACGCCGAGCTCGCGCAGCGCCGGCGCGACGTTGTCGCCTACTCCCTGGATGTATCCGACCTCGAGCCCCGGTGGCAGTGCCGCATCGACCGCGTGTATCGCGATGGCTGCGTCGCGGTACATGTTGCGTGGCCGGATGTGCTCGTATTCGATCGACGTGTAGCCGATGCCGTACGTCTGGCCGCCGCTGCGAACCGACGCCGCGAGCCGGTGCTCGCCGGGCGTGAGCGTGCCGCGTACGGTGAAGGAGTAGTTCGCGGAGCTGTCCAGACCTGGCAGCGTGATGCTGCGCGTGGCGGAATCCGCGGTGAGACCACGCGGAAGCTCGAGCGAGAGCGTGGCGTTGCTCGTCGACGCGACCGCCGAGCGGACCGTCACTCTCACCGTACGTTCGATCAGCGCGCCCGCACGAGCCAGCGCCACCGTCCTGTCGAGCGTCACCGAGATGGGCGGCACCACTCTGAGCGGCTGCCGCACTTCGCCGCGCACCGGATCTCCGAAGACATGCACGACGGGCACCTCGGTTTCGATCGCGCCGTCGTCGAAGACGAGGTGGACGGTAGGACCGAGCCGGCGGGAGTCATCGCTTCTTCCATCTACCGGCACCGAGAACATATCGCCTCGGCGCGGCTTCACCAGCCACCAGGGGCGCGAGAGAGAATCGCCATGTACGAAGATCGTGTGCACATAGGCGCTGTCGGGCGCGATCACCACGGCGCTCGCGTCGCTAGCCGTCGTACGCGCGCCTCCAGTGCCCGTTGCCGCGCTGGCCAGCGCCATCGGCGTGCCCGGCCGCGGGATTCGCACCGCCACCGGGAGCTTCCCTCTGTTGTAGACGCCCACGCTCACGGCAATCGAATCCCCGAGCGCCACGTAGTCGCGATCGACGGTCGCCTCAATCGCGATCCCGCGCGCCATCAGCAGGGCGCTCGTCGTTCGCGCGAGGCCGTCGGCCACGGAGGCCAGCACATCCTGGTTGGGATGCGGGGACTCGCGCTCCGCGGCCGCCAGCGCCGTGAGCACTCCGTGCACGGAGGTGAGTGCATTCACGCTCTTCGAGGGATCGAAGAGATCGATCTTCTCGCGCACCTCCCTGGACGCCGCCACGAGCCGCGCCACCAGGGCACGCTCCTCCGGACGCGACACCAGCGAGTCGAGGCGCCCCCACGTGGTATCTATCCCGGAGAAGATCGACCGTTCCCTGGCCGCATCTCCCGGCGCGCCCACGCGTGATGCTTCCCGCCGCACCGATCCAGTCGTCGATCCGAGCGTCGCCACGCGCCCGAAGCCCTGCGACTTGTGCTGCGATCTGCTCTGCGCCGCCAGCTCCGCATACGACTCACCGAGAAGTGGGTCGTACCCCCCGGCGTTGTACGTGAACGTCGCACCCTCGCCCCCCCAGTACGAGCGGGAGCGGTAGAACTTGAGCGGGGTCCACGGCCCCAGACCGGCTGTGGCACTTCGCGGGAAGCGCACCGTATCCATCGCCGCATCGAACGCCTCGCGCGCCACTATCCCCGCTACCTGATGCTGCCCGTGTCCGTCGCGCGGCGTCCCGGAGAACACCGATA
>JBIQMO010000412.1:0-2422 GCA_044463245.1 Gemmatimonas aurantiaca
GATGTCTACCCCGACGGCCGCGCCTACAACCTGGATGAGACGATCCAGCGGATGCGCTACAGGGAGGGATACGACAAGCAGGTGTGGATGCGAGACGGGCAGGTCTACAAGGTGAAGCTCGGCCCGATGAACACCAGCAACTACTTCGCGGCAGGGCACCGCATCCGGATCGAGATCTCGAGCAGCAACTTCCCCAGGTTCGACAGGAACCTCAACACCGGCGGGAAGAACTACGACGAGGCGAAGGGAGTGGTCGCGCGGAACTCCGTGCATCACTCGACGAAATATCCATCATCCGTGACGCTGTCCGTGGTGCGGAAGTAGGGACAGTAGACGACATAGTCCTCCCGCGAACAGGCTCCATCTCGCCTCGCGCGCTCCCCACGACAGCCAGACCACCCGACCTGCAGAGGAGACGACATGGAGGACCCGAGCGCCGAGAGCCAGTACGGGAGAGCGAAGCGCCTCGGCCTGATCATCGGCGGCGCGGTATTCGTGGCGGTGCTCCTCGCTCCGCCCCCACCCGGATTGAGCGTGTCGGGATGGCGTACCGCGGCCGTGGCGTTGCTGATGGCGGTGTGGTGGGTGACCGAGGCCATCCCCATTCCCGCGACCGCGTTGCTACCGCTGGCGCTCTTCCCGGCGCTCGGCGTTCTGGACGCGAGCAACGCGGCGGCGCCCTATGCGAATGACCTCATCTACCTCTTCATGGGCGGCTTCCTGTTGGCCGTCACCATGGAGCGGTGGGGGCTTCACAAGCGGATCGCACTGCGCATAATGGCCTGGGTGGGTACGAGCCCGAACCGTCTGGTGCTGGGCTTCATGGTGGCGACGGCCTTCATCTCGATGTGGATCTCGAACACGGCCACCGCCGCCATGATGCTCCCCATCGCGTTGGCAGTGGGGGAGCTGTTCCGCCCGCAGGATCACGAAGGACCGTACGACTTCGGCATCGCGCTCATGCTCGGCGTCGCCTTCGCCGCTTCCATCGGCGGGATCGCGACGCTCATCGGCACGCCCCCGAACGCGGTGCTGGCCGGCGCGGTGAGTGAGATGTTCCATCGCCAGATCGGCTTCCTGCAATGGATGGCAGTAGGAGTACCGGTGGCTGCGGTGATGCTCCCGCTCGCGTGGATCGTGCTCACCCGCTTCCTGCACCCGCCGGGAAAGCTTTCGGGCGATGCGGCGGCGATCATCGCGGGCGAGCGCGCGAAGCTGGGAGCACCCACTCGCGGGGAGAAGCTGACCGGCCTCGTATTCGCGCTCACCGCGGCTGCGTGGGTGCTGCGTTCTCCGAAGGAGTTCGGGAGCGTGACCATCCCCGGCATTCAGAGCTGGGCTCCCTCCGTGAGCGACTCGACCATCGCCATCGCGGCGGCCATGGTTCTCTTTCTCCTTCCGGTGGATCTGAAGCGAGGGGAGTTCGTGCTGGACTGGAAGACGGCGAAGCGGATCCCGTGGGGAGTGCTCGTTCTCTTCGGCGGAGGTCTCTCGCTGGCGCGGGCGATGGACCGGTCGGGACTGGCCGCGTGGATCGGCGGCGCGGTGGCCGGGCTCGGAACCATCCCTACCGTGCTGATCGTGGCGTTCGTGGTAGCACTTTTCGCGCTGCTCACCGAGTTCACGTCGAATACGGCGACGGCTACCATGGCGATGCCCATCATGGCGGGAGCGGCGATGGGTCTGGGGGTCGAGCCGGTCATGCTGATGACCAGCGCCGCGCTGGCTACGTCCATGGCATTCATGCTGCCGGTCGCCACGCCACCGAACGCGATCGTCTTCAGCTCGGGCTATCTGACGGTCTCGCAGATGTTCAAGGCGGGCATCGTGCTCGACATACTCGCCGTTGGCGTGATCACCGCGGCGGCGACGTTTCTCATTCCGTATTTCCTGCTCTAGCGAAGGCGGTGGTGGATGAGTCCACCGACGCCTCATCGCGTGCCAGCGTCCGCTTTCACACGCTGATCACGCGACTCGCACTGCTCGGGGCATGCGACATGCGCGCGACGGGCGTACGCCCATCACGAGATCTGCACACATCGCTGAGCGCGGTTGCGAGTGACGCATGATCGCCGCCGCGGCGGGAGTGCATGCACAAAGAGCATGCGCCGGAAACTCGCGCGCGGTGGTGAGCCGCCGTCGATGCGGATCTCTCTTCAAGGAGGTGATCAGATGGCCCACGACAAGAGCACGACGTACACCACATCGCCCGCCGAGCGCGCCGACGGCAGCGCGAATCCGGACACGACCGTGCACCTCGGGAGCGGCGACGTGGGGATTCTCAACTACGCCCTGGCGCTCGAGCAACTCGAGGCCGAGTTCTACACCAGAGCGGTAGACGCGAAGCCGAGTGGTCTCGACGCGGATGCGATGAGCATCCTCGACGATCTGCGGAAGCACGAGGCGGTGCATCGCGAGTTCT
>JBIQMO010000413.1:0-2410 GCA_044463245.1 Gemmatimonas aurantiaca
CCTGGCTCAAGGTCTTCCGCCGCCAGCGCATGCCGACCTGGGAGCCGACGAGGAGGCCGTAAACTGCAGGGTTCAGGAGGCAGGGTTCAGGGTTCAGGTACCACCTCGGGGAATGGATCTCGCCTCCGAGGTGGTACCTGAACCCTGAACCCTGCCTCCTGAACCCTGCTTTACCTCACCACCCTCCCTTCTTGAACAACATCACCGGCACCGTACGCACCATTATTCGGAGGTCTTCGGCGAGGGACTGGCGCTCGAGGTACTCGAGGTCGTAGCGGACCTTCGTGCGGACGTCGTCTATCGAGGAGTCGTAGTTGTGGTTGATCTGCGCCCAGCCGGTGATGCCGGGACGGGCGCGCTGGCGCAGCGGGTACTCGCTGATGTCCTCGCGCAGACGTGCGAAGATGCTGGGGCGCTCGGGGCGGGGGCCCACGATGTTCATGTCACCACGTATCACGTTGGCCAGTTGCGGCAGCTCATCGATGCGGGTGCGGCGCAGGAAGCGGCCCACGAGAGTCACGCGTGGGTCGTTCCGCTGTGCCCAGACCGCGCCGCTCTGCTGCTCCGCGTCGATGTACATCGAGCGGAACTTGTAGATCGTGAAGATGCGTCCACCGCTGTCCTGCTGCCGCCGGTCGTAGAGAGCATCGATCCGGCTGCGCCTGCGATCGAGTCCCACTCGAGTCTGAGAGTAGAACACCGGTCCGCGCGACGTGAGCTTGATCGCTATCGCCACGAGGATCATGATCGGCGAAAGGATCACGAGCGCGATACACGCTATCAGGATGTTTACCACGCGATTCAGTATCTCCGAGCGGCTGCGCGGCTGGACCTCGCGGCGCGGTTGCTTTCGGAGGTTATCGCCATCGCGAACCAACTCTATGGTCCTAACCGGCTCCGTCGGAGTGGTGGTGCTCGTCAATCCACGCCGTACCCGTTCGGTCGGGAGGTGCGCGACCTTTCGCGCATCGTGAGCGTGGTTACGCACCGCTTGTGAGCTCCACACGTTGCCCAGGTTCCCTTGCTCTTCCCAAATCATAATTACGTCTTTCTCAACGGCTGGAGATTGCCCAGATGCTCACGGCTATTCCCGCCGCCAGGCTCACGACCTGTAGTATCCGCAACCAGTCCTTCTTACCCTTCTCACCCACGACTATCTGATCGCCAGCGCGGAGGCTCATCTGATCAAGGGTCGTGCCGGAAGTGAAGGCACGCTGCACCGCGTCGCTGCCGTACACTTCCTTGTTGCTCCGCATGATCTTGGTGTCGTTCACGTTGCTCTGCTGCCCGGGACCGCCAGCCAGCATTATGGCGTCGGTGAGAGTCAGATCGGTGGGCAGGTTGTAGAAGCCGGGCTTGCCGACCGCACCCAGCACGGCGACCTGGATCAGCGACTGCGCCCTCACCTCCGGGTTCCGCAGATACTTCGCGAGCTGCTTGGCGAGGTAGGGCTCGAGCTCCGAATGCAGCACGCCCTGGAGGGAGATGTCCGGCAGGTTGGGGAGCTGGATCACACGCCCCCCACGGACGACCACGGTGTCGGTGAGCGTGGAATCCCCTCTCACGACCAGCGCGATACGGTCGCCCGCGTGGAAGTCGCCGTTGGTCAGGCGATCGTGCAGCGATGCCGCTTCCGCCTGCTTCTCTCGCTTCGCGTCCGGATCGGTAGCGGCCTGCGCGTCTCTGTCGGCCTGCGCAGCCATGGCCTCGAGCTCGGTCCGTGACGGGCCCGCGCGCATCGAGTCGCTCAGCGGCGGCTGCACGGGGAGCACGGAGCTGCCGCGCGATGAGGCGCAGGCGGCCGCGGTGACCAGAACCATGAGCGTCAGCAGGGCGCGCGCGGCGCCCATCGAGGATCGTTTCAGGGTGGTTGCCATAGTGGTTGCGCCATATGCACCAGCTGTGCTAGCCTGAATGCCTGGATTCTCCTTGGGAAAGTCCTTGTGGGTGAAGGGCTTGCAATAATCCATATGCTTCCGGGCCCCTGGCGGCCCCATCCGCTGTGGCGACGTCACAACATAACACGTGCCGGGGCCCAACATGCCTGACCCGGCCGGGTCGTGTTCCACTTCCCGCAACTCGGCCGACTCGGCAAGCGTGACATCGCGCACTGCGTATCCTTTATTCAATGCCTTATCGGTGCATGCTTATGCATGTCGCGTATCGCAGTCACATCGCTCCTGTAGCACGGACGCGTCACGACGAGCTGGCCGCGAAACGCCATGAATCATCTAACAGTCTACCTCTAAACGAGTTGCATCCCGACCCGGATCGCTGCATGACTCCTGCATAGCGCTCCGCGTCAGATATATGGCGTGCCAGACCGCCGGCCGCCCCTCTTCCCCCTGCCGCACTCCTACCGCCGACTCCTCCGAGCGTATGTCCGAAACCGAGAAGCTGTCCCGACCAC
>JBIQMO010000414.1:0-2399 GCA_044463245.1 Gemmatimonas aurantiaca
GCGTCGTAGGCCGTCACATGGCCGCGGATCCCGTATTCGGCTCCGCTGACTCCAGCGATCACCTTGCCGTCCACCGCGACGACCGCGCCGTTGAGCGCGTAGCCCTCGCGGGGATCATCCACCTGCACCTCCCACACCTTGTTGCCATCGGCCGCGTCGAGCGCCACGAGCTTGCCATCGAGCTGCCCCATGTACACGCGATTGCCGTAGACGGCGACCCCGCGGTTCACGGGACCGCAACAGTGAATCGTCATCCCCAGTTGCGGCGCGTACTCCCACTTCTTCTGTCCCGTGCGCGCGTCGAGGGCGACCACATGGTTGAGCGGCGTGGAGACGTACATCACTCCGTTCACCACCACGGGGCTCGCCTCGAAGGCGTGGGGAATGCCGGTCTTGTACTTCCAGGCGAGCGAGAGCCCCTTCACGTTGGCGGGGGTGATCTCCGTGAGCGGCGAATAGCGCTGGTTCGTGTAGTCGCGTCCGTAGGAGGGCCAGTTGGCGCTGTCGGCCATCGCGGTGCGCATGGCGCTGTCAGCCTGGGCGGCCGGCATCCCTCCGCCTCCGCCACTCGACGAGCCGGCGTTCGCCTGTGATCCCTCGCGTCCCTTGCAGCTCGCACCGGCCAGCATGATGAGACACACCGGCACGGCGAGCCTGGACATCTTCCGTGCAGCCGAAGCCATGGGAATCCACCCGGTCGATTTGCGAGGAGGGGCGGCGCGCACTTTCGAGGCCGTGGCCGGGTGGACGCGTGTATTCGCCCGCATGCGCTCGACTACCGATCATCGCCCCTGCGCCGCAGTCATCCCCTAAAGCCGTCATCCCCTAAAGCCGTCATCCCCGCGAAAGCGGGGATCCATGTTCGGTCTGGCTAACATGGATCCCCGCTTTCGCGGGGATGACCGTAATCGCTTCCGCGGGGATGACGGCGGAATGACCTCCGCCTCCGCCTCGTCATTACCCAAATCACCTACGCGCCTGAGTTTTGGGCTCTCCACGGCGGTGTAACTGCGGCACGCTCGAGGGCGCATTGTTCCGTGGTTGTTTACGGGAGCCGAAAGGTTGCCGTACGGTTGCCAAGCTGTTGCCAACTTTTTAGCTTCCGGTACACGCCGTGAACCCGCTCAGCGACGGGTGAGGAGGGAAGCATGAAGAACACAACCCGGCACGCGCATAGCACGTGGAGGAGAGCCGGCAGATCCGGGGACTCCGCTACCATCGCCGTGGTCGGGAGGCGACACGACCTTGGGCGGCGTTTCGAGACTGCACTGGCTGGCCAGGGCTTCAAGTTCGTCTACCGGACGACCGGCGAGGAAGCGCTCGAGGGCTCGTCCGACCTCTACGTCGTCGATCTTCTGCACACTGATTCGAGCGTCAGCGTGGTTCAGGCGAAAGCCCGGCATCCAGCGCGGCAGTCCGCCAGGTCGAAGCAACAGCAGGGGGCAGAATCAATAGACCTCCTGACGGCGACGGCGCTGGTACCCCTCCTTCACGCACTGCTCGAGCGAGACCCTCGGCCCCCGATTCTGGTCGCGGCCGACGAGGCTCGCCAGGCGGACATCATCAAGAAGGTGCTCGACCTGGGCGTAGACGATGTCATAAGTCCGGCGGCCGCGAAGATCCCGGAGCTCGTCCGGGCGCGGGTCAGCCTCCTGTTGAACGCAGCGGCGCGCAGTAATGCCGGATCCACCTCTACCGCAGGTTCGAGGGTGCAGGGGGACGACGCGTCCGGGCGAGAAGCGACGGGTGCTGGCCCCGGAGAATCAGCTGCGCGAGAGGAGTGGGAGGCACCGCTATCGGCGACGGAAGCCACGGCCGCGCGGCAGCGCGTGCGCGAGGCGACCCTCCCCTCGGCTCGATATCGCAGCGGCCCGATTGCGGAGTTGCTCCGTATTCAGACTCCCGAACTACGTGCAAAGAGCGGCCGCCTGGACGCGAAGCGCATCGCGAAACGATTGGACGTGTCGCTGAGGGAGCTCGCCGTACCGTTGGGGATCTCGCATCAGGCGCTGAGCAAGACGCCTGATTCCGAGCGCGTACAGGAGGGGCTCGATCCTATCGCGCAAACACTGGGACTCCTGGATGAACTGCTCGGACGCGAGCGCGAACGAGCGTGGCTCAACACGCCGCACGCGCGGCTCGGTGGCGAGACCCCGCTCCGAGCATTGCTGAGCGGACGCGCCGCGGAGGTGGCGCGAATGCTCGGGGTAGTGCGCGACGGCGGCGTGCCGTCGTGACACATCACCAAATCGCCTCCAATGGCGGCCTCGGCCGCCTTCGTTCTTGCAGGTAGAAGACCGGTAGTTTACATTTACGTAAACCCGGAGCTAAGCGTCCTTGGAAGACCGCTCCATCATATTCATCGGGCAGACGCTGGTCGTGCGCTACATGCGGTACCG
>JBIQMO010000415.1:0-2397 GCA_044463245.1 Gemmatimonas aurantiaca
AGTACGTGGCCAACGGCGGCTTCCTCTTCGCGATGTGCGGCGCCACCGAGACGCTCGAGCTCGCGATCGCCGGCTACAAGGTGGACATCGCATCCGAGTTTGCCGACGGCACGCCGATGGATCCGGATGCCGACGCGAAGATGGACTGGTCGAGGAGCTTCGCCTTCCGCGACGTGCACCTCGAGCAGTCGCCCTTCGTGAACGCGATGAGCGACATAGACGGCCACCAGGCCAACGTTCCCGGACGCCGCCAGCCGCTCGGTACTTTCACCCTCTTCGCCTTCAGCGCGAAGTTCGACCCGGTTGCATCGATGCTCGTGCAGGACCACCGCTCCGTCATCCCCGACTTCTACGGCGTCACCACCAGCTTCATGCGCAATCGCCTGAAGCCGGGCGTCACCGTGCTCGCCGAGGAGCCGGGCGCGCCCTGGGTGAAGTACATCCACGGCGACTACGGGAAGGGGAGCTGGACCTTCCTCGGTGGGCACGATCCCGAAGACCCGCAGCATGCGATCGGCAACCCACCCACCGACCTCTCGCTCCACCAGAGCTCGGCGGGGTACCGGCTGATCCTCAACAACGTGCTCTTTCCGGCGGCGAAGAAGAAGCCGTTGAAGACGTGATCGCCGCCGCACCGTCGGCCGCAATGCGCTCGGCGATCGCCCTGGCGGGCGGGCGCGAGGTCTGCTTCGTGGCCACGGTGAATGACGAAGGAACCGTGCGCTCTGCTCGGGTGGTGGCGCGCGGCGACGTGGGAAGCGTCCTCGCCCTCCCCGGCTTCGCCGCGCCGGGCGAGATGCTCCTCCACAACCATCCCTCCGGACTCCTCGAGCCATCGGATGCCGATCTCGCCATAGCCGCGCGCCTGCACGACGACGGGATCGGCTTCGGGATCATCGACAACGATGCGCGCGAGCTGTACGTGGTGGTGGAGATCCCGCGCCAGGCGAAGCACACGCGCATCGATCCGTGCGAAGTGCAGGATACGCTCGGCGCGGGTGGTCGCATCGCCGCTCGACTCCAGTACTACGAGGACCGCCCGAGTCAGCAGACGATGGCCGGCGCGATCGCGCGGCTCTACAACGAGGGAGGAATCGGCCTCCTCGAGGCGGGCACCGGCGTCGGCAAGTCGCTCGGCTATCTCGTCCCCGCGCTACGCTGGGCGAACGCGAACGGCGAGCGCACGATCGTGTCGACGAACACGATCAACCTTCAGGAGCAGCTGGTGGGGAAGGACCTCCCCTTCCTGCACCGCGCACTCGACGACCAGCCGGTGCGCTTCGCGCTCCTCAAGGGGTGGCGCAACTACGTGTGCCTCAACCGCCTGGAGCTGGCCGGCTCCTCGGGTCAGGATCTCTTCGACGACGGAGTGATGCGCGAGCTCGACGAGCTGCGCGAGTGGGCCGCGCGCACCTCGGATGGCTCGATCTCCGATCTGCCGATTCAGCCCCGCGCAGAGGTGTGGGACGAGGTCGCGGCGGAACCGGATCTCTGCGCGCGCCTCAAGTGTCCTCACTTCGACGAGTGCTTTCTCTTCAAGGCGCGCAAGCGCGCGGCGCAGGCGGACGTGATAGTGGTGAACCACCACCTCCTCCTCTCCGATCTCGCGGTGCGGCGCGCGCAGCAGAACTGGGGCGAGGCAGCGGTGCTCCCCGCCTACAAGAGACTCATCGTGGACGAGGGTCATCACCTCGAGGACGCGGCCGCGGCACACCTGGGAATCACCGTCACGCGCCGCTCGCTTCTGAGATTGCTCTCGCGCCTCGACCGCCGCGGGAAGGGACTGCTCAACGCGCTGATGGTGAAGCTGGGTAGCTACGATGATCTGCTCAGCGTGGCGAGCGTGGACCTCGTACAGGCACGCCTCGCACCCGCCACTCGCGCCGCGCGCGAGAAGGGCTCGCTCGTCTTCGATCTCCTCGACACTCTTCTCGCCGAAGAGGGAGTGCCGATGCTCCGCCTCACCGACGCCTTCGCGGAGCATCGCGTCTGGCGGAGCGGACTCGATGCCGCTCTTACCGACACGCTGCGCGAGGTCGCACTTCTCCGCGAGGGACTCGAGCTGGTGAAGAACCGCCTCGAGGTGGATTCGTCGCGCCACGAGGCGGTGGCGCCGCTCCTCGGTGAGATCCGGGGCGTGACACGTCGGCTCGAGGGCTTGGGCGATGGCCTGCAGCGCGCTCTTCGGCCCGCTGGTGGTGGAGCGAAGGAGGTGCGCTGGATAGAGGTGCGCGGCCGCGATCGTAACGTCGCGGCTACATCGGTGCCGCTCGATATCGCCCCGATTCTCCGCGAGGATCTCTTCAAGCGCGCCGAGACCACGGTGGTCACCAGCGCGACGCTCGCGACGGGAGAACGCTTCGATTTTCTCGCCGAGCGACTGGGCCTCGATGAGCC
>JBIQMO010000416.1:0-2386 GCA_044463245.1 Gemmatimonas aurantiaca
CAGAAGCGCTCCATCGGCAACGTCGTCGAGAACATCAACGCCGAAGCGGTGGTGGGGAAGGCGCCGGTGAGCACCCTCGGAGAGCTGCTCAACGCACGCGCACCGGGAGTGCAGCTACAGAACATCTCGGGGATCGTCGGCGCCGGACCGCGCATCCGGATCAGAGGGCCCGGTTCTCTCACCCTCTCGAGCGAGCCGCTCCTCTACATCGACGGACTTCGCGTGGACAACTCCGTCGGCACGGGCCCCGGTGCGCTCGTCTCCCGGCTCAACGACATCGATCCATCCACGATCGAGAGCATCGAGATCATCAAGGGCCCCGCCGCCGCCACGCTCTACGGCACCGAGGCATCGAGCGGCGTAATCCAGGTCATCACCAAGAAGGGCGTCGCCGGATCGGGTGCATCGCTCGGCGTCACGGTGCGACAGGGCGCCAACTGGTTCATGAACGCAGAGGACCGATTCCCGGATTACTACTGGCGTAATCCCGAGTCGGGCGATGTCATGGTGGCCAACCTCCTCACGCTCGAGCGTGAGCGCGGCACGCCTGTGTTCACGACGGGACACGTGCGGGAGTACGGCCTCGATGTGCGCGGCGGCTCCGACGCCATCTCGTACTATGCTCAGGCAGGCTACGCCGACAACTCGGGGATCGAGCCGACCAATAGCGAGAAGCGCGTCACCGGCCGCGCCAACCTCGGGCTGGCACCGCACCACTCGGTGGATGTGGCGATCAGCCAGGGGATAGTCATAGGGCGCACCAAGCTGGCTGCCGGTACCGATGGCTCCAGCGTCGTCGACGAAGCACTCTGGGGTGGACTCAGCCTCCTCGACGGCCCCACCCGCGGCTTCCTCTCGGCGCCACCGGAAGCGGTTTGGGCAGCCACCGAGCGTTCGCTCGACGTCAACCGCTACACCGCGAGCGTGGTCCTCAACCACCGCCCCGCATCGTGGTTCACCCAGCGCCTCACCACCGGCGTGGACATCTCCGACGAGAACGGCGCCGAGCTGACCCCGCGCATGGGGCCCGACCTCGCGCAGTTCTACAGCCCGTTCACGGCCAGCGGCTCGAAGTTCGTGGATCGTCGCACGAGCATCTATACGACCCTCGACTACAGCGGCACCGCGAGCTGGCACATCACCCCCGCGCTCACTTCCAGCTCGTCGCTCGGAGGCCAGTTCTATCGCAAGGGCACGCGCTTCGAGCACCTCGAGGGCCGCAACTTCCCCGCGGCGGGGATCAAGACCATCGAGGGCGCCGCGCAGCGGCTGGGGAGCGATGACTACCTGCAGAACTCCACGGTGGGGGTCTTCGTGCAGCAGCAGTTCGCCTGGCGCGAACGGCTCTTCATAACGGCGGCGCTGAGAGGGGATGACAACAGCGCCTTCGGCGAGAACTTCGACTTCGTCACCTACCCCAAGCTGAGCGCCACCTGGGTCGTGAGCGACGAGCCCTTCTGGAATCTCTCCTTCATCGACCAGCTCAAGCTGCGCGCCGCGTACGGTGCTTCGGGCAAGCAGCCCGACGCCTTCGCCGCGGTCCGCACCTTCGCGCCGCGCCCCGCATCGGGCGGTGCGGCTGCGGTGACGCCGCAGTCCATCGGCAACCCGGATCTCGGACCGGAGCGTAGCACGGAGCTCGAGATCGGCTTCGACGCCGGAATGCTCGACGGACGGCTCTCCGCGAACCTCACGTACTTCCGGAACAAGACCACCGACGCGATCCTGCTCCGCGAGACCGCGCCTTCCTTCGGGTTCCCCGGCGCGCAGTACGTGAACGCCGGCGCCACGCGCAGCAGCGGCCTCGAGCTGCAACTCACCGGTCAGGCGATGCGTTCGGAGCGCTTCGAGCTCGATCTCGCCGCCAGTCTCTCCACCAACAGCAGCAAGGTGCTCGACCTCGGCGACCAGAGCTTCATCCCCAAGCGCGAGATCGGCGGTTACATGCGGGGCTACCCCGTGGATGCCTTCTTCGGGAAGCGCGTCGTGAGCGCCGCGCTCGATGGCGATGGCAACGCGATCGACGTCCTCTGCGACGGCGGCCCCGGCGCAGCCGCAGTGGACTGCTCTGATGCGCCCCGAGTCTATCTCGGTCGCGAGACGCCGCGCTACCTCGGCTCGGTGTCGTCCACCGCTACGTTCCTCGGCAAGATCCGACTCTACGCGCTAGTGGACTTCCAGGGTGGACACAAGAAATTCAACAAGGAGTGGTGGAACCGCTGCCCGTGGGGGATCGAGGGCAACTGTCCCGAGCGCGTGTACCCCGAGCGCTTCGATGCCCGGCGCATCGCCGAGACACAGATCGGCGACATCGGGACATCGTCCACGGCCTTCGAGAGCGGATCGTTCGCGAAGCTGCGCGAGATCTCGCTCAGCTACACCCTCC
>JBIQMO010000417.1:0-2362 GCA_044463245.1 Gemmatimonas aurantiaca
CGGACGTTGAGCGTCGCCTCCCACCCCTTGTTGCGCATCCGCGCGCCGTTCTCGAGCTGCGTGAGCGCACCTGTAGACGGCGACACGGGGACGGGGAGGATGACATCCTCGGAGTTGCTCACGTAATACGTGACGCCAGCGTCCGCGAGCTGGTCGAAGAGCCCGAGATCGAGCCCGACCTCGGTCTCCTTCTCGCGCTCGGGGCGGATGTCGGCGTTGCCGCGCGCGTTGCTGCTCGCGAGCCCTCCGAGCCCCGCCTGCGTGCCGTTGATGAAGTCTCCGAAGCCGGTGCCGAAGACGTTGGCGGCGCCGGCGACGAGCGTGGTCTGCGTGGCGTACACCTGCGGCGGCTTACCCGTCTCGCCGTACGCTGCGCGCAGCTTTCCGTAGCTCAGGATCCCCTTCTGCTCCGTGTTCCCCAGTGCGTTGGTGAAGACCCACGCCAGGCTGACCTTGGGGTACCAGGCGCGCGGCGAGTTCTCGCCGAAGGTTGAGAAGCCGTCGTTGCGGATGGCGGCGGTGAGGTGGAGCTGATCGAAGAGATCGGCCGTCGCCTGCGCGAAGTACGACTCGCTGTGCACGAGCGACTTGGTCTCGACCGGGATGGCGGTGATCGTGTTCTGCAGCGAGAAGGGCTGCGGAGCGATCAGCGTCTGGCCGGTGTTGAGCACCTGGCGGAAGCGGCGGATGTTGATGTTCTGGCCGAGCGTCAGCGTGCCGGCGAAGGAGGGGCTGAAGGTGTGCTCCGCCGTGGCGAGAAGATTGTTGTCGATCGAGTAGTTGTTGATCTCGTTGCGGAACACCTCGCCGCCCGCGAACGCCGACGACGTCTGCGCGAGCCCATCGAGGCGCGAGTCGGTGTAGTAGTCGCCGCCGAGCGAATACCTGAGCGAGAGCCAATCGGTGGCCTCGAAGTTGGCGTTCACGTTGCCGAAGACGCGGTTGACCTCCCCCTGATTCGCGTCCTCCTGCACCACGAAGAACGGATTGTCGTAGCCTCGGCCCACCGGAGCGGAGGTGGGTGCCGGGTTGGGGAAGCGGTAGGAGCGGTGTAGTCCGTAGGTGGGGTCGAGGTACTGCCGGTTGTCGAAGTCGGGCGAGGTGCGCATCGCGCCGAGCAGGAGCCCCGATGTGTTGGAACCCATCTGCGTGAAGGCGCCGCTGGCGTCGACGTAGGCGACGTTCCCGCCCACGGTGAGGCGGTCGAAGAGCCGGTGCGTCGCCCTGAGGCGCGCGCTGTTCTTCCGGTACCAGTTGTTGGGACCCACGATCGTCCCGTTCTGGTTCAGGTGTCCCGCCGAGAGGTAGAACGTCGTGCGGTCGTTGCCGCCGGACATGGAGAGCTGCGAGTCGAACGAGTGCCCGGTGTTGAACATCTCGCCGAAGTGATCGAAGGTCGGCGTGTCGGGCGAGAGCTCGGGACCCCAGGAGAGGCTCGTGAGCCGGCAGTTCGGACCGTCGCACACTGGTGGCAACGACGGAGCATCGCCCTGGCCGAAGGAGCGCTGCAGCGGGACGTCGTGGTTGACGTCGTCCCACGAGTAGCTGCTATGCAGCGAGTAGCGCGTTGCGCCGGCCTGGCCACTCTTGGTCGTGATGAGCACCACGCCGTCGGCCGCACGCGCGCCGTAGATGGCGGATGCGGCCGCGCCCTTGAGGATCTGGATGTCGGCGATTTCGTGCGGATTGATGTCCGACGCGCGGTTGGGAGCCACCGTTCCGGCGACGCTCGAGCCTTCGGTGTTGATCGTGGAGTTGTCGATCGGCACGCCGTCCACCACGAAGAGCGGCTGCGCGTTCCCGGTGAGCGACTTGATCCCGCGGATGCGGATGTACGACGACGCACCCGGCTCGCCGGACTGCGAGGTGATGTTGACGTTGGGCGCCTTGCCGGCGATCGCGTTCACCACGTTCGACTCGTTGCTCCGCGATATGGCCGCCGAGTCGACGGTGTTGATGACGGTGCCGATCTTCTCGCGGGTGCTCTGCGTGCCCGCGCCGGTGACGACCACCTCGCCCAGACGGAGTGGGTTGGACTCGAGGGTGAAGTCGTGCGTGATAGTGCCAGCACCGAGGGTGATCTGCGTGGACGCCGGCTTGTAGCCGATGAGCCGCGCGGTGAGCGTCAGCTGCTGGCCGGTGGCGCGTGCTGCGGGGATGGTGAAGGTGTAGCGACCGTCTTCCCTCGAGAGACTGCCTGCTCCGAGTCCCTCGATGAAGACGCTGGCCGAGGGCAGAGGAGTTCCCGCCTCGCTCACTACGCGGCCGGAGATCGTGGCGCCGCCCTGTTGTGCACCGAGCACTCCCGGCCCGGTGGCCACGGCGCATCCGATCGCCAGCATGCTCCTGACGAACTTTCGCA
>JBIQMO010000418.1:0-2361 GCA_044463245.1 Gemmatimonas aurantiaca
CGGGCTGAGCCGTTTCACGGCTCAGCCCGCTCGAAATTAAAGACCTGACCCCGTCACTCCATGATCGCGTGCGCGCCCGCCGCGCCACGCGCGCGGCGTACGAGTAGAAGCAGTGGGATCAGCAGAAGGATGATGAGCGCGCTCAGCACATATACCCTGCTGTAAGCGATCACGCTCGCCTGCCGCATGACCTCGCCATCGATCACCGCGAGCGCGCGGCGCTGCGCCGTCCAGAAGTCGACGCTCCGGCTCATGAAGCCGTGCGTGAGCGCTTGTAGCCGAGCCAGCGTGGCCGGATCCGAGAGCGAGATGTGCTGCACCAGATTCGCACGGTTCTCCGCGGTGAAGCGGATGATCAACGTCGATATCCCCGCTATCCCGAACGACCCGCCGAGCTGCCGGAAGAAGTTGTAGAGGCCCGTCCCCTGCGGCAGCTCCTTCGGCGATAGCTCGGCGAGGGTGATCGTCGTGAGCGGCACGAACATGAGACCGAGCCCCACCCCGCGCAGGATGAGCGGCCAGAAGAAGTCGGTTGCGCCGCTCAGCGCCGTGATGCGCGAAAGCTCCCAGGCAGCTACGGCGAAGATCAGCGTACCGACCGTGATGAGGAGCCGCGGATCGACCCGATTGCTGAGCCGCCCCGCCAGCACCATGGATAGAGCCGTCGCGACGGCGCCGGGAAGGAGCACGATCCCCGTCTGCTCCGCGGTCATGTGCAGGTTTCCCTGCAGGAAGACGGGAAGCGTGAACGACATCGCGTAGAGCCCGATCCCCATGACCACACCGAGGAGAGTGCCTACCCACATCTGCCGGTGCCGGAGCACACGGAAGTCGATCGCCGGGTGATCGGTGGTGAGCTCGCGCCAGATCAGCGCCGCGAGGCCGATCACCCCGATCACGGTGAGCGAAGCGATGAAGTGCGATGCGAACCAGTCCTCACGCTCGCCGTGCTCCAGCACGTACTGCAGAGCGCCAACGCTGACGATCAACAGCGCGATCCCCATGTAGTCGATCCGGCTCGGCCGCTTCTGGTGCGCGGGGTCGTGGACGTACATCGCGATCATGATCGCCGCGAGAATGCCGAAGGGGATGTTGATGTAGAAGATCCAGGGCCAGCCGTGGTTGTCGGTGAGCCAGCCGCCGAGCGTGGGACCGATGGTGGGACCCACCATGACGCCGAGCCCGAAGAGCGCCATCGCCATCCCCGCTTCCTCCACCGGGAACGACTCGAAGAGCACCGCCTGCGACACGGTCATCAGTGCCCCGCCGCCCACGCCCTGGATGATGCGCCACATGATGAGCATACCCAGCGAGCTCGATGCACCGCAGAAGAAGCTCGACAGGGTGAAGATCACGATCGAGCCCACGAAGTAGCGCTTACGGCCGAAGAGATCTCCGAGGAAGCCCGTGAGCGGGATGACGATCACGCTCGCCAGGATGTAGCCGGTGGAGACCCAGGCGATCTCGTCCAGACTGGCGCCGAGGTTCCCCATCATGTCGGGGAGCGCGACGTTGACGATCGAGCTGTCGATCACCTGCATGAGCGCCGCGAGCACTACCGCGAACGCGATGATGTATTTGTGTTCGGCCCCGTGTCGCTCCGTGGTGACGGCCGGCCTCAGTACCGCGGTCGGCTCCTCATCCGCCGGAAGCTCGAGAACGGCAACGCTCTCACTCATTCCACACTACTCCACACGCGCGCTGGGCGCGCGATGTATTCGCACATTGCTGTCGATTGGTCGATTGATGGGTCGGTGTCGGCGCTCGCGCCGATGGCGTCAGGGCGATCCAGCCCCCGCGAGCGTTCCCGCCTCGTCGTGCTCCACGGCTGCACGCAGCGCGTCGAACACCCTGAGGCACACCTCCAGATCCTCGTCGGACACCTCGGCGAGGATGCGCGCGCGAGTCGCGTACAGCACCGGCTCCACGCGCTCGGCGAGCTCTTCTCCCGCGGGCGTCAGGTGGAGCGTCTTCGCGCGCTGGTCGGCGGGGTCGGTGCGCCGGTCCACCAGCCCGAGTGCGCCCAGCTGGTCGAGCATGCGGACGAGCGTCGGTCCCTCGATGTCGAGTCGGTCGGCGAGCTCTCCCTGGCGGATGCCGTCGTTCTGCGCGATGAGGACGAGCGGGTAGGCCTGCGCGGTGGAGATCCCCAGCGGCGCCAGCGCGCGACCGTTGATGCGGCGGAGCGCCTGGCGGATGGGCCCGAGCTGCGTGAGGAAGGCGCGTTCGTTCCGTGCGCGCACCGCGCGCGATCGTCTGCTCATGGGTCGCAATTTAGATAGGTAGCTATCTAAATAGAAGGCGGAGGCGACGGGGTCAGGTCTTTAATTTCGAGCGGGCTGAGCCGTTTCACGGCTCAGC
>JBIQMO010000419.1:0-2357 GCA_044463245.1 Gemmatimonas aurantiaca
GAGCCGTATGGGCAGTAGCCCATACGGCTCGAAATTAAAGACCTGACCCCGTCGGTCCCCGCTCCCCCTCCTTCCTTGCGCTCTCCCCCACTCCCACCGACATTCCGGCGCATGCGGACCCAACTTCTAATACTTGGCATCGTGGCTGGGGTCATGGCGAGCGGGTGTGCTGGCGAGAGGGCGTCGGCTGGTGAGAGCGTGACGCTGGCGGTGGTGAATGCGCGCGTGTGGACGGGGAATCCGCAGCGGCCTTGGGCCGACGCGGTAGCGGCGCGTGGCGACACGATCGTGGCCGTGGGGACGAGCGCCGAAGTGAAGAAGGCGGCCGGAGAGGGGGCGCGGATCATCGACGCGAAGGGCGCGATGGTGGTGCCCGGCTTCAACGACTCTCACGTCCACTTCATCGATGGCGGCTTCCGGCTCTCGTCGGTCCAGCTTCGCGATGCGAAGACCCCCGAGGAGTTCATCGCGCGGATCAAGGCGTACGCCGCCACGGTGAAGCCGGGCACGTGGATCATGGGCGGCGACTGGGACCACACGCCGTGGGGCGGCGAGCTTCCGCGTCGCGACTGGATCGATTCCGTCACGCCGAACAACCCGGTCTGGATCCAGCGGCTCGACGGCCACATGGGGCTCGCCAACAGCGCTGCACTGCGCGCGGCCGGTGTGACGAAGGCCACGAAGGATGTGGAAGGGGGCACGATCGTCCGCGACGCCTCGGGGGAGCCGACGGGAATCCTCAAGGACAACGCGATGTCGCTCCTCGACGCCGCCGTCCCCGAGCTCACGCCCGAGCTCGCCGATCGGGCGCTCGACACGGCAATGAAGTACGTGGCCGCGCAGGGGGTGACGTCGGTGCAGAACATGGGGAGCTGGTCGGACCTCGCGACCTTCGAGCGCGCGAGGAAGGATGGACGCCTCATCACGCGCATCTACGCCGTGGTGCCGCTCGCGACCTGGGAGCGGCTGAAGGACACCGTCGCCGCGCGCGGTAATGGCGACGAGTGGCTACGCATCGGCGGGCTCAAGGGTTTCGTGGATGGTTCGCTCGGCTCGCACACCGCGGCGATGCTCGAACCCTTCACCGATGCGCCGAACGACACCGGCCTTCTGGTGAACACGCCCGAGGATCTCTACGCCTGGACGAGCGGCGCCGACAGGGCCGGACTCCAGGTAATGGTGCACGCGATAGGTGACCGGGCGATCCGGCTGCAGCTCGACATCTACGAGCGCGTCGAGAGAGAAGACGGAGCGCGCGATCGCCGCTTCAGGATCGAGCACGCGCAGCACCCGGCGCCCTCCGACATCCCGCGATTCGCGAAGCTGAACGTGATCGCGAGCATGCAGCCGTATCACGCGATAGACGACGGTCGGTGGGCAGACGCCGTGATCGGCAGCGAGCGCGCGAAGACCACCTACGCATTCCGCTCGTTCCTGGATACGAAGGCACGCCTCGCCTTCGGCAGCGACTGGTTCGTCGCGCCGCCCACGCCGTTGGAAGGGATCTACGCCGCGGTCACGCGCAGCACGCTCGATGGGAAGCACCCCGATGGGTGGGTGCCGGAGCAGAAGATCACGGTGGAGGAAGCGCTCCGTGCCTACACCTCGGGCTCGGCCTACGCGAGCTTCGAGGAGAACAGGAAGGGAACTCTGGAGCGCGGGAAGCTGGCGGACTTCACGATCATCGACCGCGACCTCACCCGCATCCCGCCCGCGGAGATCCGCGGCGCGCACGTGGTCATGACCGTCGTGGGCGGAAAGGTGGTCTACGAACGCGAGGGCGCGCAGCTGGCAGCTCGCTGAGCTCGCGTCACTCTCGGTTGCAGCGGGGGCAGCTGGGCGCGTCCCTTGCGTCGAATAGCCGGTATGATGAGAGTAGCAGAGCTCGCAGCGGCCGTTGCCGCGTCGTTCGCGATCGCCGCCTGCTCGATGAACGCCACGAACGACCTGGGACCGGGCGACACTTCTACGAGCGCGTCGTCAGCCACTCCACCGTCGGACAGCGATCAGATCGCCACCCTCGAGCGCGAAGCGCTCGCGCTCGCCCACAACGATGGCTGCGATTCCGTCGGGCAGTGCCGCGTAGCTCCCGTGGGCGCCAAGGCGTGCGGCGGACCGCGCTACTGGATCACCTGGTGTTCCCTCTCCACCGACTCGGCCGCCCTCTTCGAGAAGCTGGATGAGCTGCGCACCGCCGAACAGAACTTCAACCAGGTCCATGGCGTGATCTCCGACTGCAGCATCGTCGGCCCGCCGACGCTGGTGGTGAGTGCGGGGGTGTGTAGGGCGGGGCCCTGAACGAAGCGACGGGGTCAGGTCTTTAATTTCGAGCGGGCTGAGCATTCGCTCAGCCCGCT
>JBIQMO010000420.1:0-2340 GCA_044463245.1 Gemmatimonas aurantiaca
CAGCAGATCTTCATCAACCTGCTGGGCAATGCCGTGAAGTTCACGCCATCGCACGGAACGATCAGTATCGACGCGGCAGTGGACGCCGGGCATCCCTGCACGGTCGCCGTCTCCGTCCAGGACACCGGTGTAGGAATTCCGGCCGACAAGCTCGAAGTCATCTTCGATCCGTTCGTGCAGGTGGATCCGAGCCACACGCGCACTGCGGAAGGCTCCGGCCTCGGGCTCTCGATCAGCCGCGACCTCGCGCGGGGGATGGGCGGCGACCTGACGGCGTGCAGCACCGTTGGCGAGGGTTCGACTTTCACCCTGACTCTCCCAACGGGAGTACCGGCACACGGGTAGCTCCCGCGGCGCGGTCGCGCCGCGGGAGCGCTGCTAGCGGTTGGTGTCCGAATCTCCGAGCGGGACCGCGCCGCTCTCTCCGCGAAGGGGCACCGCGGGCTCCGGCTGGAGCGGCGGCGGCGTGAAGAGGTCCTCGAGTCCCGTCGCCCTGGCGATCGCTCGCGCATCGGCAACGAGTGAATCCGCCTCCTTGCTATTCCCCAGACGCTCCTCCGCCTCGGCGAGCGACGCCGCGGTGGAAATGTAGAGATAGGGGATTCCCACCGAGGCCCGATCCACCCAACCGTTGCGCGCCGCAAGCGACGTCGGTGCCTCGAAGTCGTTCTCCCAGAGCCACTCGGTACGCTTCACGTCGAGAAAGCCTTCGCCAGGGAGGAGGAGCGTATCGCGACCCGGAACCGGTGCCTCGGGCATCAGCTTTCGCGCGAGTCCCTGGCTCAGCATGTAGCGCCCCAGCCCCAGCGTCTGCGGGTAATTGCCGGCCGTTCTGCTGAAGTAGATCGGACGGTCTGGGAAGGCATCGTGGATCATCCTGAGCACCACGATGTCCGCCTTCACCAGCATCTGCGGCTGCACGGTCGCTTCGATGCCCGCTTTCTTGAAGAGCTGCGGCTGCCTGATATCCATCGTCGGCGGAAGCGCATCGGCCTCCTCGATGGTCATGGCGAGCGGGGGACCGCTCGGCTTCTTCCACTCCTTGCCGCGGTAGATGGCCGGTCCCTTCGCCGCGTCGTACTCGTACACCGGCCGGCGGATGAGCTGTCGCACGTACCAGTCGGTGTTCAGCAGCGAGGTGTTGGCCACCACCACGTCCTTGCGGATTCCCTCCACTTCCTGCGCGTACCAGAGAGGGAAGGTGTCGTTGTCGCCGACGGTGACGAGCACGCCGTACGGCTCGACGGAGTCGAGGAGGTCGTGCGCGAAGTCGCGCGTGTCGGTCTGCCCCGCACGCGATGCGGCCGTCCAGTTGGCGAAGAGTGGGACGATGGCGAGCAGGAGGACCCACGAGGCGTAGTACCAGCTCTGGCGCCGGGGAAGCTGGACGTACTCGCGTCCCACCTTCACGCTCTGCGACCCGAAGAGCGACGCCAGCTCCTCCCACAGGTACACGAGTCCCAGGCCGGCCCACACTCCCCATGCGGAGAAGCTGACGATGAAGAAGTAGTCGCGGTCGCGCACCTCGCAGGGGACTCCGGGTGGGTTCCCCATGTTGGCGCACTGACTGTGGCCGTACTTGAAGTTCAGATAATAGATCAGCAGGAGCGTCAGCGTGAACATGAACGTTCCGAAGTACCAGAACGAACGGCGGTCACGCTTGTAGTGCACCCAGCCGCCGAGCAGGCCGAGCACCATGAAGACGGCCGCCAGGAGCGACTGCAGCCGCGCCCACTGGCCCGTCATGTCGCGGAACCACTGCCAGCTGAAGTACAACCAGTACATCCCGATCTGTCCCACGAAGGGAGCCTGCCGCTCGAAGACCGACGGCTTCCCATACTGCCCGCGATTGAAGTTGTACCAGAAGGCGCTCCACGTGGTGGGCTCGCCCTCGTTGATCGGCGGGTAGTGCGCCGCGCGGATCGGCTGCGTGAGGAAGGGCGTGTTCCCTAGCAGGAAGACGCCGAAGAGTATCAGGAGGAGCTGCCAGCGCAGCAGCGTGTCGGGGCGACGCACGAGGACCGCGACGACCACGGCCGGGAGCGCGAGGAGCCCCATCATGTGGTTCGCGTTCCCGAGTCCCAGGAGATAGGCGATCAGGATGAGGATGCGATCGGCGGTGGGACCCTCGGGATCGTCCGACCAGCGCACGGTGAGCCAGGAGATGATCGCCAGCCCCATGAGCGAGACCGTGTAGACCTTCTCGTTCACCACGGACTGGTTCCACACCGTGAACGCCGTGGCGCCTATCACCGTGGCGACGACTCCGCCCACGATGCGCTGCCAGCGCTCGGGGAGCCACGACACCAGCACTCGCTCGGCGACGAGGAACCACATCCC
>JBIQMO010000421.1:0-2321 GCA_044463245.1 Gemmatimonas aurantiaca
CGAAGCAACGCTCACACCACGTACCGCTGCTACCTCTCGGTCCTGACGGGGTTGGCGGGCTCACGCCCTCCGGGACCTGGGACGGTTGAAATATAGGCCTTCGCGGGGGAGGGTTCAACGGAAAGAGAGCAGAAGGCAGAAAGCAGGAAAGGCTAGAGGGTTCAGGAGGCAGGGTTCAGGGTTCAGGAACTGCTCCTACCGCTACAGTCATTCCCGCGAAAGCGGGAATCCATGTTGGCCAGTCGAACCTGGATCCCCGCTTGCGCGGGGATGACGGCCCCCGGGGCAGTACCTGAACCCTGAACCCTGCCTCCTGAACCCTTGTAGTTCACTGCTTTCTGCTCTCTGCTGTCTGCTTTCTCCCCCTCACCTCCTCCCCTCCACCACCTCCCTCACCACCTCGCCGGCTCTGCGCGCATCCTCCGCACTCACATCGAGGTGGAAAACGGCGCGGATTCTCGACGAGGACCAGGGAGAGGTCAGGACGCCCCGGGCGGCGCAGGCGGCGACTACGGCGAAGGCATCGTGGGATGGGGGGAGATCGATCATCACGATGTTCGTGTCGGGGGGGACCACGGCTGCGCCGGCGGCGCCGTCGACGATCGATGCGAAAGCACCGGCGTTGGCGTGGTCGTCGGCGAGGCGGTCGACGTGGTGGTCGAGGGCGTGCAGTACCGCCGCGGCGAGGATTCCAGACTGCCGCATCCCGCCGCCGAACCGTTTGCGAACGGTCCACCCTTCCTCGATCAGCTCGGCGGGACCGGCAAGGGCGGCCCCCACGGGAGCGCCGAGTCCCTTGGAGAACGAGACCATCACGGTGTCCGCGCAGGCGGCGAAGTCCGACAGCGATGTGCCGCTCGCCACGGAGGCGTTCCAGAGGCGCGCGCCGTCGAGATGGACGCCGAGACCGTGCTCCTTCGCGATGTCGTGCAGCGCGCGCAGCTCGCCGAGCGGAGTGATCATCCCGCCGGCACCGTTGTGCGTGTTCTCCATGCACACCATGCTCGCCGCGGGCGCCACGCGCGAGGTCGGACGGATCGCGGCGGAGAGGGCGGCGGCATCCATCACTGCGCCCGTACCGGTCACCGGGCGCACCTGTACCCCGCTCAGCGCGGCGGCTCCGGCGTACTCGTAATGGATGATGTGAGCGCCGGCGTCGAGGAGGATCTCGGTGCCGGGACGCGAGAGAAGCCACACGCCGGTCTGGTTCGCCATGGTGCCGGTCGGAAAGAACAGAGCTCCCTCCTTGCCGAGCAGCGCGGCCACGCGCTGCTCGAGCCGCCGTACGGTGGGGTCGCCATCCAGCACGTCGTCGCCTACTTCGGCGGACGCCATCGCCTGGCGCATGGCGGGCGTGGGACGCGTCACGGTGTCGCTTCTCAGATCTATCTGCATCGATGTGGTGGAAGTGAAGGGATGGTCAGTCGAGGCGGGCCGGAGTCAGCGCGGAGCACTCGAGCGGAAGGGCCAAGACGATCGTGGGGCGCTCAATCCTCGAGTGTGGCCCGCTGCAACTGTCGCACGCGACGCAGCTCGTAGATGCGACCGACCTCGCCGCCGAGTATGAAGATCACGGCGGAGTAGTATACCCAGGCCACGATGATGGCCAGGGCGTAGAGCGTCCCGGTGTACAGGCTTCCCGGATTGAACTTCCCGACGTAGGTGGTGAACAGGTTCTTCGCCAGCTCGAAGAGCACGCTCGTCACGATCGCGGCGAGCATCGCGGACTGCCAGCGGATGCGGCGGTTGGGGATGAACTTGTAGAGCGAGAAGAACATCAGCACGATGAACACCGTGGCGATGAGCGTCCCGAACCAGAAATCCAGGCGTCCCATCACCTCGGCGTGGAAGCCGAGCCGCTCGACGATCGCGATCCCCCGCGAGGTGGCGAGCTTCAGGTAAGCGTTTATGAACGTGTACGCCGCGAAGAGTAGGGTGCTGAAGATGGTTATTTTGATGTCGAACAACTTCCCGCCGATGATGCTCCGCCCTTCCTCGATGTCGAATACCTCGCCGAGCACGGTGCGCAGCGTCCCGAAGAGGCGTGTCGAGAACCACACGAAGCCGATGAGGCCGTAGAGCCCCACCGATCCGCGCGCGTTGATCACATCGTTTATGAGCTTGTGGATGGGCGTCTCGGTGCCCGGCGCGTGCGGTGGGAGGAGCTGGTCGATGAACGCCCAGAGGCTCGCGGTGGACTCGACGGCGCTCTGATGCAGGATGTAGCCGAGCCCCGACAACAGGAGCAGTACGAAGGGGACCGAGGCGAGGAGGAAGTTGAACGCGATCGCCCCGGCGAGGAAGAAGATGTTGTCGTCGCC
>JBIQMO010000422.1:0-2319 GCA_044463245.1 Gemmatimonas aurantiaca
CCACCCGCCCACGCCCGAGAGGATCGCCACGTACTGCTTCCCGTCGGGGCCGCGAAAGGTGCTGGGCTGCCCGATGATCCCAGAGCCGGTCTTGTACTGCCAGAGGAGCTTCCCGCTCCGTGCATCCACCGCCTTGAACCAGCCGTCCATCGTACCGTAGAACACAACGTCGCCCGCGGTGACCAGGGCGCCGCTCCACACCGGGAAGTTCTCCTTTATCTCCCACGCGGCTCGCGCGTTCACCGGATCCCACGCCGTGAACACGCCGCGATTCCCGCCGGGGCCCGGCTGCATCCGCACGTTCATCCCGACGTACGGTGTTCCCGCGATGTAGCTCGTCTGCATGCTCTCCGCATCCTGGCAGAGATTCTGGTGCGGCATGTAGAGGAGTCCCGTACGCGGCGAGAATGCCGACGGCTGCCAGTCCTTGGCGCCTGGTGATGCGGGGCAGATGTCGCGCACCACCTTCCCGAGCACCGGCTCCGTCGCCGGATTGGGAGTCGGCCTTCCCGTGCGCAGATCCACGCCGAGCGTGGTGGTGATGTGTCCGTACGGTTCGGCGGAGAGCACTTCGCCCGTGGCGCGATCCATCACGTAGAGGCGACCGTTGCGATCCGGGTGCAGGAGCACCTTGCGCATCGTCCCCTTCCACGGAAGATCGACTAGCACCGACTCGTTCACGCCGTCGTAGTCGTGCAGGTCGTGCGGATTGAGCTGGTACGCCCACACCGCTTCGCCGGTGTCCGGATCGCGGGCGAATATCGTGGAGGTCCACTTGTTGTCGCCGGGCCGCTGATCGGGATTCCACGGACCGGGATTCGCCGTTCCGTAATAGATGAGATTCAGATCGGGGTCGTAGCTGATCCATCCCCACACGCTGCCGCCGCCGATCTTCCATGCATCGCCCGGCCACGACTTCACGCCGAGGTCCTGGCCGCTGTCGCTCTTGTAGAATGGCTTGAAGCGACTGCCGATGAGCACATCGGAGTCGGGCCCGGTGCTGTAGGCGCGCCAGACTTTCTTGCCGGTGGCGAGATCGAGCGCCGTGAGCCAGCCGCGCACGCCCAGCTCACCGCCCGAGTTGCCGACGAGCACCTTGTCGTGGACGACGAGCGGCGCCATGGTCATCGTCTCGCCTATGTCGATGCTCCCGACCTTCGTCTTCCAGAGCTGCTGCCCGGTGTTGGCGTCGACCGCGACGACCTGATCGTCGAGCGTGTTGAAGATGACCTTCCCGTCGGCGTAGACCGGTCCGCGATTGACCACATCGCAGCACGCCACACCCTGCGCGGATGCATCGGGCTTCGGCTCGTACTTCCACTTCAGAGGAGCGCCGGTCCGTGTGAGGTCGAGCGCGTAGAGAATGTTGGGGTAGGGCGTGACGAGGTAGAGCGTGTTGTTCGCCACGATCACCGCGGACTCCTGGCCGCGCAGCACGCCGGTCTCGAAGGTCCACGCGGGCTGCAGCTTCGCGACGTTGCCGTTGTTGATCTGGTCGAGGCCGCTGTAGCGAAGCGACGAGTAGCTCTTCGCGGGACGCGTCCACTGGCCATCCTCACTCTCGACGCTCGCCGTGGCGCGCGCCCCGCTCGCCGCCGCGGCCGGCGCGGGCTGCGCGGTGGCCGCTCGGCGCTCGGGCCCCTGCTCCCGCCCGCACGACGCGAGCACGAGCGCGAGTGCACCCACGACCGTCATGCAACGCCACACCGCGCCACTCCCGCCGACCGCCTGCACCATCGCCGCGCCTCCGACTCATCTACCACGGAGCTTCAGTAATCCGCGCCCCGGATTCGCATGAAGCGTGCTAATCGGGGAGTTACGCTTCCGGTTCGGGCGCCGATCTCGTGGCTGGTATGCGGGCTCAGCGTGGTCTAGCTGGTCTCGCGTCGCGGCTTGGTGCATCGCGCTGGGCCGTAACTGCGCACGCGGAGAGCGTGGAGGGGACGCGCTGGGCCGTAACTGCGCACGCGGAGGGCATCGCGCCGGGCCGTAACTGCGCACGCGGAGGGCGCGGAGGGAACGGCGAGAGGACGCGGAGAACGGCCTGTGGGTGGAGGCATCGCGATCCTGATACCGGCTGCAGCTCAGGGCCCGGGCTCCTTAGAAAAGCTGGAACGCGGAGAACGCAGAGAACTGCAAGAGAGAACGCAGAGGGTGCGGCACGGTCAGCTATTAGCCGCAAGCGGCTGGGAAGAAAGAGTGGGAACCGCTCCCGCGCTTGGAGCTCTGCTCGGGTGGGCAGGACTCGATATGCGGGAGCAGTTCCCAAAAACCCCTCATTCGAGATCTCGCCTTACGGGTTTTCTCTGCGTTCTCTCG
>JBIQMO010000423.1:0-2317 GCA_044463245.1 Gemmatimonas aurantiaca
TCCGGAAGAACCACTGCTCCAGGAAGCGCTGCTCCACCGGCGTGCCGCAGCGCTCACACGCGCCGTTGACCACCTGCTCGTTGGAGAGCACGGTCTTGCACGACGGGCACCAGTTCACGGCCGCCTTCTTCCTGTACGCCAGCCCACGGTCCATGAGCTGGAGGAAGATCCACTGCGTCCATTTATAGTAGTCCGGATCCGTGGTGGAGAGCTCGTGCGACCAATCCACCATCAGCCCCACCCTGCGGAGCTGCCTGCGGAAGTTGGCGATGTTCCGCGGGATGAGCTCCATCGGGTGGATTCCGACCTTCAGGGCGTAGTTCTCCGAGTGAATCCCGAAGGCGTCGAAGCCGATCGGCTCGAAGACGTTGTTCCCCTTCAGCCGCTGGAATCGTCCATGTATGTCGTTCCCCGTGAACGCGAAGACGTTGCCGATGTGCAGCCCCTCCGCGGACGGATAGGGAAACATCATCAACTGGTAGAACGGCTTGGGCGCCCGGTCGAGGTCTGGCGAGTTCGCCGATCGCTCGTTCCAGCGCTCCTGCCACTTCCGTTCTATGGCGGCGGGATCGTAACTCGCCTCGTACCCGGCGACTGAATCTTGTTTCGGTGCTGTCATGGGGTGGCGTGGCCGCGCGGCATCACCGGCGGCGCGGCTCCGGTAAAGCGAAAGTGGACCAAACGGCCCGGAAGTCCTGATGCAATCGAAATCTAGCCCCGCCAGTAACCCACACAAGCACGCGCTCGCGCCCGACGCCGACGCGATGGCGCTGGGCGCGACGGTGCGCTCGGTGCAGCGCCGCATCGTCGCGGGCGGCGGTGCGGTGGCGCTCATCATCGTGGTGGTGCTGGCCTGGTCGGGGATGGTCTGGGTCGATTCGGTGCTTGGCGGAAGGGATGTCGAGCAGCTCCGCGCCGCTCGCCAGACCATCCTTCTGGGTGCCGCGATCATGCTGGGGTTGGTGGAGCTCGCGCTCCTTTTCCTGAGCCGCTACGTCGCGCGCCGGGTGACCGAGCCCGCCGCCGCGCTCGCGGCCGCCGCCGAACGAGTAGCCTCCGGCGATCTCGCGGTGGATGTGATCCAGATAGAGGAAGACGACGAGATGGGCCGCCTGAGCCGCGCGACCGCGCAGATGATCGCGGAGCTCAGGCGGTTGGTACACATCCTTCGCGACTCCGCACGAGGCACGGCATCGATGTCCGCCGAGATCACCGCGGGCACCGAACAGCTCTCCGGCACCGCGAGCGAGATGGCACATACGTCGAGCGAGCTGAGTCAGCGCGCCGCCGAGATGGCGCACGCCATCGCCGGCACGGCGGCGGACGCGGCGACGCTGATGCTGATCTCGGAACGGCTCAGCGAGGGCGCGCGCAAGGGCGTGGAGCGCAACGAGATCCTGCGCGAGCTCGCGTCCAGCAACCGCGAGCGGCTCGACGAGAGCTCTGCCGCGCTCGCCACGCTCGCTGCCGAAGCGAGCGCCTCGGCCGCGTCCGCCGAGATGCTCGCGGCGGCGTCCGAGGAGATCCGTTCCTTCGTCACCTTCGTGCGGAAGATCGCGCGTCAGTCCAAGCTCCTCGCGCTCAACGCCGCCATGGAAGCCGCCCGCGCCGGTGATCGCGGCGACGGATTCACCGTGGTGGCCACCGAGATCCGGAAGCTCGCCTCGATTTCCACGGAATCGGCGGAGCGCACCGCGTCCATCGTGCACGAGATCCTCGCACGCGTGGACGAATCGCGCGAGTACAGCCAGCGCACCGCCGTGACCGTACAGAATGTCCAGCGCGCCACGAAGGATGCCATGGACTTTTTCGGCCAGATCGAGGCAGCCGTGCAGGACTTGCAGGGTTGGTCCGCGGCCGTGGATCAGGCGGCATCCGAGTCACGCCATCTGATCTCCGAGTCCACGACTCGCCTCGACAACCTCTCCCGCGGCACCGAGTCCTTTGCCGCCGCGATGGAACAGGTAGCCGCCGCCACGGAGCAGCAGAGCGCCAGCGCCGAGGAGATCGCCGCCGCCTCCGCCGCTCTCGCGAACGCCTCTCAACGGCTGCTCGAGATCGTGTCCGTGTTCAGACTCGATGCACCGGGCGAGAGGCAGAAGGCCAACAAGGAAAGCAGGCAGCAGAAAGTGGAAAGCAGGGAACTGCGTTTCGTCGCGGGAGAAGTCGCGTAGCGGGTGGGAGTTGGTTGGAGGTCCTAGCTCATCGCGTTCAACTGCGCACGCGGAGAGCGCGGAGGGATCGCGGCGCTGGGCCATAACTGCGCACGCGGAGGGCGCGGAGGGAACGGCGAGAGGACGCGGAGAAAACCTGTACG
>JBIQMO010000424.1:0-2310 GCA_044463245.1 Gemmatimonas aurantiaca
GCGCCGAACATGAGACCGAAGAAGATGATCCCGAGGAGATCGAGATCCACCGCGGACTTCACGGGGTTCCTGGTCACGATGTTGATGAGCGTCTGGATGCCGAAGGTACTGGTAGCCGCTGCCTGCATCTTGGACGCCGCGTCGCCTCCGTACGCCTGCATCAGCTCGGTGCGGATCTCCGGGGAAAGCGAGCCGCCCGGTTCGAAGAAGCGCACCGCTATGAGGCCCAGGGTAGCCGAGAGCGCGGTAGTGATCAGGAAGTAGGCGAGAGTCTTGGCGCCCACCCTCCCCACCTGCCTCAGATCGCCGAGCCCCGCCACGCCCAGCGCGATGGACGCGAAGACGAGCGGGATCACGATCATGAAGAGGAGGTTCAGGAAGATCTGCCCTGCCGGATTCGCGAGGTACTTCTCCACGAATAGCACGACGGGGTGCTCTCCGCCCAGCTGCGTGTTGGCGAGAATCCCGAGAACCGCCCCGATGACGAGGCCGAGTAAGATCTTGGTGTGTAGTGGTATACCCTTGGACTTACCACCCGCCAGCCCGCTCATACACCCTCCGGAATGTTCGCTTCCTCGCGTGCTGAAGCGGCGTCACGATTTCTGAGCACCGAGTGCCGGTACCCGTAGAAGAAGTAGAAGATGAGGCCGAGCACGAGCCAGATGGCGAATCGGACCCACGTCACGCCGGGGAGCTGGAACATGAGATATGCGCACGCGGCTATCGAGATGAGCGGCGTGAACGGCACGCCGGGCACGCGGAATGGGCGCGGCCGGTCGGGCTCCAGGCGCCGCAGCAGTATGACTCCGGCCGACACCAGAACGAACGCGAAGAGGGTACCGATGTTGGTGAGGTCCACTACTTCGGCGATGTTGGCGAAGGCGGCGAACACTGCCACGAACACGCCGGTGAGAATCGTCCCCACGTACGGAGTGCGGAAGCGCGGGTGCACCTTGGCCAGAACGGGCGGAAGGAGCCCGTCGCGCGACATCGAGAAGAAGATGCGCGGCTGCCCGAGCTGGAACACGAGCAGCACGCTCCCCATCGCGATCACGGCACCCAGCGCAATGATGAAGCGCGAGAAGTTGAGCAGCGCCGGTGGTCCCTCCGCATGCGCGAGCGCGGTGATCAGCGGCTCCGCGGTGCCGAGAGTCTTCCACGGCGCCATCCCGGTCATGACGGCGGAGAGCGCGATGTAGAGCACCGTACAGATCAGGAGACTCATCACGATCCCGAACGGCATGTCCTTCCCGGGATTCTTCGCCTCCTCCGCGGCCGTGGACACCGCGTCGAAGCCGATGTAGCTGAAGAAGATGATCGCGGCCGCCGCGCTTATCCCCGCAAAGCCGTTGGGGGCGAAGCCGCCCTGAGTGGTGTCGGTCCAGTTGGCTGGCTTGATGAGGAACGCGCCGACGGCGAGGAAGAAGAGGATGATGCCGATCTTGAGTAGCACCATCGCGTTGTTCGTGTTCGCCGACTCCTTGATCCCGATCACCAGCACCACGGTGATCACCGCGACCACGGCCACCGCCGGGAGGTTGATGATCATCGGGATGCCGAAGATGTGCGGCGCGCCGGTCCACGCGGAGCCGAGGTACTGCATCAGCGGGTCCGCGGAGCCACCCGACAACGCGCGGAAGGCGTCGTGCGCCGAGCGGTAGTCGGTTGCGAGCCAGGCAGGGAGGTCGAACCCGAAATGTCTGATGAGCTCGCGGAAGTGGCCCGACCAGCCGATCGCCACACCGATGTTACCCACCGCGTACTCGATGATGAGATCCCACCCGATGATCCAGGCGACGAACTCGCCGATCGAGGCGTACGCGTAGGTGTACGCGGATCCGGAGATCGGAACCATCGCCGCGAACTCCGCGTAGCAGAGCGCAGCGAAGCCGCAGGCGATGGCGGTGAGGAAGAAGGAGAAAATGATCGCCGGCCCGGCGCCCGGGCGCAGCGCATCTCCCACGATGGCGGTGCCGGTGGTGGCGAAGATTCCGGCACCGATCGTGGCCCCCACGCCGAGCGCGGTGAGGTGCCACTTTCCCAGCGAACGCTTCAGCCCACCGCGCGTCTCGGCATCGGCCTCGCACTCGGCCACGGATTTCCGGAGGAAGAGCGAGCTACTCACTCGCCCTCCCACCGGGGATTCGTCGGTCGTGAAAGTTCATCCTGTGAAAACTCTCCCGTTCGTCAGCGGTCCAGCGCCCCGGCCGGGACGGTGGCCGCTACGTAATCGCTTTCCTGCCGCTCGATCCGCATTCCGTAGAACGAGCGCCAGACGAAATACACCGCAATCAGGAAGAAGAGCGCGGC
>JBIQMO010000425.1:0-2292 GCA_044463245.1 Gemmatimonas aurantiaca
CGAGCCGTATGGGCTACTGCCCATACGGCTCGAAATTAAAGACCTGACCCCGTCGCACTAATTCGCCCTCATGACCACCTTCACGCACTCTTCCTCCTTGTTCTTGAAGATGTCGTACCCATGGGGCGCGTCTTCCAGGGTGAGGCGGTGGGTTATGAGGGAGGTGGTGTCGATCTCGCCGTTGCGGATGCGGTCGAGGAGGGCGGGCATCGACTTCTGGACGTTGCACTGGCCGGCGCGGACGGTGAGGCCCTTCGCGAAGAGGGCGCCGAAGGGGAATTTGTCGATGAAGCCGGCGTAGACGCCGATCACCGAGACGCGGCCTCCCTTGCCGCACGCCTGAATCACCTGGCGCAGGACGTTGGCGCGGTCGAACTCCATCCTCGTCGCGTTCATCACGCGATCATAGTAGTAGTCGATCGAGTGGCCGTGCGCCTCCATGCCGACTGCGTCGATGCACACGTCGGGGCCGCGGCCGCCGGTCAGCTCCTTGAGCGCCTCCACCAGATCCTTCGTCTCCTCGTAGTTGATGATGTCCGCGCCCACCTGCGCGGCCAGCCGGAGGCGGACGGGGAAGCGGTCGATCGCGATCACGCGCTCCGCGCCCTGGAGGATGGCGCTCTGGATCGAGAAGTATCCCACCGGCCCGCACCCCCACACCGCCACGGTGTCGCCGGGCTGGATCTCGCCGCGCTCGGCGGCCTGCCAGCCGGTGGGGAGGATGTCCGAGAGGAAGAGCACCTGCTCGTCGGTGAGACCGTCGGCGACCGGGAGCGAGTTGACGTCGGCCCAGGGGATGCGCGCGAACTGCGCCTGACCTCCCGCGTAGCCGCCGTAGAGGTGCGAGTAGCCGTAGATCCCGGCGCCGCCGTAGCCGTAGAGCGCCTCGAGCATTCCCGCGTTGGGATTGCTGTTGTCGCAGAGCGACCAGAGCTCGTTCTTGCAGTACCAGCAGCTCCCGCAGCCGATGCTGAAGGGGACCACCACTCGGTCGCCCACCTTCCGGTCGCGGACTTCCTTCCCGACGTCCACGATCTCGCCCATGAACTCGTGTCCGAGGATGTCGCCGTGCTCCATCGTGGGGATCTTGCCATCGTACAGATGGAGATCCGAGCCGCAGATCGCGGTCGAGGTGATGCGCACGATGGCGTCGCGCGGCCGGAGGATCTGTGGGTCGGGGACGGTCTCCACGCGCACGTCGGTCTTGCCCTGCCAGCATACCGCTTTCATCGCACCCCCTCCTTCCGCTGCCCGTGGGGCTGTCCCTTCGTGGTGGGCGACTCGCCCGCCTCCATCACCTGCTTGAAGCGTCGCAGGTCATCGCGTAGCTGCTGATCCGCGGATTCACCGAAGAAGCGCGAGACCTCCTGCGCGGTCTTTCCGCCCGGGGCCGAGTAGACGATTCTGGCGCGGACCACCGTGCCGCGTCCGTCGGCGGCATCGCTGAAGTGCACCTGCCCGGAGTTCTCGATCGCGGAATTGGGGAGCGAGCGCCAGGCGACGACGCGGTCCTCGATGTCCTCGGTGATCTCGGCGTCCCACGAGAGCGGCCTCCCGATCGGTGCCTGCGTGACCCAGTGCGAGCGTCCGTCGCCCATCACCGTGACAGACTCGAGATGCTCCATGAACTGCGGGAGGTTCTCGAGATTGCGCCAGAAAGCGTAGAGCTCGTGGCGAGGCCGCATGATGGTGAATGCGCGCTCGGCCTCGAGCTTGCGCGAGGGGAGAACCGCCGTGAGCACGTTCCTGCGGATGGCGTTGGGGTCCGCGGTGTCCACGCCGAGTCGTTCGTAGACGGGTGAGTGCCCCGTCGCTCCGCGACCGATGAGCGCAGCGCCGCCGGCCGCGAGTGCGACCGACGCGGGCGATCTCCGCCTGAGCGCGTAGAGGGCGAGCGCCGCTCCTCCAGCTATGGAGAGCCAGCGCTCGGTGTTGCCGACGTTGATGTGCCGACCGCCGCTCCTCTGGCCGCCGCCATTGCCGTTCCCGTCCCCGAGTCGCGAGCGCCCGTCGGCGTTTTCGCGCTCCTCGCTCGGGACGTGTTCGATGCTGATCGAGGTCATTACTGCACTCCTGCCTTCCGAAGTTCATCCTGTCGCCGCGCGGCGAGTCGCTCATTCCGGGCAGGAGCCGTACCGCGGGAGACCTGGGGGCGCAGTATCTCGGCCTTAGAATTCGGGTGAGGGGCTGCCTCATCGCGCGGGTCCGTAACTGCGCACGCGGAGGGCGCGGAGGGGACGGCGAGAGGACGCGGAGAAAACCTTTCCGGGCTGGGATCACGATCCCGATCCG
>JBIQMO010000426.1:0-2292 GCA_044463245.1 Gemmatimonas aurantiaca
TACGTGCTCGGCGTGCCGAGCGAGAAGCTCTCCATCGTGCTCCTCACCAACCGGCAGAACGTGGGGGCCGATGCGAAGGGGTACTTCACCAACGTCGCGCCGCTCGACTCCGCGGTGGCGGCGGTGACGACGGGGTCAGGTCTTTAATTTCGAGCGGGCTGGGCAGTCGCCCAGCCCGCTCGAAATTAAAGACCTGACCCCCCCCGGGGAAATCTCCACAGGAATTAGGGGGACGGCCTATCATCGGAGCGGCCGTTTGCGTATAACCTGTCGTAGCATACACAGAACGTGGACGTACCCGGCGGCAAATTGGCTTTCGCTCCGTCGATGATACGGCTGGCGCCCGCCAGCCGGCCGGAGCGTTACCGCCGGTGTTGGTCGGGAGGATGCTACGATGTCGTACTTTTCCCTGATCCCGCGGCGCGCCGAAGCCGGGCGCCGTCGCGCACGCTTCATTGCTCCGCTCAGCGCCGCGCTCGTCCTTCTGGCCAGCGCCTGTGGAGAGACGCCCACCGCCCCGCGCGCGGCGCCCGAGACACCGGGTCGTGCCATATCGAGCGGTACCATCGGCGTGAGCCCCCGGCAACTCTTCTTCCTCCTGCGCGACCTCCAGCCGACGGCGTTCCAGGGGACCTTCGATGCCTCGCTGTCGCCGGAGGTCAGCGCCTGTCTCTGGGTGAACGGCGCCTGCCAATCCACCGTGCTCGCACCCGTGACGCTCGGGACGAGGGGCGACGCATCTCTCACCGTGAACAGGAATCGCCAGCGCTACATCTTCCAGTGGCGGACGAAGGGAGCGGCGCTGCAGCCGAACGCGGTGTATCGCCTGATGGTTCGGGTGAACGGAATGCAGATGGGATATCTGGACATCGCGACTGGGCGGAAGCAGCGCGAGCTGCGTCAGCTCAACCGGCGCGAGTTCCTCCCGCTGCGCGTGGGCGGCACGGCGAAGGTGGCGTTCCGGATCGAGGAAGGTCCGCCGATCCCAGCCGGCATCCCCGGCCGGTATGAGAGCAGTCCGGACGCGTGCTCGACCGGATGCCTCGTGCACCAAACGCCCTCGGCTTACTACTTGATAATGTGGGGAGGCGTGCGGCTCGGAGACCTCGGTGGTTATGGCGAGTCGATGGTACTCGCCAGCATAGCGTACGACGACCCCGATCCCATTCTTCCTCCGGTGCCCGCGCCTGGCTCGGTAGACCTACCGGCCACGGGCAGCTGGTCGTGGCGGTACAACGAGCAGGGTGATGTGGAGATCTGGGTGGACGGCATGGAGTCGGCGTACTGGTTCGCGAACGGTGGGGGCTCCCTCTGGCCGATGGGCGGGCCGTTCACCATGCTCCGCGGGCTCGGCAAGGTTCCCGGCTATTTCCCGACTCCGTGAACGACGGGGTCAGGTCTTGAATTTCGAGCGGGCTGAGCGAATGCTCAGCCCGCTCGAAATTCAAGACCTGACCTGGTAGGGGAAAGAGCTACACAGACTCAGGGGACCGCTGATTACGACGCGGATCGGAGGCGGCTAGACTGACTGTAGCGCGCCGATGGCCGGGTGTTGCGAGGCGATCGCGAACGTTCTTGCGATGCACTCCGTCACTCGCGGCGCGTCCCCCCGACCCGAACCAGCGGAGTGCGTCTCATGTCGCGCTTGCATACCGTCACTACCGGCATCCTGGCGTTCGCACTGCCGGTTCTCACCGCAGTGTCCCCACGGTCCGTGTACGCGCAGGACCATACACACGAGCATGGCGCCATGCACAAGACGGAGATTCGCATCCCCGAGTCGATCAAGGTCGAGCACGGGGAGATCCATGATGCGCTCGTCCGTGCGACGAAGGTGCCGGGCGAGGTGGGAAAGGCGGCGCGCGAGCTGGCCGCGGTGCTGCACCCGCACTTCGTACGAGAGGAGCAGATAGCGCTTCCTCCGCTCGGACTCCTCGCGCCGCTCGCGCGTGGCGAGGTGACGCCGGAGATGCGCGCGGTCCTACCGATGACTGATTCCCTTCGCGCCGAGCTGCCGAAGATGCTCGAGGAGCACGAGGCGATCCACGCCGCCACCGTGCATCTCGGCGAGGTAGCGAAGGCCGCGGGCGACAGCGCTGCCGCGCGAGTCGCCGAGCAACTGTTGGTCCACGCGCAGAACGAGGAGGAGGTGATGTATCCGGCGGCGCTACTCGTCGGAGACATCGTCCGCGCGCGACTGAAGACGGGGTCAGGTCTTTAATTTCGAGCGGGCTGGGCTGAACGGCGGGGTCAGGTCTTTAATTTCGAGCAAGCTGAGCCATAGCACAGCTA
>JBIQMO010000427.1:0-2265 GCA_044463245.1 Gemmatimonas aurantiaca
TGCACGCCCGGATCACCCGCAGAGCAATCTCGCCGCGGTTGGCAATGAGAATCTTATTGAACATTCCGGCTCAGGATCCGGTCGATCGGGAAGGGTGCGGGAGCGACGTGCCGTCAGCCATCGCCATCACGCTGGAAGCCATCCCAGCTCGTGTCGCTCGAACCCTCCACGCCCTGGGCGCGGAGCGCGAGCTCACTGGGGTTGGTTGCATAGAAGAGAGCGCTCTCGTACGAGATGACTCCCCTCGTGTACCACTGCATGAGCGACTGGTCGAAGCTCTGCATCCCGTACTGGACGGTGCCTTCCTTGATGAGATCCGGGATGTTGAGCGATTTGGTCATGTCGCGGATCTGATCGCGGACGGCCGCGGTGTTGATGAGTACTTCGCACGCGGGCACGCGGCCCGGCCGGTCGGAGCGTGGCACCAGGCGCAGCGAGATCACCGCGGCGAGGGCGCTCGCCAGCATGAAGCGAACCTCGTTCTGCTGGTGCGGCGCGTAGAACGAGATGACGCGGTTGATGGTCTGCGAGGCGTCCGTGGTGTGCAGAGTCGAGAAGACCAGGTGTCCGGTGTCGGCCGCTTTCAGCGCCACCTCCAGCGTCTCGACGTCGCGGATCTCGCCGATGAGGATCACGTCGGGATCCTGACGCAGGACGCGCCGGAGCGCCTGCGCGAAGCCGCCGGTGTCGGCTCCCACCTCGCGCTGATTGATACTCGAGTTGATGTCGCGGTGGAGGAACTCGATCGGATCCTCGATCGTGATCACGTTGGCGTGCCGCTTCTCGTTGATGTGCTGCAGCATTGCGGCGAGCGCGGTGGACTTCCCCGAGCCGGTGATCCCCGTGACCAGCACGAGGCCACGCGGGCGGAGCGCGATCTCCTCCACGACGGGCGGCAGGTTCAGCTCCCCCGCGGTGCTCACCTGATACGGTACCGAGCGGAGGGCATACGCGATCGTCCCGCGCTGCTGGTAGACGTTCACGCGAAAGCGGCCGATCCCGGGTACGCCGATCGCGAAATCCGCCTCCTTCTGCTCGGTGAACTCCTTCACCTGCTTGGGAGTCATGATCTGCTCGGCGAGCGTCTTGAGGTCCTCCGGCCGGAGCGGCGGCAGATCGAGTGCGCTGAGCTCTCCGTTCGTGCGCAGCACAGGGGGCCTGCCCACCTTCAGATGCAGGTCGGAGGCGCTCTGCTGGATCATGCGCTGCAGCACGGCCTTGAAGTTGAAGGCAGGCGGTGCACCTGGCTGGGCGCTCACCGACTGCTCGGAGCCGGGACGCGTGGTAGTCGGGTTAGCCATTGGGTTCGATCCGGAAGAGGACCTGTCCGTACTCCACCGGATGCGTGTCCGATGCCTGGACTTCCCGGATGACGCCGGAGTATTCGGACTCGATCTCGTTCATGATCTTCATCGCTTCGATGATGCAGAGGATCTGTCCCTTCTCGATGCGCGATCCCTCGCTCACGTAGGGCTGAGCGCCGGGCTCCGGGGCCCGGTAGAAAGTCCCGACCATGGGAGACTTCACCTCCAGCAGGTTCTCCCTGGGCGGTTCAGGTGCGGCTGGGGTGGCGGGCGCGGATACCGTCGCGACGCCGTCTGCTGGTGTGAGTTGCTGCGCGGTAGTCGGTACTGGAGCCGGCGGCGGGAGCTGCACCGGCGCGGCCACCTGCACGGCGCCGCGTTGCGGCGTCTTTGAGATCCGGATCTTCATCCCCTTGTCGGATGCGATCTCGATCGAGTCCACGCTGGAGCCGTCGAGCAGCTCGACCAGCTTCTTGACGTACCGTAAGTCGATCATATGCGAGGTGAAAGTGATCTCGTTCGCGTCGCTGTCAAGCGATCTCGAGCAACTCGCGCGGCAATTTCGTGAGGACGCGCGGCCCGTCGGGATCGAGTACGACGTCGTCTTCAATGCGGACGCCACCCCACCCGGCCTTGTAGATGCCCGGCTCGATGGTCACCACGGCGCGTTCGGGGAGCGCGGCGCCCGCCGTTCGCGCGAGGCGAGGCGCCTCGTGAACCTCCAGGCCGATGCCGTGGCCAAGGCTGTGCCCGAACTCCTCGCCGTACCCGCGATCCTCAATGTAGCGCCGTGCCAGCGCATCGGCATCCCGCCCGGACATTCCCGCGCGCACGCCGGCCGCCGCCACCTCGTTCGCGCCCCGCACTACCTCGAACACCTCGCGCTGAGCGGCATCCGCTCTCCCAGCCACGAAGGTTCGTGTGACATCGGAGCAGTAGCCGCCCACTATGGCGCCGAAGT
>JBIQMO010000428.1:0-2264 GCA_044463245.1 Gemmatimonas aurantiaca
ACGGCCAGAAGGCGTGGCGCGTCGAGCGCACCTCGGTGATGTCCATCCACGGGACGCAGAGTCAAGCGGGTCAGGAGCTTCAGGTCGAGGGTGATGGCACGGGCAACGGCACGCACTACCTCGGAGTGAACGGAACCTACCTCGGCTCCACGGCCACGCAGCGGATGAACATGCGCATCACGATTCCGGCGGCGGGCCAGACTGTGCCCGTTACACAGGTCGTGACGTCTACAGTGGAGAGAATCAGGTAGCGTCCCGTCAACTCTTCAGCACGGAGCCGTGCTTTGTCGGATACCGAGCGTATCGAGCGGTTGGAGGCGATAGTCCGCTCGCTCAACCAGCAGCTCGTCGAGCTGCGGTCGGAGATTTCGACTTTGCGCGGTACGCCGGAGCCATCCGGGAGCGATGCCGCGGCCGGGGCGACGCACGCCGATTCGCCACCTGGCCGCCCGACCGACACACGACGCCAGGCGGCGTCTTACGAGTCACCCCGGGCGCACAGCTCGCAGCACGGCGCCACCGCGCCCGGATCGGCGGGCGTGCACGCCGCTTCGCGCGCCGTGTACGACAGGGTCCCCGCGCTCGACTTCGAGGAGATCGTCGGACGTTACGGGACGATCGCGCTGGCCACGCTCGCGCTGCTCGCGGGGATGGGGGCGTTCCTCACCTGGGCGATAGCCCATGGGCTCCTCGGCCCGACGCAGCGCGTCATCCTCGGTGCCCTTGGCGCCGCGACGGTCGGAGGAATCGGCTGGTGGCTGCGCACCCGCGGAACGGTGCGTTTCGGCAACACGCTGCTCGCGCTTTCTCTCGCCCTCCTGCACGTCGACCTCTGGGCAGCGGGGCCACGGCTGCACGTTATCCCGCCCTCCGTTGCGCTGGTAATCGTTGCCATCGCATCGGTGGCGCTGGCTACCCTGGCACTGCGAACCGCGGAGGAGCCGCTCTTCTGTGTGGGCCTCGGTGGCGCGCTCCTCGCGCCCTTCGTGACATCCACGGGCGGCGGCAGCGCGGCGATGCTCACCGCGTTCGGCTGGGTCGTGATCGCGGGCGCGATCGCAGCCATAGACACCCGCCGCTGGCACTTCGCCATCGCTATCACGGGCGCGGGCTGCCTCGTGTACGCCGCGGCTGCGCAAGGACTTCTGGGTGCCTCATCGCCCTGGCCCGAACGCACCGCTCCCGTGCTCTTCGCGCTCGCCTGCGCGTGGGCCGCGCTCGCCTGGGGAGTTCCTGCAGTACGCGCGCGTCTCGCCCTCGGATTCCTGGTGGTGGCAGTAGGAGCGCTCCTCGGCTCGAGCTTGTCCGAGTGGCGGACGCCGACGCTGGTCACGCTCGGGCTCGCGGGCACGATCACGGCGCTCGCTGCCCCACGTCGTGGGGGGACGGCGGCAGCGTGGAGGCTGGGGGCCGAGGTGTTTCTCCCCCTTGGCTTTCTCGTGGCCACGGTGGCTCGCGTCGAGAATGCCGACTCGCTGCTCGGCGCGCTCGTCGCGCTTCTCTGGTTCGTGCTCGCTTTCGGCGCCGCGCTGATCGACGAAGACGATCGCGAGCTCCACTACATCACCGCCTGCACGGCGAGCGCGATAGCGATCTTCCTGCCACTCGTTCACTATCCCGTGTGGTGCATCGCCGCTCTCGCCGCGCACGCATCCATCTCGTCCGTGGTGATGCGCGAGCGCGACTACGCCGGCATGGCCGTTCCGATCGCGGCGGTAATCATGCTCGCTTCACTCTGGAGCTATTCGCTCGTTCTCGACCGGCCCGCCTACCGCTACACACCCTTCGTCACATCCCCATCGTACGCCGCTCTCGCGTCCACGCTCGCCGTCTGGATCTTCTCGCGCTGCGCCCTGCGGCTCACCAGGGTGAACCTGGAGATCCTGTCCATGCTCCCCGCGCTCGTCGCCTTCGTCTGGATGCGCGCCGAGCTCGCCCGCGCCTTCTCCTACGACATTTCAGTCTTCCTGCTGATCGTCTTCTACGCCCTCGCCGGAATCGCCGCCATATTCTACGGCCGTCGTCGCCTCTACACCCCCGCGCGCGCCATCGGCCTCGCCCTCGCCTGCTACGCTGCCCTCAAGGCGCTGATCCACGCCTGGAGCCTCTCCGCCATCGCCCTCCGCGTCGGCGCCTGCCTCCTCGCCGGCGCATTCATAGCGCTGGTGGCCTATTGGTACAGGGGAGAGGGGGAGCTGCAGAGTTCAGGGCCGACGGGGTCAGGTCTTTAATTTCGAGGGGCTGAGCGAATGCTCAGCCCCTCG
>JBIQMO010000429.1:0-2241 GCA_044463245.1 Gemmatimonas aurantiaca
GTTTTCTCTGCGTTCTCTCGTTCTTCTCCGCGTTCTCTGCGCTCCTCTTAGAGGATCCCCGACCCCGCGATGTGCTAGAATCGGGATCGCTATCCCAGCCCGTAAGGGTTTTCTCCGCGTCCTCTCGCCGTTCCCTCCGCGCTCTCCGCGTGCGCAGTTACGGCCCAGCGCGATGACCCAGACCCCCGAGGCAAAAACAGAAGGCCGCCCCGATGCAGGAGCGGCCCTCTCACCGAAACTTCGAGCGTGTTCACAGACAGAAAAAGTAGGAGTCTTTCTCAATCCCCCTCGAATTCGTAAGCGAGTGCATCGGCTTGCCGGAAGTTCTCCAGGAATCCATCGAACTTCGCGGCCGCCGCACGAGTGTGCTCGGCGATCGGGTCTAGCGTGATGTTGATCGCGCGCCAGGCGCCCTCGGGCCAGTCTGGCATCGATAGCCCGGCCACGAGACGGCGGATCGCTCCACCGAACTGCGCGAGAACCGTCTCCGCAAGCGTGTCTAGCTTCTCCAGCGGAATGTGGAGATCCCGGGTCACCAGCTGTCCCGTGCTCTCGTCGCGCCAGGCCGCATCTCCCACGGCCCCTCGCTCGGGCCAGACCCCCAGGTGGCGAAAGGCTCCATCGTCGTCGCCGGTGCCGCGGCTCTCGAGAGCCGCGGCGATCGCCAGAGCAAGAGACTCCGCTCGAGGGGTGCCGTACAACGTCACGACATCCCTGGCCCTGCGCGCCGACGAAAGCTGCGCCGGGACGGAATCCACCCGCGCCAGAACTGGCGACTTCTCGGAGCCTTCCTCGAGCATTACGAGGAAGTTCATGATTCCTCCGGTTGGGGTGTGATCATCGACTGCGGAGGCCCCGCGCCCACGCGGCCGGTGGTCGAGCCATTCGACATGCTGTGTAAAAGCAAGAGCGGGGCCGTTTGGATCCCCGCGCCGTACCACGGGCGCAACGCACTGTTTCACAGGCACTTCCGACTGACCTGCCGCTTTCGCCGTCCCCTCGATGGTTCAGGGTGTGTCTCGCCATGGCGACAGCCGCGTGTAGCGACGCGACGATCAGGCGCTGACTGTCGCCTCCGCCGCGCGTCCCACACTCAGCTTCACTCCGAACGCCAGCGCCAACGCCATGACGAAATAGAACAGTCCCATTTCCCACGGCGAGAGCGTTCGCGCGAGTCCAGCGGAGAGCATCGTGGGGAGCGTCAGCCGATTGACGAGCCAGATCAGCAGCGCGTAAGCGACAGCGGCACCAACCAGCCGGAGGCCACGGAGGCGAGTCGCGAAGAGGGCGAAGATCACCCCCACTATCACGAGCACCGCGAGATGGACGAGGAGCGCGGTTGGCGTGACCGCCCAGTCGAACCCCTGCATGAGGAGGGCGCGCGTCCCGAAAAAGGGGTGCGCGATGGAATTGAGTGGCTGCAGCGCCGCGTCTCGCGACCGCCCGAAGCCGATAAGAACGCCGAGCGTCGCCGCCCATGCGACGATCCCGGCCTGCACACCGCGTCTCACACGCTCGCTCGCCACGCGGAAAGAATACTGCCGACGACCCTCTCCTCAAAGGGGGAATGCTTGGCGCCGGCTCGCCGGCGAGGTAACTTGGCTCCTATGATCGAAGCAGGCCAGGAATCCCCGACCGTGCTGGTCGTGGAGGACGACCCCGATCTCCAAACCGTCCTCACCCGCATCCTCACCAGTGAAGGCTACCGCGTTCTCACCGCCGCCGACGGCGAGACGGGCGCGGCAGAGGCGCTCGCACGCGAGCCGGACCTCGTGATACTGGATGTCGGATTGCCGGTGAAGGACGGTGTGGCGGTCATCCGCGAGCTCCGCGAACGTGGCTTCCAGTCACCCGCGCTCATGCTCACCGCACGTGGCTCACTCGAGGACCGGGTCAACGGGCTCGATGCCGGCGCCGACGACTACCTCCCGAAGCCCTTCGAGCTCCCGGAGCTCCTCGCACGAGTGAAGGCACTCCTGCGCCGCGCCAGCATCAACATGGACGGCGCGCTCCTTCGAGTCCGCGACATTGTGCTCGACCCGATAAAGCGGCGCGTCGAGCGCGGCGGCGAGGAGATAGACCTCAGCGGCCGCGAATTCGCGCTTCTCGAGTACCTCATGCGAAACGAGGGTCGCGTGGTGACTCGCCAGATGATCGGAGAGCAGGCATGGCATCAGCCCCCCGAGCCCTCCACCAACGTCGTCGACGTCTACATCGCCTACCTCCGCAAGAAGCTCGGCC
>JBIQMO010000430.1:0-2156 GCA_044463245.1 Gemmatimonas aurantiaca
CTGGCTCGACTTCCCCGTGCGCGGAATCATCCGCGGCCGCTGGGAGATCTGCTGCTACTCGGTGAACGGCGGCCTGCAGCCGGGGATCTTCGCCGGGCCGGAGATAGTGCAGGCGCCGCGCTCGGTGCTCGCGCGCCACCGCTGGGCGGGGCGCATCCTCGACTCGCTCCCGCCCGACGTGCGCGCCGCCAGCGAGGAGGACGTGGAGCGCGTGAAGGCGGAGGCGCGGGAGCTCGTCCAGGCACAGGCACTGCAGCGGGCGAGCGGTGCCTCACTCTCCGCGCGCCGGCTCTCCGACTTCGCGCGTGTGAACCGCGTGGAAGGGCTGGCGCTCGGTGCCGGCACGCAGCTCCGCTTCGGCGCGGGGATGAGCGCGAGCATCCTGGGACGCTGGGGAATCTCCGACCACGAGGCCAAGGGGCGCGCATCGTTCGATGTGCGCCGCGCCACCGGTCCATCGGTCACCCTCTTCGCCTCGCGCGACTACCAGGATATGGGTGACGTCCCCGAGAGCTCGATGCTCGTCAACTCCCTGGCGGCGCAGGAGCTGGGCACCGACCGCACCGATCTCTACGACTCGCGCGCCGCCGGTGCGTCGGTAGAGCTGGGGCGCTGGCACGGGCTTCTCTGGCGCGTCGAGGCCTCGCACCAGGAGCAGGAGCGCCTGCGCGTGCACGCGAGTCCATGGAGCGGGCGCTACGAGCCTACCGTACCAGCATGGTCTATCACCGAGGAGCGGATCGCGCTCGGCATCGAGCGGCCGCTCTCGATGGCGTTCTGGGGGACGGAGCTGCGCGTGCGCTCCGAGCTTCGCTGGGGGTGGTTCGACGGACGCGACACGAGCTTCACCACCCAGCAGCAGTACTACGGTCGCGCCTTCGCGGACATCGAGCTGCAGCGCCCGATCGGCGACGACCGCCTCGTGTTGCGCACCACGGCCGGCGCCGTAAACGGAACGCCCGATGTCCCCGCGCAGGATCACATCTTCCTCGGCGGCCCCATTACGGCTCCCGGCTACGACTACCACCGCTTCGTCGGCACCTTCGGCGCCAGCCAGCGCATCGAGTGGCGGACTCACGTCCCCTTCGTTCCCATCGGGCTCGGTCCGTACGGCCGCGCGCCCGGCTACGCTACCCTCGCTCCGTACTTCCACACCGCGTACATCTCCGGGAGCGCCCCCTTCGCGGAGCACGCGCGCGGCTGGTACCCGTCGCTGGGAGTAGGCGCGTACCTGCTCTTCGACCTCGTCCGCTTCGACGTCGCCCGTGGGCTGCGCGATGGCCGCTGGACCTTCTCGATGGACCTGACGAGGGACCTGTGGGGAATCCTCTGACCACCAAGTGTCCCTGCTCGGCAGCGCCTCAATCTCGGGGTCAGGTCTTGACATAATACATTTTCTGGCGAATGCCAGAAAATGTATTATGTCAAGACCTGACCCCTACACGACGAGATGACCGAAGCCCGCGTAGCCAGCGTAGACGTCTACATCCTCCGCCGCACCTCTGCCGGCTGGGAGACGCTCCTCCTTCAACGCGCCGAGGGAACGCGCTGTACTGGTGCCTGGGAGGCGGTACACGGCCACATCGAGGAAGGCGAGCGCCCGCCCGAGGCGGCGGTGCGCGAACTGCGCGAGGAAACAGGGCTCGAGGTGGAGCGTCTCTACAATCTCAACGTGGCGCCCTTCTACCTGCACAAGCCGGACGTTGTGATGCTCTCCGTGGCCTTCGTCGCGTTCCCGCGCGAGGGAGAGATCACGCTCGGTTCGGAACACGTGTGCTACGAGTGGCTGCCAGTGGACGCCGCCTCGAAGCGGATGGCCTGGCCGCGCTCGCGCTCCGCGCTGGCCGATGCACTCGCTCTACTGGGGAACGGCGATGCGGGTCCCGTGGAGGATGTGCTGAGAGTGATCTGATGGCGACGGGGTCAGGTCTTTAATTTCGAGCGGGCTGAGCGAATGCTCAGCCCGCTCGAAATTAAAGACCTGACCCCGTCGCTCTCCCTCGCGTGGTGCTCAGGCAGTCGCCGGTGCCCGTGGGTGCGGCGGGCTTCACGCGCACGCTCTTCGCGGGAATCCCCAGGTTCACGTGGTGCGGCTCGACGTCCTTCGTCGCCACCGCGAGCGCGCCGACCATCGCGTCGCACCCCACGTGCACGCC
>JBIQMO010000431.1:0-2144 GCA_044463245.1 Gemmatimonas aurantiaca
AGGCGCGCGGCGCCGTAGAGCGCGTCGTCGTGTCCGTAGAATCCCTCGGTGAAGAACATGTGCCCCGACATCTCGCCGGCCACCGGCGCGTGCATCTCGCGCATCTTCTCCTTGATGAGCGAGTGGCCAGTCTTCCACATGAGCGGCTTCCCGCCCGCCTTCTCGATCGCGTCGGGGAGCGACTGCGAGCTCTTCACGTCGAAGATGATCTGCTGCCCGCCGCCCGTGCGCGAGAGTACGTCGCGTGCGTAGATGAGCAGGAGCCGATCGCCCCAGATGATGTTTCCGTTCTCATTTATCACCCCGATGCGGTCCGCGTCGCCGTCGAAGGCCACACCGAGGTCGGCCCCGCTCTCGCGCACCTTCGCTATGATGTCCTCGAGGTTCTCCGGCACCGTGGGGTCGGGGTGGTGGTTCGGGAAGGTCCCGTCGCTCACGCAGTAGAGCCCCGTCCATTCCACGCCGAGCCGGTCCAGGAGCTTCGGCGCGACGAGCGCGCCGACACCATTGCCGCAGTCGCACACAACTTTCAGCTTGCGCGAGAGCGGACCGATGCGCTTCACGATGTCATCGACGTAGCGGTCGATGATCTGGACCTCGCGAACCTCTCCCGCTCCCGCCGGGAAGTCTCCCTCCTGCAGGAGGGAATACAGCTCCCGGATCTGCTCGCCGTGGAGCGAGGCGGCCCCGATGTTGATCTTGAAGCCGTTGTACTCGGGCGGGTTGTGCGAGCCGGTGATCTGGATCCCCGCCGCCACCGGCAGGTTGTGCAGCGACCAGTAGAGGAGCGGGGTCGGCACCACGCCGACGTCGATCACATCCACACCGGACTCCGAGAGCGCGCGCACCAGCGCGTCACGCAGCGCCTTCCCGCTCGGCCTGTTGTCGCGGCCGACCGCCACCACGCCATCCACGCCCTTCCGCGCCATGTACGCCGCGAAGGCGCGTCCCACGCCGTGGGCCACGCGTGTGGTAAGATCCTCACCCACTATCCCGCGGATGTCGTACTGGCGGAATATCTGCCCACTGATCCCCATCCTTCCCCCTTCAGACGGAGCGAGGCCGCATGGGCGGCCTCGCTGCTTTCACTGTCGATGCGCGGCTGCGATCGGCGGCGACCCCTGAGTAGCCGTCTGCACTGCGGGCTGGCTGCGGTTCGCGAGTCCCACGAAGCCCGCCGGGAAGATCCCGAAGATGAGCAGCGCTGCGGCCGACACGCCTATCACGAGCGATGTACCGAGCCCGAGCGGCCGGCGCTCCACCGGCTGGCCGGAGCGCGGCCTCATGAACATGTAGATGATCACCGCCAGATAGTACCCCGCGGAGACGACGCTGGCGATGACCAGTATCACCGCGAGCGATACCTGCGGGTGCGAAGAGCCGATGGCGGCACGCAGGATGTACCACTTGGCGAAGAATCCCATCCCGCCGGCGATCGGGAAGCCCAGCAGCGAGAACATGAAGATCGCCATGGCGAGCGACGCCCACGGTCGCTCCCACCAGAGCCCCGAGAAGTCGTTCAGATTCTGGCGCCGCTCTCCGGGCTCGTCCACCGCGATCACCACCGCGAAGGCACCCATCGTGGCGAGCATGTAGGCCACCAGGTAGAACACGAGCGACGACGCGCCCGCGTCCGTGTACCTGTTGGCGACGATGGCAACCAGCAGATAGCCGGCGTGCGCGATGCTCGAGTACGCGAGCATCCGCTTCATGTTGCGCTGGACCAGCGCGATCACGTTCCCCACGACCATGGTGATGACCGCGAGCCACCAGAGCACGGGGAGCCATGCGCCCGACGCGCCGGGGAAGGCCTCGTGCCATACACGGAGGAACGCCGCGAAGGCGGCAGCCTTCACCGCCACCGCCATGTACGCGGATATCGGCGTCGGAGCGCCCTCGTACACATCGGGCGCCCACATGTGGAAGGGCACCAGCGCCACCTTGAAGCCGAAGCCCACCACCAGCAGGCCGATCCCGATGAGGAGCATCGGCGCGCTGGAGAAGCTCGCTTCGGTGACGTGGCTGCCGATGGCCGAGAGGTTGGTGGTGCCGGTCGCGCCGTACACGAGCGCGATCCCGTAGAGGAGGAAGCCGGTGGAGAACGCCCCGAGGAGGAAGTACTTGAGCGCCGCCTCCGCGGAGCG
>JBIQMO010000432.1:0-2140 GCA_044463245.1 Gemmatimonas aurantiaca
CGAGGGGGCTGAGCGACTGCTCAGCCCCCTCGAAATTAAAGACCTGACCCCGTCGGTCCACTCAGCTCCACCCCCAACTCGGCCTTATCCTCGTCAGGATCCATTCGCGCACTTCCTTGCGTACCTCGGCGGCAACTTCGTCGAGGGAGTGGCCGGCGCCGGGGTAGATCGTGATCTTCTTCGGCTGGTGAGCCATCTCGAAGGCGTACTCGGCGCAACTCGGTGGGAGCACGGTGTCGGCGGCACCGTGGATGACCAGAGTGCCGGTGACCGGAGCAAGATCGGCGAGCGATTCGACGCCGTGCGCCTGCGTCGCGAGAAGAACCACCGCGCGGACGAACGACGAGTGTCTGTTCGAGCTCGCCGCGGCGCGCGCGACCACCGCGCCGCCGAAGGAGTGACCCACGAGCACGGTATCGTGCACTCCCTGCTCGTGCAGGAATCGCAGGCCGGCCAGCACGTCGGAGACCGAGTCGGAGAGGTCGTGCGGGTTGCGGTAGGCGACGCGAAGCCCGCAGACGCGGCTCGGCATGAGTCCTACACAGAGCGCCGGGTAAAGATCGCGGGCCGGGGAGTCGAATCCGCCGCCTACTCCACCAACGTAGATGGCACCGCAGTCGAAATCGGACCGGCAGTAGAATCTGGTCTCTACTGGACCTCGCGGTGTGCTCAGTACCACCCGATCATAGGCCACGCTCGGACTCTCTTCCACTCTCCCACCGGAGAGTGGAGTTGTCGCCGGCATCTCGTCCGCCGGACGGGCATCCCTACCGTCGCGCGGCGCCATGCTTGTCCGTTTGGCAATCCGCGGGCCGCGCCGACGGAGGGGAGCGGAAAGAACGCGGTCGGGACGCGTGTAGTCGGATGGCGAGTCGCGCTTCGCCCGCTGCGCCCGGTCTCTTTCCACCCCATCCACTCGCCGTATATTGGCAACTGACAGTTGCCAACGTTCGTTTCGTCGCCACACGCAACGGGCCTCACGGACCCGCCCCGGGGAGTGCCCCGGCCTTCCACATTCCATGGATGGAACGACCATGAGCTCTACCCGACCGCGCATCGCAATCGTGGCCCTCGTCCTCCTCGCAGCCTGCAAGGGCGCCATGCCCGACGACAACTCCGACACAGCTTCCGCTTCGGCGCGCCCGGCCACCATCGAGCAGCGTCTCGCCAGATATACGACCGTGGAGCTGAGCTACGACACCAGCTCGCTCACCGCCAGGGAGCGCCGGATGCTCCCGCTCCTGATAGATGCCGCGCGCGCCATGGACGCCATCTACTGGCGCGAGGCGTACGGGGATCGCGACTCGCTCCTGAAATCCATCTCCGACGCCGACACGCGCCGCCTCGCGGAGATCAACTATGGCCCGTGGGACCGCCTGGCCGACAACGAGCCCTTCATCGCGGGCGTCGGGCCGAAGCCGCCCGGCGCCAACTTCTACCCCCAGGACATCACGAAGGCGGCCTTCGACTCCGCCGCGGCCACGTCCAAGGCGCACGGCGACTCGCTCAGGAGCCTCTACACCGTCGTGCGCCGCGACTCCTCGGGAGCGCTCGTCGCCATCCCGTATCACGTCGCCTTCCCCGAACAGACGAAGATCGCCGCCGACAAGCTGCGCGAGGCGGCGAAGCTCGCCGAGGACCCGGGACTGCGCCGCTATCTCGAGGCGCGTGCGAAGGCGCTCCTCTCCGATGACTACCGCGCGAGCGACATCGCGTGGCTAGACATGAAGAACAACACGATCGATGTCGTGATCGGCCCGATCGAGACGTACGAGGATCATCTCTTCGGCTACAAGAGCGCGCACGAGTCGTACGTGCTGATCAAGGACAAGGAGTGGAGCGAGCGGCTGTCGAAGTACGCCGCCTTCCTCCCCGCGCTCCAGAAGGGGCTCCCCGTGCCCGACGAGTACAAGCAGGAGACGCCGGGGACGGATTCGGATCTCAACGCCTACAACGCCGTCTACTACGCCGGTCAGGCCAACGCGGGCGCGAAGACGATCGCCATCAACCTCCCCAACGACGAGCAGGTGCAGCTCCAGAAGGGGACGCGCCGGCTGCAGCTCGAGAACGTGATGCGCGCGAAGTTCGACAAGATCCTCGTCCCGATCGCCGAGGTGCTCGTGGATTCGGCGCAGCTCCA
>JBIQMO010000433.1:0-2140 GCA_044463245.1 Gemmatimonas aurantiaca
GTTCGGTCTGGTTATCGCATGGAGGTATGGTGGCTAATTCGGGAGCCGCGTCCAGAAAGCGCGCCGATCCTGTGGAAGGGCGCAGCGGACGACTCGAGCGGGTGATCGGCCGCGAAGCGACCGGCCCGTCCGAGTCGCGCGAGCTGGACAATCTGATCCATCACCGCATGCGGCTCGGCATCGTGAGCGCTCTCGCTGCGAACGAGACGCTCACCTTCAACGAGCTCAAGTCGTTGATGGATACGACGGATGGAAATCTGAGCGTTCACGCGCGCAAGCTCGAGGACGCGAATTACGTGACGTGCACGAAGCGCTTCGAGGGGCGTCGGCCACGCACCGAGTACCGCCTCACAGCGGCGGGACGCAGTGCGCTGCAACGATATCTCGATCATATGGAAGCGCTCATCCAGGCCACGCGCGACACGCTCGATCGCTGAGCGCCCTCTCCCTCTCTCCTCGGACTACATGACGACGAGTGCTCCGTACGCGCCAACACCCGGCGCCGCTCGACACGTGGCGATCATCATGGATGGCAACGGCAGATGGGCCGCCGCGCGCGGCATGCCGCGCGCGGCGGGCCATCGCCAGGGCGCGGAATCGGTGCGGCGAGTCGTGGAGGCGGCCCCCGGACTCGGGGTCCGAACGCTCACACTCTACGCCTTCAGCTCCGACAACTGGCGCCGGCCGCCGCGCGAGGTCGCGGCGCTCATGCGGCTCTTCCGCAGCTATCTGCGGAGCGAGACCGACAGACTCGTAGAGAACGGCGTGCGCCTGAGCATCATCGGCCGGCGGGATCGTCTGCCGGGCGTGTTGCGCGCGGCGATGGACGAGGCGGAGGAGCGCACCCGTGGCGGTACCCGCCTGCACCTCCGACTCGCGATCGACTACTCCGCACGCGACGCCATCATCCGCGCCGCGCAGCTCGCCAACGCGAGCGACGACCTCTCGCGCGAGGACTTCGGTACGCTCATCGCGCGTGCGTGCACGTCCGAGGAGGGAGCGGGCGCGCTGGATGTGGATCTCCTCGTGCGCACGGGCGGCGAGCGCCGGCTCAGCGATTTCCTGCTCTGGGAGTGTGCCTACGCCGAGCTCTTCTTCACGGACATCATGTGGCCAGACTTCGATGGCGAGGCACTCGCGGAAGCGGTGGCGGACTTCAGCACTCGGGAGCGCAGGTTCGGCGCACTCTCGGCGGCGAGTTGACGATCACTCGCGCAGCGCGCTCCAGCAGTCCATGGCAAAACGTATAGATTGCGCGGTGCAACCAATCCCTTAGCAATGCCATGGACACAATAGCTCATCCGCCGGCCACCCTCGAGGGGTGGTACGCCTCCCATCAGCTCTTCCGTATCCCGCGCGAAGGCCGCGCGTCGGAGTCCGAGCTCGCCGCCGCGCGTCATACACTCGCCGAAATCGCCTGCGCTTCGGACGAAAGCTGGAGCATGACCGTTCCCCTGGTCGGATCGCTGGCGGATGTGATGATCGTGCACTTCCGCCCCACGCTCGAGGAGCTCGGTAGTGCCGAGGAGCGTGTCAGGCGAGATCCCTTCCTCGGCCGCCTCGAGCCCGTCTATACCTTCCTCAGCGTCACCGAGGCGGGTCTCTACCACATCACCGCGCAGCTGGCCAAGGACGCCGACGCCCGGCGCGGCGCTGTGGGCGACGCCGAATTCGAGCGCGCTCTCGCCGAGCGGAGCGCCGCGGAAGCGGCCACGCCGCACGTTCGCCGCCGCCTCTTCCCGCAGCCGCCGGCGGAGATGCCCTACGTCTGCTTCTACCCCATGTCCAAGCGCCGCGGGCCGGGCCAGAACTGGTATTCTCTGACCCTCGAGGAGCGCAGCCGCCTGATGTACTCGCACGGTCTCGTCGGCCGTCGCTACGCCGGCCGCGTGATGCAGATCATCACGGGCGCCGTCGGCCTCGATGCCTGGGAGTGGGGCGTCACTCTCTTCGCCAGGGACCCTCTCGACTTCAAGAAGCTCATCACCGAGATGCGCTTCGACGAAGCGTCCGCCCACTACGCCGAGTTCGGAAACTTCTACGTCGGAAAGCGCGTGGAGGCGGGGGAGTGGCCGGGGGAGGGCTCGCCGACGGGGTCAGGTCTTTAATTTCGAGCCGTATGGGCTACTGCCCATACGGC
>JBIQMO010000434.1:0-2135 GCA_044463245.1 Gemmatimonas aurantiaca
GGCCCAGCGCGATGAACCAAGCCCCCACGATGAATCCGCACGCGCCCGGATCAGGTGGATCGGAGCACGGCCCTCACTGGGGCGGCGTCGACTGCCGTGATCTTGAGCGGGGGCGCGATCAGATCGTACTCACCGTCTGGTACACCTCGGAGATCCAGGTTCTCGATGTTGTATGCGCCGCCGGCGAAAAGTGCCTTGTGGATGTCGAGGGTGGTGCTCGTGCGTGCGTCCACCGAAGGGGAGTCGACGCCGAGCAGGCGGAGGCCACGTGAGAGGAGGAGGCGCAGCGCGGGCTCGCTGAGGACGGGCCAGGAAGTGGGGAAGGCGCCAGTGGCTATCGTCTGGCCGGTGTGGAGGAGGAGGCGCTCGATACGTCCGGAGGGGAGGGAAGCGAGGTGAGCGGGCTCTATGAGAGGGAGTGAAGGGTCCACGTCAAGAACGAAGGCGCGACCGAGGAAGGGCTCCAGCGGGAGCTCGTGCGACGCGGGCCAGCCGTCGACTACATGGAGCGGGGCGTCGGCGTGCGTTCCGACGTGAGGGCTGGAGCGGATCTCGGAGACGTTCACGCTCTCGCCGCGCGCGATCTCCCAGCTCCAGCGACAGGAGAAAGGGGTGTCGCCGGGCCACTCGGGCGTGTCTTCGCCCATCGCGATGCTGATGTCGCGGATGCTCAACCGGAGCGGGGCGCGGAGCCGAAGAACTTCGAGCGCACATCCCAGAGCTTCGGAAAGAAGCGCAGCGACACCGTTCGCGCGAGGTAGCGTGCGCCGAGCGTGCCGCCGGTACCCATCGTGGCGGGACCGATGATGCGCTCCACGAGCTGCACGTGCAGGAAGCGCCAGCGCGCGAACTGCTGCTCGTAGGCCAGCAGCTCTTCGGCGAGCATCAGAAGCTCCGAGGGCTCGGGCGACGAATACACTTCCTCGAGCGTGCGATGCTTGGCTTCCAGCAGCCCCTCGAAGAGCGACTGCAGCGTGGGGCGCTCGAGCCAGCGCTTCACTATGTCCGCGGGCTCACCGTGCTCGGAGATGACCTGCATGAAGTTCGGCTCGCGCAGTCCGGATGCGGCTTCTATCGCGCGGAACTGTGCGCTCTGCGAGCCGCTCGAGCTTCCGAGATAGCCGCGGAACTCGGCGAAGCGCTGCGGCGGGAGCGTGTCGAGCGCCGAGAGCTGGTCGGTGACGATGCGCATGAGCGCGTTGAGCCGTCGCACGGAGAAGGTGGCGCCCAGCACGTCCTCCGCCTCGAGGCGTGCCACGAGCGTATCGAGCTCGTGGAGGATCACCTTGAACCAGAGCTCGCTCGACTGGTGAACGACGATGAAGAGCAACTCGTCGGGATGCTCGGGGCGCGAGACGGGACGCTGCAGCGAGAGGAGCTCGTCGAGCGCGAGGTAGCTGGGATAACTGATCTGGTTGTCGCCCTCGTCGCCGTGCGTCGCTCGAGATGCCATGTCAGTCAATTCGGGTCGGTTGCTAGAAGGTGGAAACCTGCAGCGATGCCACGTCGTCCACGCGCATGGTCTCGACTGTGTAGAACGGCTCGCCGTATCGAGTGCGAATGAGCGAGCCATAGTGGGCCGCTTGATGGCGCACTATGTCGAAGAGCGATTCTCCGTTCGGGTAGACCTCGCCTGCCTGCGTGGCCCCCTCGAACTGCGAGGCGTACGCTCGCACCGCCTCCATCTTGCGCTCGAACACGTCGGAGATGTCCACAACGAAGGTGGGCTTCACGTGGTCCTCGCGAAAGGACATGCAGTGGATGACCTTGTGCGGCCGGTGATGCGGTACCGATGGCTCGATCTTGCGAAGCCCAGCGACGAAGCACGCGTCCCGTACGAGCTCCGCGGTGACTCGGTGATCGGGGTGCCGCCCATTGGGCGATGGTGCCAGCACGATGCGCGGTGCGAAGCGGCGGATCGCGACCGCGAGCTGGGCGCGCGTCTCGGGCGTGTTGACGATGCCGGCGTCCGGGAATCCCAGGTTGATGCGCGCCGACACGCCGAGAATTTCCGCCGCGCGACTAGCCTCCTCCGCACGCAGCTCCGCCGATCCACGCGTCCCCGTCTCACCCTGCGTGAGGTCGATGATCGCCGTGCTCTTCCCGAACTCGAGCGCCCTGAGCAGCGTCCCCCC
>JBIQMO010000435.1:0-2106 GCA_044463245.1 Gemmatimonas aurantiaca
ATGTTGGCGTAGAGGATGTTCGAGTTCGCCTTCGACACCGTGATCCCGATGTTGCCGATGAGCCCCTTCGGAAGACCGGGGTTACGGGTGAGCTCCGTCCAGTGCTCGCCCCCGTCGGTGCTCTTGAAGATCCCGCTCCCCGCGCCGCCGCTCACGAGCAGCCATGGCTTCCGCCCCGCCTGCCAGAACGCCGCGTAGATCGTGTTGGGATCGTTGGGATCGAGGACCAGATCGGTGATACCGGTGGAGTCGTTGCGGAAGAGGACCTTCTTCCAGCTCTTCCCACCGTCGGTAGTCTTGAAGACGCCGCGCTCGGGGTTAGGCGCCCACACGTGGCCGAGCGCGCCGACGTACGCCACATCCGGATTGCGCGGGTCCACCTTCACACGGGCGATCTGCCGCGTGTCCCCCAGCCCCAAGTGCGTCCACGTCTTCCCGCCGTCGGTCGTCTTCCACACGCCGTCGCCGTGCGAGACGTTCCCGCGGATGTCGTACTCGCCCGTGCCTACGTAAACGATGTCGGGGTTCGACTCGCTCACTCCGATGGCGCCGATGGTGCCGCCGAAATACTTGTCCGACATCGGCTGCCAGCTATGCCCGCCATCGGTGGTCTTGAACACGCCGCCGCCCGTCGTCCCCATCCAGTACTCGTACGGCCGCTTGTCCGACCCGACGACCGCCACCGAGCGACCGCCGCGGTACGGCCCTATCTCGCGCCACTTGAGCGCGGCGAAGAGCGACGAGTCGTACGCCTGCGCGCTCGCGCCGCTCGCTGCGCCGGAGCGCTGGGCCTGTGTGGAACGCGGTGTGATGGTGGCGATGAGCAGTGCGCCGAGCATCGCGGAGAAGGCCAGGATCGGTGCGCGCGCAAAACGCGAGATGGACGGCGAGATCATCGACGATTGGGTCATGAGCTGTAGATGGTGAGCGGGCAGCGCGGCGGGTCAAGGAGGCGTCGTAGCCTCGAGTAGCACGGTGCCGGAGAAGCGCCGGTATTCGGCGCGCCGCCTGGCGGAGGAGAAGATAGAGAGCGCGCGCCAGAGCCACATCATGCGCATCTCGCGACGCAGCCGGCGCGCCTCTTCCATGGTGGAGCGGAACGCGACCTCGCGCCACCCGAAGCGCTCGAAGAAGCTGGGTCCTTCCGCGGGCGCGAACTCGAAGGGCGCCGCGCCTCGCTCTACGTCGCGACCCCAGTATCGGCGCATGATCTCCAGCAGTCGTGGGCTCGCCAGATCGATCAGCCAGCGCCGGAATGCCGGCACGGCGCGCAGGTCCGTGGCCAGCTCGCCCACCTGCCCCTCCTCGAGATAGATGAGGAGCCCCTCGGTGACCACGAGCGTGCACCGACCCTCCTCACCCAGCCGCGCGAACAGCTCTCGCCGAGCGGCCGGATCGCGCAGGTCGGCAGCCACGGCCTCGTAGCGACAGTTCGGCGTCTCGCCGCTCAGCGCAGCGCCCTTGTAAGCCAGAATGTCCGGAAGGTCGACGTCCACCCAGCGCAGCTCGCGCGGCAGCGGCAAACGCCACGGCCGAGCATCCAGGCCGGCGGCGAGGTTCACCACCATGTCGACACCGCCGCGCTCGACCGCATCGACGATCACCTCGTCGAACACCGCGGTACGGACTATCATGGCCCACGCCATCGCGCGACCCCGCGGGATCCGATCCACGATTTCCACGCCCCGCGCCCCCGCCAGCCGCTCGGCGAACCGATCCCTGAAGATCGCGTCGGTCCGCGCGCTTTCCATCGCTCGGTACACTGCCACCCAGCGCGCTGTATCGGAGATGTGCTCGATTGCCATGTTGCGCCCGTATCGGTTGGAAACCAGCACGACGCGAATCCCATCAACGCTCGCACCCAGCCCGGCTCGGCGCCAGGGTCGGAATGGCTGGCATCGCGCCGGGCCGTAACTGCGCACGCGGAGGGCATCGCGCTGGGCCGTAACTGCGCACGCGGAGGGCGCGGAGGGAACGGCGAGAGGACGCGGAGAAAACCGTCACGGGCTGGGATCGCGATCCCGATCTGAGCGCATCGCCGGGTCGGGGCCCCTGTAGGGGAGGAGCGCAGAGAACGCGGAGAAGAACGAGAGAACGCAGAGAAAA
>JBIQMO010000436.1:0-2096 GCA_044463245.1 Gemmatimonas aurantiaca
CGGGAGCGCGAGGTGGTGATAAGCGACGGCCTCTGGAAGCGGCTCTTCGGCGCCGACCGCGGCATCGTGGGGCGCACGATCTCGCTGAACGGCGAGGGCTACACGGTAGTGGGGGTGATGCCGTCTTCCTTCCGCGACTTCTGGTCGCGCGATGTGGAGATCTGGCGACCGCTCGCGCTGACTCCGGACAACTTCGTCGCGGACAACTTCACCAACGAATGGCTGAACCTCACCGCGCGGTTGAAGCCGGGCGTCACGGTGGATCAGGCGGTGCGCGACATGCGCGCCTTCGCCGAGAAGCTCAAGCGCGACAACCCGGGTTCCTTCCCGGAGAAGTGGTCACTCAAGGTCACATCGCTGAACGAGATCGCGACGGGCGACATCCGTCCCGCGCTGCTCGTGCTCCTCGGTGCGGTGGGCTTCGTGCTCCTCATTGCTTGCGCCAACGTCGCGAATCTCCTGCTCGCGCGCGCCGCGGGACGCACCAAGGAGGTTGCCATCCGCGCGGCGCTCGGTGCTGAGCGCTGGCACATCATCCGCCAGCTGCTCACGGAGAGCGTCGTTCTCTCGCTGATAGGTGGAGCGGTGGGACTGATGCTCGCCTACTGGAGCGTGCGCGCCCTGGTGGCCGTGAATCCCGGCAACGTGCCGCGCGTGCAGGAGATGGGGATCGACGCAAATGTCCTTCTGTTCACCCTGATCATCTCCGTGGGGACCGGCTTGCTCTTCGGCGTTATGCCGGCGTTGCAGATCTCGCGTACCGACCTGCAGACCACGCTGCGGGAGGGCGGCCGCGGGAGCAGCGACCGCAGTGGACAGCGCGTACGGCGGGTGCTCGTCGTGGCCGAGGTGGCGCTGGCGCTCACGCTTCTGGTAGGGGCCGGGCTGCTGGTGAGGAGCTCCGCGCGGTTGTCGGGCGTGGATCCCGGCTTCGACCCGAACGACGTTCTGACCTTCAGTCTATCGCTCCCCGAGATCAAGTATCCCACGGATACTGCGATCAACGCCTTCTACGACGAGCTCTTTCCCGCCATCGCTCAGGTGCGCGGCGTACGCTCGGTGGGGGCGACGAGCGTGATGCCCTTCGGCGGCGGGTGGAGTACCGGAAGCTTCAACGTGGAGGGGTACCAGCCGCCGCCAGACGGGAACGGACCGTGGGGCGACATCCGCATCATCAGTCCCGGCTTCCTCGAGACGCTGAAGGTACCGCTGCTCGCCGGTCATCTCTTCACCGAGCAGGAGGCGCGCAATCCCCGGCCGGTGGTCGTGGTGGACGAGGAGTTCGTGCGGCGCTTCTACAAGTCGCCCGCGGACGCGATAGGGAAGCGGATATGGCGCGGGTCGCCCACTCCCAACGACAGCACTCGCTTCATCACGATCATTGGTGTGGTGGGGCACACGAAGCACGAGGGGCTGGCCGCCGACCCGCGCGTGCAGGTCTACGTCCCGTACCAGCAGTTCGGTGGGGTGAGTCGCATGGACATCGCCGTGCGCACCACGGGCGATCCCACGCGCTACGTGAGCGCCATACGCGCGGCGGTAAACTCGGTGGACAAGGATGAGCCGATCGCCAACGTTCGCACGCTCGACGACCTCGTGTCGGCCTCGCTGGGTCAGCGGCGACTCTCGATGACTCTGCTCGGCGTCTTCGCCGGGATCGCGCTCCTGCTGGCGTCGGTGGGGATCTACGGTGTGATGGCGTACAGCGTTGTGCAGCGTACGCGCGAGATGGGGCTGCGGATGGCGCTTGGCGCGAAGCAGAGCGACGTGCTCGCGCTCGTCCTGCGCCAGGGGATGTCGCTGGTGCTCGCCGGCGTGGCGATCGGGATCGTGTGCGCGCTCGCGATCACGCGTGTGATGGCGAGTCAGCTCTACTCGGTGCGTCCGACGGATCCCGTGACGTTCGTGTCCGTCGCGGTCATCCTCGCATCGATAGCACTCGTCGCCACTCTGGTTCCAGCTTGGCGCGCGACGATGGTGGATCCCACCGTCGCACTGCGCGAGGAGTGAACGGCGGGGTCAGGTCTTTAATTTCGAGCGAGCTGAACTGAACGGCGGGGTCAGGTCTTTAATTTCGAGCAGGCTGAGCCATAGCT
>JBIQMO010000437.1:0-2090 GCA_044463245.1 Gemmatimonas aurantiaca
GAGCGGCTCACGCCCTCGAAGAGGAGCGAGTAGTTGGCGTGCTCGAGGACGCTCCCGTGACCCTGCTTCTTGATGTTCTCCAGGTAGTCGCGCGTCGAGCGGCTGGCGGGGTTCCGCTGGCTCATGTAGCAGAGCCGCCCCGCGAACTCGGCGAGTCGCTCGCCGTCGGTGGAGTCACCGAGCCAGCTGACCGGGAGATGCGCCGGTTCCGTGAACGAGGGACGCGCGAGGAGGGAGACGGTGGGCTCGTAGATGTACGCGGGCACGGCGGGGAGGGGGTGAAGAGAAGAAAGCAGAGAGCAGAAAGCAGGGGGGCGGCGCGACGGTCGGCGTGCCTGACAAGAGTAACGCGACGAGGCGGAAGATGGGAGCCGGTCAGGCTGGCGAGCCGTGGAGCTTCGCTCGCACGCTCTCGAGGAGCGAGAGGCGTAAGGTAGAGTACGCGCGGTCGCGCTCCACGAGGTCGAGTGCGGCGCGGGCGGCGCGAGGGAGGGGAGGGAGCGACGGGTCGTACTTGATGGCGCCGAGGGCGTGTTGGCCGGGGACGGGGACCTTCACGCCCGGATTGAAGATCGACGCCGGGTCGAAGGCGCGCTTCACGAGCGCGAAGAGCTCGATGGTCTCCGCGGGCCACACACGCGGGAGAAGCGGCGTGCGAAGGCGACCGTCGCCGTGCTCGCCGGCGAGAGTGCCGCCGAGCCGCGCGGTGAGGGCGACGACGTCGTCCAGCAGGCCAGCGGCGCGCTCGCGCCAGTCGGGGGCGCGCACATCGATCAGCGGGTTGACGTGCGCGTGGGCGTCGCCGGCGTGACCGAAGATCACGCCGCGGAGGCCGTGATGCTCGAGCGCGGCCCGGACGCCGCGCACGTAGTCGGGGAGCCGCTCGGGCGGGACGGCGCCGTCCTCGATGAACTGCATCGATTTTAGCTCGGGATCGAGTCGGGCGAGCGTGGGGCTCGCCGCATGGCGCAGCGACCAGAGCTCGTGCTCCATGTCCGGGTCGATGGCGAGCCGCACGGAGGTGGCTCCCGCGTCCTCGAAGGACATCCCGAGCGAACGCGCCGCGCGCGCGGCTGCAGCTTCATCGTCGCCCTCGACTTCGGCGAGGAGGACGGCCTCGGTGGAGGGCGAGATGCTCGTGCCGGAGCCACCGCGCGCCGCGACATCGAGGAAGGTCCGGTCGAGAAGCTCGCACGCGCTGGCACCCGCCTCGCGCGCGCGGATCGCGCCGTCTACCGCTTCCTCGAGCGAGCCGAACTCGGCGAGGACGCTGCTCGTGGCACCGGGCAGCGGTGCAAGCGCGAGCTCCACCCCCACCACGACCGCCAGCGTCCCCTCACTCCCCACGAGGAGGTCGACCAGCTCGCCGCTGCGCGCGTACGCCGCGAGTCCGTAGCCCGACGACTCCTTCCTGACGCCGGCGTGCTCGAGTAGCGATCTGGGAGCGGCGAGGATCGCCCCGCGCGCATCTGCCATGAAGCGCGCGATGGCCGGGACGTGCGCTGGCGGCGTCTCGCCGCGTCGCACCACCGCGCGCGAGCCATCATCGAAGACACAGTCGAGCGCGGTCACCCAGTCGCGCATCGCACCGAAACGGAGCGTGTGCGGACCGGCCGCGTTGGTGGAGGCCATTCCACCCACCGTGCAGAAGGCGCCGCTCGACGGATCGACCGGAAGGCGAAGCCCCGCAGCTCGCGCGGCCGCGTCCACCGTATTGCGGAGGGCGCCGGCGCCAGCCCACACGCGTCTCTTGTCGGTGTCTACAGGAGCGATCTCGTTCAGGCGGGAGAGGTCGAGGACCAACCCGTCTCCCACGGCGCCGCCCGGCATACCGCTCCCCGAGCCGCGTGGTACGAGCGGGAGCCCGCCGTCGCGTGCTTCACCGACGATGCCGGGGACCTCGTCCGCGCTCCCCACCACTCGCACCGCCCGCGGGATGACGCGCGCTATTCCCGCGCCTTCCGAGTAGACGGCGCGCGCCGGCAGATCGGTGAGCCAGGAGGAGTCGAGGTCGGTGGGCCGCATGCGAGAAAGTTAAGCGGCGGGGTCCGCTCTTTGATTCCGAGCGGCCCGGGCAATTGCCCGGGCCG
>JBIQMO010000438.1:0-2080 GCA_044463245.1 Gemmatimonas aurantiaca
GCCGTTCCCTCCGCGCTCTCCGCGTGCGCAGTTACGGCCCAGCGCGATGACCCAGGCCCACGATGCACCCGAAACGGCGCAGCACCAATTCGTTTGGCGATGAACGAATTCGGTGGTGGCAGGAAGCCCCGATTCGATTAGTATGACGCTCGAGATGAGCACATCGACTTCCACGACCTACCTCGGCGCGTCGCCGCCGCGCAGGCCCAGCGTCGCCGCCGCGCCGGTGCTGGTCATGGAGGGGGTGTGCAAGTCGTACGCGGCGGGGGCGCAGGGGTGCAGGGCAGTGGTGCGGGTGCTGGATGGAGCCTCGTTACGGGTGGGAGTGGGGGAGATCGTCGGGGTCGCGGGTGGGGAGGGGGCGGGGAAGAGCACGCTGCTGTTGTGCGCGGCGGGGGTCGTGCGCGCGGAGCGGGGGCGAGTGCGATGGGGCGCGGAGGAGGGCGAGTGTAGAGGGAGCTCCTTTTACCGGCCGCGCTACTTCGATCTCGGCGGCAGCACGGCGTGGCGCGATGTGCGAAGTGCCATCGCGTCGGGCGCGCCGCTCGTCCTACTGGACCACGCCTCGGCGGCGCTCCTCGCGGAGCTGCGGGGCGTGCTCGCGCAGTCGCGGCCAGGAGGCGCGAACGCTGGCGCGATCGTCGTCACCTCTAGGAGCCGCGCCGCACTGGCGCGGGTCGTCTCGCGCGTGCTGGTGTTGCGCGATGGGCGGTTGCCGGATGGGGCGCCGTGCGCCCGCACCGGCCCGTACGCCAGCGTGGCGGTGCCGACTCAGAGGAAGCGCTGCGCGGCTCGCGCGAGCTCGGAGTTTCCGGCGGCCTTCGCGCGCGCGAGGATGCGTTCCACGTGAGGGCGGAGCTTTCGCTCGCCCCAGTAGTAGCCGGTGGCTACCTCCGCGCTCTCGGTATCGCCTTCCAGCGATGCCTCGAGGAGCGCGTGCGCCGCGGCCTCGTCGTACGACGGATCGTCGTGCGGCGGAAGATCGAACTTGCGATGGGAGCGGCCGCTCCCAGCGTCCTCGTTCACGAATGCTCTGGACATGAATCCCTCCCTATGCGCGGCGCTTGCACCGGTCCGCTCGTTCTCCTCATCGCCGCGTTCGTGCGTCGGGCGCGCACGCGCCGCGCGGTCGTGCGGCGCCGACGCCCGCCCGGCGAGCGTTGACCGTGTCCCCGCGCCCGTCTAGCTTCCCGCTCTCCACGCCCGCGTCGCGCTCGGACCAGGAGCGAATGTCAGACTTCGTACTCTACAATACTCTCACCCGTCGCACCGAGCCCTTCGAGCCGGCCGATGGGAGCACCGTTCGCATGTACACCTGCGGTCCGACGGTGTACAACCCCGCTCACCTGGGAAACTTCCGCACCTTCCTCTTCGAGGATCTGTTGCGTCGCACGATCCAGCTCCGCGGCTGGGAGGTGTACCAGGTGATGAACCTTACGGACGTGGACGACAAGATCATCGCGCGCGCGACCGAGCGCGGGTCGACCATCGGTGAGGTCACCGAGCCGGTCGCGGAGATCTTTCAGCGCGACCGTGAGTTTCTTCGCATCCAGCGTGCCGAGGTTTATCCGAGGGCCACGGAGCACATCCCGGAGATGATCGAGCTCGTGCGGGCATTGGAAGCGCGCGGGCTGGCCTACAAGGCGGAAGACAACTCCGTCTACTTCGCCATCGCTCGCTTCCCGGCGTACGGGAAGCTCTCCCGGCTCGATGTGAGAACCATCCGGCCCGGCGCGCGCGTGGCGGCGGACGACTACAACAAGGAAGACGTCCGCGACTTCGCCCTCTGGAAAGCGGCGAAGCCCGAGGATGAGGCCTCCGGTGCGGCGTGGGACTCGCCGTGGGGACGCGGCCGCCCCGGCTGGCACCTCGAGTGCTCGGCGATGGCGAAGCGCTACCTGGGCGAGACGCTCGACATCCACGCCGGAGGGGCGGATCTAATCTTCCCGCACCACGAGGATGAGATCGCCCAGTCCGAGGGGGCCAACGGCGTCCTCTTCTCACGCTTCTGGTGCCATGGCGAGTTCCTCCTCACCGAGGGGGTGAAGATGGCCAAGCGGCTGGGGAACGTGGCCAACAT
>JBIQMO010000439.1:0-2078 GCA_044463245.1 Gemmatimonas aurantiaca
GAGGGCTACGGCCCTCACGGCTCGAAATCAAAGACCTGACCCCGTCCCCCGAACTCGTACTCCACCCCCATCTCCCCCAACAACCTCACCAGGCGGGAAATGGGGAGGCCCATGACGGCGAAGAAGTCGCCGTCGATCCGTTCGACGAGGGTGGCGCCATAGCCCTGGATGCCGTAGGAGCCGGCCTTGTCCATCGGCTCGCCGGTGGCGACGTAGGAGGCGATGGTGCGATCGCCAAGCGGGAGGAAGGTGACGGAGACTTCCTCCACGGCGGAGATGGTGCGGCCGCCCAGAGTGGTTGCGACGGCGGTGAAGACCAGGTGGGTGCGGCCGGACAGGCGGCGCAGCATGGAACACGCTTCGGCGGCATCGCGCGGCTTGCCGAGCACTTCGCCGTTCTCGACGACGATGGTATCGGCGGAGATCACGAGCGAGTCGGGGGCGCGCGCGGCGATCGTCGCGCCCTTCTCGCGCGCGAGACGCTCGACGTGCGCGCGGGGGAGCTCGCCGTCGAACTGGGTCTCATCTATGTCGGCGGGGATCACCTCGTGCGAGATGCCGATCATCCCGAGGAGTTCGTGCCGGCGCGGCGAGCCGGAAGCGAGGATCACGCGCACTCTCAGCGCTCCAGCCAGAGCGTCACCGGGCCGTCGTTGACGAGATCCACCTCCATCATCGCCCCGAATTCCCCCGTTTCCACTCGCACTTCGCGCGCGCGCAGCCGCTCCACGAACAGCTCATACAGTGCCTCCGCCTCATCCGGCCGCGCCGCGTCGATGAAGCTCGGCCTCCGCCCCTTGCGCGCATCGCCGTAGAGGGTGAACTGCGACACGACCAGCAGCTCTCCCCCGAAATCCTCGAGCGAGCGATTCATCTTCCCTTCCTCGTCCCCGAACAGACGGAGTCCTATGACCTTGTCGGCCATCCACTCCACCTGCTCCGCGCCGTCGCCGTGCGTGAAGCCCACGAGGAGGCAGAAGCCAGGCCCCACCTTCCCCACGACTTTCCCATCCACCCGCACTTCCGCGCGCGAGACGCGCTGGAGGAGGACGCGCATGATGCGAAGGGTTCAGGAGACAGGGTTCAGGGTTCAGGAACTGCCGCAGGGGAAAGCTCGCTCCCCTGATGCGGTTTACTGAACCCTGAACCCTGAACCCTGAACCCTGCTTTCATCACCTCCACCAACCGCGACAGCCCTTCCTGGACATCGACGACTGGAGCGTAGCCCAGGACGGTGCGGATGCGGTCGAGGGACGCGAGCGAGTCGCGGACGTCGCCGGCGCGGGTGGGCTCGTGGAGAGCTTCCGCATCGCTGCCGGCCAGGGTGCGGATGCGCTGCCAGAGGTCGTTGACGCTTATGCGCTCGCCGCAGCCGACGTTGAACACCTCGCCAAGCGCCTGGGGACCCGCCTCGCAGGCGAGAAGGTTGGCGCGCACGACGTTGGCGACGTAGGTGAAGTCGCGCGTCTGGTTGCCGTCGCCGAAGATGGTCGGCGACTCGCCCGCGAGCGCCATGGTGATGAACTTCGGCACCACCGCCGCGTACTGCGAGGTCGGGTCCTGCCGCGGTCCGAAGACGTTGAAGTAGCGGAGCGCCACGGTGGGGACGCCGAACGATGCGTGGAACGCCCGGCAATACTGCTCTCCGGAGAGCTTGGCCACCGCGTAGGGCGAGAGCGGACGCGCGACCATGTCCTCCCTCTTGGGGAGCTCCGGGGTGTTGCCGTACGCGGATGACGACGCGGCGTACACCACGCGCTTCACGTTCGCGTCGCGCGCCGCGATGAGGATGTTGAGCGTGCCCGTCGCGTTCACGGCGTGCGAGGCGGCGGGATCCTTGATGGAGCGCGGGACCGAGGGGAGCGCGGCCTGGTGCAGGACGAAGTCAGCACCGGCCAGCGCCCTCGCGCAAATGGAGGGATCGGTGACCGACCCCTCCACCAGCTCGATGCTGCTCGACCACGGAGCGATGTTCTCGCGCTTCCCGGTCGAGAAATCATCGAGGACCACGACATCCTCGCCCTGACCGACGAGATGCTCCACGAGGTGCGAGCCGATGAAGCCAGCACCTCCCGTTA
>JBIQMO010000440.1:0-2073 GCA_044463245.1 Gemmatimonas aurantiaca
CGATGAACACGAACTGCGAGTCGATCTGCTCGGGGAAGAATCGCAGCGCCACGCCGCCGTTCACCGTGGGATCGGGCACTATCCCGATGTTCTGCCAGGCGAGGGTGGTAGCGCTGTCGAGCGGGAAGGTGTACGGCCCGCCTCCCACTCTAAGGCCGGCCGCATCGGAGAGGGCGGGCTGGCTGCCGTAGCGCCACGAAGATTCCTGCAGATCCACGGTGATCCCGCCCGTCCCCTCGAAGGTCTCCACGTACGCCGCACCGGCGGAGTTGGAGCGCGGGCGACTGGTGGCGAACTCGCCCTGCACGTTCACGGTGGACTTCGCATCGCGCGACGCGGAGGGGAGCCTGCTCATGAGACCCGACAGGAGCTTGCTGTCGAAGGTGAAGTCGCCGCTCACGCCCGCGAGCAGCGTGGACGCGGGCTCGAAGCCGAGCGGCGGGCGGTTGAAGGGCGTCTTCTGCGCCTGCGACAGCGCGGTGATGTTGAACTGTCCGTGCTCGCTGGGAAACTCGGCGGCGAGCCCGAAGATGGATGTGGGCGCCTGCGTGAAGATCGGGTTCTCCTCGTACTGCACGCTCACCTGGCGCGGCTGCGGGAAGAGCGTGTCGGGACGGATGAACTCCACGCGTCCCAGGTCGTAGTCCACCGTGTAGTCCACGTCGCGCACGAGCTGGCGCCCGCCGAGGAAGAGGCGTTCGGAGTTGGGACGCACCTGCACCGAGCCAAGTAGGAGAGAGCCGGACTCGCCGCCACCGGCGGCTGAGTACGACGTCCGGATCCGATACTGCGTGGGCGGCCGTCGCGGCGACACGAGGTCTTCGTCGGTCACGCGATAGAGCGAATCGTTCACCGGATTGGGGAGATTTGCCAGACCCGAGTCGGCGAAGGGCATGAGCGACGGGAAGACCACGAAGTAGTCGCGTATGAGCGCAGTGCTCTGCCCGCTCTCACCACCACCGGTGGTCAGCGCCTGATTCGGGTCCGTGCGGCGCGGCCAGAGGCGGTTCTCTGCGTCGAAGGTAGACGCGTTGGTGCGCTGCGAGAGCCCGAAGAGCTGCAGGTAGGTCTCGGCGCTTCCGCTCACCGGCTTCTCCTGGTCGCCGCTGCTCCCCACCACGATCCTCAGTGAGACCGTGGAGCGCTGAACCTCCTCGCCTCCCAGGCGATAAACCGAGCGGATCTCGCGGTCGAAGGCCGGATCGCCGGGGAGGACCTGGTTATCCCAGAGGAGATTCAACGTGTCGCGCGCGGCGGGATTGCGCTGGCGCGGCATCGTGCCGCCCACGCTCGGGTCCACGATCTCGCGTCCACCGGGGCCGGTTACCGTGTACGACACCGCCAGCCGCTCGCCGCGCTGCAGTGGGTTCACCAGCGCGATCCAGAGATTCGTGGGGTCTATGTAGTAATCCACCCCCTGCTGCAGCACCTCGTACGGGCCGATCGGATTGGTGTTGCGCGCGAAGCGCGTGGCCGCAACTGGACCGTTGATGTCGCGCGACGTGCTCCCGGTTGCGGTCGGGCTCCGATAGCGGTAGACCAGCACCCGGCGCGGCCGCTGACCCGGCGGGATCCGCGCAGCGAGCGAGGGAAGCGATGGATCGAGGATATCGATGTTCGGGTAGAGATCGGGGAAGGCTTCTGCCGGATCGATCACCCAGAAGAAGCGGAGCCGCTCGACCTGGTAGTCGTCGATCTCGCGGTCCACCTGCTGCACCGTGCGTTCGCCCACCGTGAACACGCGATCGGTGACGACGTTCCCCTTCTGCTGCGCCGCGATGGCGCGGAAGCGCATCACACCGAGCTGGCCGATGGCCTGGATGCCGTAGTTGCCGCTGGGTACTCCGGAAGTGATGAAGCGTGACGGCGGGAGCGCGAAGGAGACGTTGCCGACCTCCACGCGCTGGAGGATCTCGCCCTGCTTTCCTTCGTAGTACGCCGAGATGTTGTTGGAGGCGTCGAACTCGCGCTGGGAGTCGTAGTCCACGTCGAGGTGCACCCGGTCGGCCACCGTGCCAGCGGTGCGCACGGCGAACTGGAATCCGAACTGCGGCTGGAACACGCCGCGGCAGT
>JBIQMO010000441.1:0-2040 GCA_044463245.1 Gemmatimonas aurantiaca
CGTGGTTCGGGTGGCGCGCTCCTCCGGCCGGCCGGCGCGCGACGCGATCAGCGAGGTTCGAAATCCGAGGTCCTTGGGACCCGGCGCCAGGGTACTCGAAGCGCATGTGATCGTGTAAAGGGTGTGCTTCAGAGTCACGCCAAGCGGACTCGAATCGCTAACCTTGGCAAGGTAATGGGGAGGGGGAGGAGGGGGAACTGCGAGGGTTCAGCAACTAAAGGGTTCAGGGTTCAGGAACTGCTCTGGCGGAGAGATCTCTACCCCTAGGTAGTACCTGAACCCTGAACCCTGCCTCCTGAACCCTCGCACTCCCCCTACTCCCCCTCAGCGCGCTCCGTGGGGCGACGCGGCGGGCGGGAAAGACCTGACCCCGGCGTTACGCCTCCGGGCCGAGCTCCACTTCGATGCCACCCATCCAGCCGGCCACCACGTTGTAGATCGCGCAGCCAATGGCAGCGGATATGAACCCTATGACGGCGTAGAACACCGGCATCGCGACTGCGAAGCCGAGCCCGAAGCTGGCTCCTTCCTGAGGCGCGAAGGCCGCTATCAGCAGGAACACAGGTACGAATATCAGCCCCATGATCCCATAGAGCACTCCAAACACCTTGGCCGTCTGCCCCACGCCGAACCGCCGAATTCGTTGTGCCATTCCAGGCTCCCGTCTGATGGTGAATCCACGGACTGCCGTCGAGTGTGGCTTGCCAGCTGCCAAATCGGTACTACGAATTAGCCGAGCTCGCTTGAAAAGCAAGATCCGACTCGGCTCCGCGGTGTAGCAGGGTTCAGTATATAGTACGCAGCCGACGTCCGTCGCCATCCACTTCCGAGGTCATTCATGCGGATCCGCCGTCGTGACACCAGCGTTCAGCGCGCGCTCTCCCTCTCGGCAACGCTCTGCTCGGCCACGCTCGTGGTGTTCGGTGCCGTGCGCCCTGTGAGCGCGCAGAGCGGCCACGATCACGCCGCACACTCGCACGCCGTGCGCTCGGACTCGGCATCCGACAGCGCCTTCGTCGCGCTCCAGGCGCGAGGGAAGATCGAGATGGGAGTGGACCAGTATACCTCGACCCATCGCTTCGACGATCTCGCCGACGGTGGGCGTATCGAGCTCACGCGCGATGCGTCCGACAGCGCCGGCGTGAGCACCATCCGCGAGCATCTCGCCTCCATTGCTCGCGCGTTCGCGAACGGCGACTTCTCGACGCCGTTCGCGGTGCACGCGCGAGGTGCCGGGGACGAAGACGATGGCAGCGAAGCGCGACGCGATCACTTACGAGTTCAGGCCGCTCCCTGGCGGTGGCGAGGTGCGCCTCTCGTCGAAGGATCGGGAGGCGATCCGTGCGATCCATGCCTTCATGGCGTTTCAGAGAGGAGATCATCGCGCGGGCGGGGAGCATCCCTGACGGCGCGTACGATGGTGGCGCGGTGCGGAGCCGGGAGGCCGTCGGTGCGGTTGGCGAAGTAGCACGCGGCCGCGTCGGCGGCGGTGAGGAACATCGTGACGCCGAGCCAGGCCAAGAAGACGGGCGCGTCGAGCTGCACGCCATGTCTGTACAGCCCCTCGGCAAGCGCCTCGCTCGCGAAGTCGACTGCCCACAGGGGGTCGGTGCAGAGCTCGCTCCTCGCCTTATACTTCACTCATCGAACAGGCACGCCGGAAATCGAGGATGGATCTCTCATGAGCACAATCGACTCGCTTCGGAGCCGCTGGGCCGAGTTCGCCGAGCTTCCGCTGCCGGAGGAGCTGGAAGACGTCGATGCGGGGGTGGACGTCGGGCTTCTCGTGTCCACTGCCAGCGATTGCATCGAGAGCTACCTCGCTACTGGACTCCTCTCGCCGCGCGAGAACGGCGCGCTGCGCGCCTGCTCCATAGAATTGAAGCGGATCCTGCCGCTCGTGGAGGGCGAGACGGTGGAATACCTGCGCCGCCTCGCGGACTTCGTTGGCCAGATCATGGCGCGTCCGAACCTGCCGGGCTTCTTCGGGTAAGCGACGGGGTCAGGTCTTTGATTTCGAGCGGGCTGGGCGAATGCCCA
>JBIQMO010000442.1:0-2030 GCA_044463245.1 Gemmatimonas aurantiaca
ATTCTCGCCATCGGCCGCTCGGTCCTGGGATCCGCTCCGGCCACGATCGTACAGTAGTAGCTGGAGAGGTCATGGCAGAGACGGAGCCGCCACGGCGCCCCCGATCGGGAGAGTCGAGCACGTACGCGTACTGGCGGGATGTCCTGAAAGAGCAGTGGGGCATCGAAGCTCGGCTCAGCCGCCTCCACGGCGAATACGATCTGAACCTGCTCGCCGTCGGCGACGACACGCACATCCTCAAGATCATGCGAGCCGGCTGCGAAGGGGATTTCGTCGACATGCAGTGCCGGGCCCTCGAGCACATCGGAGCCAGCGCCTCGAGGCTCCAGGGATGCGATACCGTCCCTGTACCCGAAGTCATCCACACTTCGTCGGGCGATCTGTACACGACGGTCCCCGATGAATCGGGTGATCCACGCATCGCCTGGCTGCTGTCGGGATTGCCGGGTGTACACTACGCATCGTGGCAGCCCCGTACTCCGGCTCTGGCGAACAGCATCGGGCAAGCCGTTGGCGCGATGGACAGGTCCCTCGCCGACTTCGAGCATCCCTCGCTCACGAGGAGCTTCAAGTGGAATCTCACCGAGGCGCTCTGGATCGAGGGTAGATACCGCGACATCCTCGATTCCGCTCGCCGATCCATCATCGATGCGATCGTCGAGGAGTACCGCTCCGTTCACGAAGCTCTGAAGGCGTTTCCATCCGTAGCAATCCACAACGACATCAACGATCACAACATTCTCGTCGATGGATCGCTCCTCGGGCCGGCGCGCGTCACCGGCCTGATCGACCTCGGCGACATGTGCGCCGCGCCGCGCATCTGCGACCTCGCCGTCGCGGGCGCCTACCTGGTGCTCGACGACCCCGAGCCCGAAGCGACGCTCGGCAGCCTCGTGGCGGGCTATCACGCCGCCTACCCGCTCACCGCGGCCGAAGTGGACCTGATCTGGCCGCTCCTCCGCATGCGCCTCGCGGTGAGCGTGGTGAACTCGACGCTCATGGCTATCGAGAAACCCGACGATCCCTACGTCGTGATATCCCAGAAGCCGGCCTGGGACTTCCTGGAGCACGGCCGCGTGAGCCGGCGCCTCATCGCTCCGCGCCTGCGCGCCGCCGGCGGACTGCCGGTCACCGATACTGCGCGCGATCTCACCGCCTGGCTCGATGCGAGGCGCGGCAGCTTCGCACCGGTCCTGGGACGCGACCTCTCCACCGCACCCATGGGATCGCTCGCCGTGGAGAGCAGCGCGATACCCCAGGACCCCTTCTCCATCGCTCCGGCCGAAGCCGCCGAGCTCGGGGCGGAAGTCGAGACGAACGATTCGGTGTGGCTGGGCTATTACGGCGAGCCGCGCCTGGTCTACACCGGGGAAGCCTTTCGAGAGGGCGACCACAAGATCGGCGACCGGCGAACCGTGCACATCGGCGTCGACATATTCGCCGCCACCGGCACGCCGGTGCACGCACCGCTGGAAGCCACCGTGGTATTCACCGGGGTTCGCGCGGGGTACCTGGACTACGGCGGCGTCGCGATCCTGCGTCACGAGACGCCGAGCGGTGCCGCGTTCTTCACTCTGTACGGGCACCTCGCGCCCGGCTCGCTCGCGGGGCTGCACGCTGGCCAGCGCCTGGAGAAGGGCGAGCGCTTCGCCTCTCTGGGAGACGTCTCGGAGAATGGCGGCTGGAATCCGCATCTGCACTTCCAGCTCGCGGTCACGACGGTCGGCTTCGACGAAGACTGGCCCGGTGTGGCGGACCCCGATGAGCTCTTCCTGCTGCAGGCGATCTTCCCCAACCCCGCCGCGCTGCTGAACCTCGACGATGAGCGAACCGCCTTTCGGACGGTCGAGAAATCCGTCGTGCTCCGCGACCGGCTCGAGAAGTTCGGCGCCAATCTGAAGTTGTCGTACGCGGACCCGGTGATGCTCCTGCGCGGCTGGAAGCATTACCTCTTCGACGAGTGGGGGCGCCCATATCTCGACTGCTACAACAACGTCCCGCACGTCGGCCACTCCCATCCGCGCATCCAG
>JBIQMO010000443.1:0-2010 GCA_044463245.1 Gemmatimonas aurantiaca
GGCTGGGCGAATGCCCAGCCCGCTCGAAATTAAAGACCTGACCCCGCCTTACTACTTGGCTCCAGCCGCTGCAGCCGCTTCCTCATCCTCTTCCATCATCGACTTCTGCGCCTCGGGCGGCCGGCCCTCGAGGGGGAGAAGAGCGATGTCGAAGACGTCGTCCAGCGTGTCGACGCAGTGGAAGTCGAGCTGGTTGCGAACATCCTCGGGGATGTCCTCGAGGTCGGCTTCGTTCTCCTTGGGAAGGATGATGGTCTTGATGCCGGCACGGTGAGCGCCGAGCACCTTTTCCTTCACGCCACCGATTGGAAGAACGCGGCCGCGCAGGGTGATCTCTCCGGTCATCGCCACATCGCTCCGCACCGGGCGGCCCGACATCGCGCTCACCAGCGCGGTGCTCATCGTGACGCCGGCGCTGGGGCCGTCCTTCGGGATCGCGCCCGCAGGGACGTGGATGTGCACCTCGATGTTCCCCAGCCGGTCGTTCGGGATGCGCAGCCGCGCGGCGTGCGTGGCGGCGTAGGTGAGCGCGGCGCGTGCCGACTCCTTCATCACGTCGCCCAGCTGCCCGGTGAGGATCAGCGACACCGTCCCCAGTCCGCTCACCTGCGTCACGTTGTCCTGCGGCGGCGGGCCGAGCAGGCGCCGGATCGCGGCTTCGACGAACATGATGTCACCGCCGGCAGGCGTGTAGTACATCCCCGTGGCCACGCCCACCTCGTTCTCCTCGGCGGCGCGCTCGGGGTGTACTCTCGGCCTGCCGAGCAATTCGCGGATGTCCTGCGGCGCGAGCGTGAGCTCGGTCGTCTCGCCCGATGCGAGCTTGCGCGCGACCTTCCGTGCGACCGCGCCGATCTGACGCTCGAGCTGTCGTACACCGCTCTCGCGGGTGTACTTGCTCACGACCGCCATCACCGCATCGTCGCTGAAGGTCACTCCCTTTCCGGCGAGCCCCGCATCGTCGAGCTGGCGCGGGATCAGATACTTCTTCGCGATCTCCGCCTTCTCCCTCTCGGTGTAGCCGGAGAACTCCACCACCTCCATGCGGTCGAGCAGCGGGGCGGGGATGTTCTGGATGAAGTTCGCCGTGGCGATGAAGAGCACCTCGCTCAGGTCGAACGGAACGTTCAGGTAGTGGTCGGTGAAGTTGTCGTTCTGCGCCGGGTCGAGCACCTCGAGGAGCGCGCTCGCGGGGTCGCCCTGGAACGACACGCCCAGCTTGTCCACCTCGTCGAGGAGGAATACCGGGTTCTTCGTGCCGGCCTGCTTCATCCCCTGGATGATCCGTCCGGGCATCGCGCCAACGTAGGTGCGCCGGTGACCGCGGATGTCGGCCTCGTCACGCGCGCCGCCGAGCGCGGCACGGACGTACTCGCGTCCGAGGGCGCGCGCGATGGACTTCGCGATGCTCGTCTTGCCGACGCCCGGAGGGCCGACGAAGAGGAGGATGGGACCCTTGGCCATTGCCCGGGCCTTGGCCTCGCGCTTGTCGGTGATCTGTCGGTCGTCGTTCTCGTTGGAGCCGAGCGTAGGGTTCGCGTCGTCGATGTCCGGCTTCAGCTTCAGCGCGGGGAACTCGCCGGTCTTCTCCACCTCGTTGGCGAGCTCCTCGGCCTTGAGCTGCCGCACGGCGAGGAACTCCAGCACGCGGTCCTTCACGTCGGGGAGACCGTAGTGGTCTTCGTCGAGCACTTCGGCGGCGTGCTTGAGCTCGAGGTTGTCGTCCGAGCGCGTGTTCCAGGGGAGCTCGGCGATCCACTCCAGGTACGTGCGGATCACCTGCGCCTCCATGGACTCGCGGCCGGTGCGCTCCAGCCGTCCCAGCTCGCGCTCCACTTCCTGGCGCGCGGTCTTGGGGAGCTCGAGCTTGGAGAGCTTCTCCCTCAGCTCCTCCATCTCGCGATTCTGGTCGTCGTCGCCGAGCTCTTTCTGGATGGCGCGCATCTGCTCGCGCAGATACATCTCGCGCTGGCGCTGGCCGAGCTCCTCCTGCACCTGCGACTTGATGTC
>JBIQMO010000444.1:0-1996 GCA_044463245.1 Gemmatimonas aurantiaca
ACGGATGGGGCGGGATTCGAACCCGCGAGGGCTGTTACACCCCACACGCTTTCCAGGCGTGCGCCTTAAGCCACTCGGCCACCCATCCAAATGACGAAGGCGGGCGTTTGCCCGCCTTCGACTATTCAGTCCATCGCGCTCCAAGCGTTCCGGAGAGCGCCGACGCGTCGAGGGAATCGGTTCGCTCACCCCCCGAAGCCCGGCATCTCACGGACGGGGTGAGATTCGAACTCACGATACCGTTGCCGGTATGCCGGTTTTCGAGACCGGTGCCTTCAACCACTCGGCCACCCGTCCAACTTCAGCCATAAAAGCTACCCCACCACTGGTGGAGTGTCAACGGATTCCGCGCGGCGCTGGCGGAAGAATTCGGAGAGAAGCGCGCTGCACTCCGCGTCGAGCACGCCGCCCCGCACCTGCGGACGGTGATTGAGACGTGGATGGCGAAGGAGATCCTCCACCGACCCCGACATCCCCGCCTTCTCGTCCCACGCTCCGAACACGACGCGCTCGATACGCGACAGTACGAGCGCGCCCGCGCACATCGCGCACGGCTCGAGCGTCACGTAGAGCGTGCACTCGTCCAGGCGCCAGCCGCCGCGCGCGCGCGATGCCTCGCGTATCGCGAGCACTTCTGCGTGCGCAGTCGCATCGCCATCGATCACCGTGCGGTTGGCGGCGGCGGCCAGGAGCTCGCCGGCTCGCACCACCACGGCTCCCACCGGCACATCACCGCGAGCGAGCGCGCCGCGCGCCTCTTCCAGCGCGCGGCGCATCCACCGCTCGTCTTCCATCTCGCGTGGTTCAGTCAGATACGCCTCGCCCGTCAGCGATCCTGCGAGTGGCGACTGCCGAGCGATCGCTCGCTACTCGCTGCCGCGTCGCCCGACCTGTCACGTGCAACAGGAACCATTCTCGCACCCACGCGTCACGCCCCCGCCCCCGCGGTGGATTCGACCTTCTCGAACTGCAGACCGCCCTCCGCCGAGCGCGTGACGAGGATATGATCGCCGTCGTGGAAGCGACCCTCGAGCACCGCCATCGCCAGAGGGTTCTGGATGTGCTTCTGAATCGCGCGCTTCAGTGGGCGAGCTCCATAAACCGGATCGAAGCCCTCCTGCGCCAGCACCATCTTCGCCTCGGGCGTGATCTCGAGAGTGAGGTTCCGCTCGGCCAGGAGCTTCTCCATCCGCTGGAGCTGGATGTCCACGATACGCCCGATCTGCTCCATCGCGAGCGGATTGAAGACGATGATGTCGTCCACTCGGTTGAGGAACTCGGGTTTGAACGCCTGCCGCAGCGCGTTCATCACCTGCTCTTCGGCCCTCGTCCAGTCGGTGGTACCGTACTCCAGGATGTACTGGCCGCCGATGTTGGAGGTCATGATGATGACGGTATTCCGGAAGTCCACAGTGCGCCCCTGCGAGTCGGTGAGCCGACCGTCGTCCAGGATCTGCAGGAGGATGTTGAACACATCCGGGTGCGCCTTCTCGATCTCGTCGAAGAGCACCACCGAGTACGGCCGACGGCGGATCGCCTCGGTGAGCTGGCCGCCCTCCTCGAAGCCCACATAGCCGGGAGGTGCACCGATGAGCCGCGCCACCGCGTGCTTCTCCATGTACTCCGACATGTCGATGCGCACCATCGCCTGCTCGGAGTCGAAGAGGAACTCCGCCAGCGCTCTCGCGGTCTCCGTCTTCCCCACCCCGGTCGGGCCGAGGAAGATGAACGAGCCGATCGGACGGTTGGGATCCTGCAGCCCCGCGCGCGATCTGCGAACCGCGTTCGCCACCGCGGTCACCGCCTGCTCCTGGCCGATGACTCGCGTCGCTAGCACATCCTCCAGGCGAGTGAGCCGCTCGCGCTCGCTCTCCATCATCCGCGAGACGGGAATCCCCGTCCACCGCGCGACGATCTCGGCGATGTCGTCGGCGTCCACCTCCTCCTTGAGGAACTGCGAGCCGTTCACCTGCCGGCTGGCCAGCTCCGCCTCCGC
>JBIQMO010000445.1:0-1959 GCA_044463245.1 Gemmatimonas aurantiaca
GGGGAACGTCCACTCTCTCCTATCTGCCGCTGGAGAAGAGCTCGAGCGCGGTGGCTTCGGTAGCGGCAGCAACGCCGGAGAGCCGCTGTGCCATCGCCCACCCTTCGCTCGCGGGGAGCGCGTGCCGCGCGAGCGCGAGCTCGCAGACGGTGCTCACCAGCCCCGCGTAATCCACCCCCGCCACGCGCGCCATGCGCGCGAGCCCTGCGTCGGGCGCGATGTCGGGGTTGGCGTTCACTTCGAGAATCCACGGCCGGCCCGCGCGGTCGATGCGCATGTCCACTCTGCCGTAGCCGTGCCCGCCCACGAGCTGCCAGGCGGCCATCGCCAGCTTCTTCACTTCCGTCTCGAGCTTCGCCGGCAGCTCCGCCGGGCAATGGGGCTCGCTCCCCATGTCTTCGTCGCTACCCGTCTCCCACTTGGAGCGGTACGACACGATCCGCCACTTCCCCTTGGGCATGTGGTCGAAGCGGATCTCGGAGATCGGAAGAACGGCGTCTCCCAGGATTCCCACGTTCACTTCGCGTCCGTCGATGTAGCGCTGCACGAGAACCTCGGGCCACCGCTCGTGCATCGACGCAAGTCGGTCGGCGAGCGCACGGGTGGTGCGCACCACGGAGCGCTGCTCGATCCCTATGGATGCATCCTCCGCGGCCGGCTTGCAGATCGCCGGGAAGCCCACGGTGGGAAGCGGCGCACCCGGGCGCGCGACCGCGAAGCGCGGGATGGGAAGTCCGGCGCGGTCGAGGAGCGAGTTGACCACGTGCTTGCGCAACGAGAGCGCGGTGGTCCACGACGATGCGCCGGTGAATGGGACGCCGAGCAGCTCGAGCATCGACGCGGCCGCCGGCTCGAGCGTGGCGATCCCATCGATCCCCTCGCACATGTTGAAGATCAGGTCGAACTTCCCCTTCCTCACGCGTTCGACCCAGCGGGCATCGGTGTGCGCGCTGACCCTCACCACCTGGTTTCCCTCGGTAGTGAGCACGCGCTCGAGTGCCTCGAGCGTGTCGAGGATCAGGATGTCCGGGCTCGCGCCAAGCGCCGACGCTCCATCGAACAACAGGCCGATCTTCATGAGGCAACCCCTCCTGCCGCGGCTCGCCGGTGCTCACCGGCCACACCACGACCCAGGGTACTCGGCAGGACGACCCCCTGCCGCTCGGCGGCGTGCCGCGCGCACGCCTGAATCAGCTCATCGTAGCTCATCCCGGCGGCGCGAGCCGCCTTGGGAAGGCACGAGTTGTCAGCGGGGTTCGGGAGAATCCCGGGAAGCGGATTTACTTCGACCACGTTCGGGATGCCGGCGTCATCGAGGCGCACGTCGACGCGCGACCAGTCGCGGCAGCCGAGCACGCGATAGGTCGCGAGCACGGTGCGCTCGATCGTGCGGCGCAGCGCGTCGTCGATTCGCGCCGGGCACTCGAAGATCTCGAGAGGGTTCTCTGGGCGGTCCCAGAGCCACTTCGCCTCGTAGCCGTACACCGGGAGAGCTCCATCCGGGAGCGAGTCGTAACGCATCCCGACGATCGGAAGCACCGTGGCCGTGTCGCCGTTGCCGAGCACCGCGCAGGTGAACTCGGCGCCGGGGAGGTACTCCTCGATGAGCACCGGCTGCCGGTATCTGTCGAGGAGGAAGGCTACCTGCCGCTCCAGCTCCTCGGCGTCGCGACAGAAATTCCGCTCGGTGATTCCCTTGGACGAACCTTCGTGAACCGGCTTGACGAAGAGCGGGAATCTCAGCGCCCTGGCGACTGCACCCGGGGATGCGACGGTGCCGGCGAGAATGGAGCGGAGCTCGGCGTCCGACTCGCTGCGGACTACGGCGAAGGGCGCGGTGGGGATGCCGTGATAGGCGAGGCACTCCTTGGTGCGCGCCTTGTCGAGGCAGAGGGAGAGGGTGAAGGGGTCGGAGCCGGAGTAGGGGACTCCGAAGAATTCGCAGATCGCCGGGACGTG
>JBIQMO010000446.1:0-1953 GCA_044463245.1 Gemmatimonas aurantiaca
GGCTTGATGTCGCGGTGCACCACGCCGTGCCGGTGCGCGTAGTCCAGCGCATCGGCCGCCTCGCGCGCTATGCGAAGCGCATCTTCGACAGGGAGCTGCTTCTCCCGGTCGAGGCGGTCGCGCAGCGACTCGCCCTCCACGAATGGCATCGTGAACCAGAGCATCCCCGCATTCTCCCCCGAGTCGTGCACGGTGAGGATGTGCGGATGCTGCAGGCGAGCCGCGAGCCGGATCTCCCGCTGGAAGCGCTCGGCGCCGAGCGCAATCGCTAGATCGGGGTGTAGAACCTTGAGAGCGACAGCGCGATCGTGTCTCACGTCGCGCGCGAGATAGACCGTGGCCATCCCGCCGCGGCCAAGCTCCCGTTCTATCTCATACCGGTCGGCGAGCGCCGAACGCAGGTCGTCGATGGTACTCAAGGCAGGCGAGATCCGATCGGGCGTGCGTGCACGGAAACACGCTGCGCGATGAACTTCGTGCACGCAGCGTCGCAGATGGTACTCGTAGCGAGGCCTGCCCCTCTTTCGTTGGGCATTGGTTCCGTGGAGGCGGGTAGGAAGGCGAATCGAACATACCGTCGTGCAGGCCCGTTGTAAACGCCGAAGCGCGCTCCATACACACGGTGCGACCGATCCCGCAAATTTCAGGGAATGCCCGCGCCCTCCGATTCCGACATCCGACTGGCGAAGTCCTACCGCGGCCGCCTGGCTCCCACTCCTACCGGCGACATGCACGTGGGCCACGCCCGCACCTTCGTGGCGGCCTGGCGCCGCGCCGTGGACGCGGGCGGCGAGGTCGTGCTGCGCATAGAGGACCTCGATCCCATGCGTTGCCGCCCGGAGTACACGGAGCGAGCCATCGAGGATCTCGAGTGGCTCGGTGTGAGGTGGAGCGAGGAGCCCGTCTACCAGTCGGCGCGCCGCGACGTCTACGAGACCGCGTGGCGTACGCTGCGCGACGCGGGCGTCATCTATCCGAGCACCGTTTCGCGAAAGGAGCTGCGCGACGCCGCGCACGCGCCGCACGAAGAGGAGGAGAGCGAACCGATCTTTCCGCCGGAGCTGCGACCGCCAGGCCGTACGGGGCGCGACGCCGAGTCACCCGCCGGTGTGGTGTGGCGTTTTCGCGTTCCGGACGGAGAAGTGGTGCGCTTCGACGACGCGCGCTACGGCGCGCAGTCGTTCACCGCCGGCGTGGACTTCGGCGACTTCGTCGTCTGGCGCAAGGACGATGTACCGGCGTACGAGCTGGCGGTGGTGGCGGACGACATCGCGATGTGGATCACCGAGGTGGTGCGCGGTGAGGACCTGTTGAAGTCCACGGCGCGCCAGCTCCTGGTTTACCGCGCGCTCGGTGCGACACCGCCGGCGTGGTGTCATCTCCCGCTCGTGCGCGATGCCGACGGTCGGCGGCTGGCGAAGCGACACCAGGCACTCTCGGTGCGCAGGCTCCGGATGCACGGGTACACGCCGGAGGAAGTGCTGGCAATCGGAGAAGCTACGCGATATCCCTCCCGACTGGATCCTCACCGCAGTCGACGATGAGTACTCGATCTCCGTGCGAGGGCTCGCGCCGCTTCCGGACAGCTCGAGCCCGGAGTAGCCCCCGCGGGGAGCACCCTCAGAACGTCCCCTGCAGATACATGTCCGCGCGCCACCCGCGATCGGGATGTATCCCGCGCGAGAGGTCCAAGCGAATCAGACCGTCCAGCACCGACGCACCCGCGCCCGCGCCGCTGATCGGCCGATCCGGGCTCCGCCAATCGTGCCGGTCGCCCGCCCAGCCGATGTCGCCGAACACGATAGGCCGCAACTTGCTCGTCCCCCATCCCAGCTCGGCGCGGCCGAACCAGTACGCATCGCCCACCGCAGTGGCAGGCCCCTGCCCGTGCACGGTGTACGGACCGCCGAGGTACCAGAGGCGCTGCACGGGGAGCGTGCCGCCCGACGCACC
>JBIQMO010000447.1:0-1947 GCA_044463245.1 Gemmatimonas aurantiaca
GGGCCCGGCGAGCCATCGGCGGCGCGGTACTGGTTGGGCCCGGGCCAGTCCATGCGGTCGAGCCGGGCGAACTCCGGGAGATTTCCCGTCACGCTGGAGGGAGTGGTGATCTCCTTCGTCTCCGGCGCCATCATGATGACGGTGGGGAGCGAGTCCACGCGGACCGGGGCACCGGCCTGGGCGGGTGTCGGAGCGGGGGTGGGCTTGACCTGCGTGGACTGCGCGCAGGCGGCGAGTGCGAGGATCGAAAGACCGGCAAGACTGGAAAGGCAGATCGGACGCTTCAAGGCCTCGTCTCCGAGAGAGTTCGTGTTAGGGCGGATCGAGCTCTGGCCGAACTCGAAAGGTGTACCGGGACACAGGTGAAGCGAAGAGGGAAGACCGCTCTGTCACGTGCAGTTCCAGATCGCTAATCCCTGACTCCTGAACCCTCCCCCCAGCCCCTCCTTGCTTCTCCCAACGCTGGCCACTAGCGTCACCTTGTGACCAGCAAGTCATCTGCTCGACCGAGCGCATCGCCCGCGCGCATACCGGGACTCGCCACGGCCGAGGGGACCGCCAGGTACGAGGCACGATTCGCCGAGCGTTTCGCCGACGACTTCTATCGCGCGCTCGGAAGGGATGGCGTGCGCGCGTCGTCGGTAGGACTCGGCAGCTACCTCGGCGAATGCGACGACTCGACCGACGACGGCTACGCGGACACCGTACGTGCCGCACTCGAGCACGGGATCAACCTGCTGGACACCGCGATCAATTACAGATGCCAGCGCTCCGAGCGGTCGATCGGACGCGCGCTGGTGCGGGCGATCGAAGGCGGCATCGTTGCGCGCGACGAAGTAGTGGTGTGCACCAAGGGCGGCTACATCCCGCTCGATGGCAGCGCGCCCGCCACGCGCGAGGAGTACCAGGAGTACGTGGCGCGCGAGTACTTCGGGCGCGGGATCATGGAGCCCGACGATGTGGTGGGTGGAGGGCACTCTCTCGCACCCGGCTATCTCGCATCGCAGCTGGAGCGCAGCCGCGCGAACCTCGGACTCGAAGCGCTCGATGTCTACTACATCCATAACCCCGAGCAGCAGCTCGATGCGGTCTCGCTGGAGGAGCTGTTCGCGCGACTCGGACGAGCCTTCGAGCTGCTGGAGGAGCGCTGTGAGCGCGGCGAGATCGGGGTGTACGGCTGCGCTACCTGGAACGGATTCCGATCTGCGCCGGATGCGCGTGGCCATCTGGAGCTCGCCGACCTGGTGGAGCTCGCGCACGAGGTAGCTGGCGATGCGCACCACTTCAGGGTGGTGCAGCTTCCGGTCAACCTCGCGTTCACCGAGGCGGTGCGAGCGCCGACGCAAACGGTCAAAGGCCGCTCGATGACGCTGCTGGAAGCCGCCGCCGCGCTCGGAGTGAGCGTGGTCGCGAGCGCGACGCTGCTGCAGGGGAAGCTCGCTGCCAACCTGCCGGCGCAGCTTCACGATGCAATCCCCGGCCACGCCACCGACGCCCAGCGCGCCATAGCGTTCGTGCGATCGCTCCCGGTCATCTCGGCGGGTCTGGTCGGGATGAAGCAGATCGAGCATCTCGAGGAGAACCTCGGGGCGGCTGTGGGGGTTAGCCGGGTGCATCGTAAAGGCTCGGGTCATCGCACTGCGCCGTAACTGCGCACGCGGAGAGCGCGGAGGGAACGGCGAGAGAACGCGGAGAAAGGCCTGTGGGGGCGAGCATCGCGATCCTGATACCGGCTGCGGCGCGGGGCCCGAGCTCCTTGAAGAGCAGGAACGCGGAGAACGCCGAGAACTGCAAAGAGAACGCAGAGGGTGCTGCACGGTCAGCTAGTGCCCGCAAGCGGCCGGGAGAAAAAAGGGGGAACTGCTCCCTCGGTTGGAGCTCTGCCCACCCGGGCAGGACTCCGTATGCGGGAGCAGTTCCCCAAAAACCCCTCGTTCGAGATCTCGC
>JBIQMO010000448.1:0-1938 GCA_044463245.1 Gemmatimonas aurantiaca
TTCGAGCCGTATGGGCTGCAGCCCATACGGCTCGAAATTAAAGACCTGACCCCGCCGTTCGACCCCGTCAGCGCGGCGCGAGGTGCAGTGTCTCGGCGATCGCCGTCGCGTCGGGAGGGAGCGCGGTGGGAGAGAGCGCGGCGGCCGCGCGATCGGGGTCCTTGAGTCCGTTGCCGGTGAGGATGCACACCGCGCGTATGGAGGAACGTACGCTCCCCTCCGCGATCGCGGCCCGCAGCGCGGCCACGCCCGCCGCGGACGCCGGCTCGCAGAAGATCCCTTCCAGCTCGGCGATCCGGTGATAGGCCTCGAGGATCGCTTCGTCAACCACTGCGCGGAACGCGCCGCCCGACGAGCGTACCGCGCTCACGGCCGAGTCCCAGCTCGCCGGATTCCCGATGCGGATGGCGGTGGCCACCGTCTCCGGCTTCTCTACCGGCACGCCGTGCACCAGCGGCGCGGCGCCGGCCGCCTGCGCGCCGAGTAGCAGCGGCATCCGCGTGGCGCGCCCGCGCGCGCGGTAGATCTCGAAGCCGCGCGCGTACGCGGTGACGTTTCCACCATTCCCCACCGGGAGCGCCAGCAGCTCCGGCGCGTCGCCGAGCACGTCGCAGAGCTCGAATGCGGCCGTCGTCTGTCCCGCGATGCGGTGCGGGTTCACCGAGTTCACGAGCGCAACGCGAAATCGCTCGGCGAGCTCGCGCGCCGTCGCGAGCGCCTGATCGAAGTTGCCATCCACCGTGACTATCGTGGCGCCCGCAACCGCTGCCTGCGCCAGCTTCCCGCGCGCGACGTGACCAGCGGGGAGGAGGACTACCGCGCGAATCCCCGCCCGCGCGGCGTACGCCGCCGCGCTCGCGGAGGTGTTCCCCGTAGAAGCGCAGATGAGCGTCGTCGCGCCGGATTCGATCGCCCTCGCGGTCGCGACTACCATCCCGCGATCCTTGAAGGAGCCGGTGGGGTTGGCACCCTCGTACTTGAGCAGCAGTTCCGAGACACCCACCCACTCCGCGAGCCGCGGCGCGGCGAGAAGCGGTGTGTCGCCCTCGGCGAGCGAGAGGCGGGGGGTGGCGTCGCCGATCGGGAGAAAGTCGGCGTACCGCGCCAGTATTCCGAGCGCGCGATCGTGCCGCGCCGAATGAGTCGGGTGGTCCTGCTCTGTGGATGTGAACATCGAGCGCTGCCGGACAGGGTGAATGCGAAACATGTCGCGTGCGCAGGCATCCGGTAAAGCGCTGCACAGCGCGGGTCGCTCTCTGGTAAAGACATCGACCCGAAACTAAGTTGGGCCTTCGCACTCCGTGCGCCACGTACCGTTGTGGCTTTCGCGGTTCCCCACCGTGTCATCTCACGGACGCCGACCACCCTCCAACTCCAGCCCATCATGCGTCGAATCTCGCGACTGCTCACCCTCGCTTCACTGTCAGCGATCGTCACCAGCACGAGCGCAGCCGCCCAGAAGGGGCTCAAGGTCTACATCTCGGCGGACATGGAAGGGATCACCGGTGTGGTCACGGGCGATCAGCTCGGACCCGCGGGCTTCGAGTACAACCGCTTCCGCGAGTTCATGACATCGTCCGTGCTCGCCGCCATCGAGGGCGCGCGCGACGCGGGTGCGACCGAGTTCGTGGTCAGCGATTCGCACGGAAACGGCGAGAGTCTCCTCATAGACCGCTTCCCCGAGGATGTCACGATCGTGCGCTCCTGGCCGCGGCCACTCGGGATGATGCAGGGGATCGACTCCACCTTCGACGCGGTGCTGTTCGTCGGATACCACGCGGCCACCACGAATCCGGCCGGCGTGCGAGCGCACACGCTCTCGAGCGCGCACTACGCGGCGGTCAAGCTGAATGGAGTACCGGTACCGGAGGCGGGGATCAGCGCGGCGATCGCCGGCCATTACGGTGTGCCGGTGGTGATGATCTCGGGTGACAACGT
>JBIQMO010000449.1:0-1926 GCA_044463245.1 Gemmatimonas aurantiaca
CCCGATGAAGCTCCCGCCGGACGCCTGACCGCGCCATGGACTACCACACGCTCGAGCGCCTGCGCCACGATCACCCCGCCTGGCGGCTCCTCGGCGCGCAACACGCCCCGCTGATCGTCAGCGTCCTCAACCGCTACTTCGTCGAGCCCAACGTCCGCACCATGCCGCGCGACGAGCTCGTCGCCCGCGTGGAGGATGACCTCTTCCACCTCCGCGAGGTGCTCGGCGACGACGCTTTCCCTCGCCCCGCGGCGCACTACCTGGACGAGTGGGCGTCCGACGACAAGGGGTGGCTCCGCAAGTACTACCCCGCCGGCACCGACGAGCCGCACTACGACATCACCCCCGCCACCGAGAAGGTGATCGGCTGGCTCGCCGGGCTCCAGGAACGTCACTTCATCGGCACCGAATCGCGATTGCTCACGGTCTTCGAGCTCCTCAGGCAGATGATGGAAGGCACGGAGCTCGACCCCGAAGCGCGCATCGCCGATCTGGAGAAGCGCCGCTCGGAGATCGACGCCGAGATCGAGAAGATCCGCGGCGGCCGACTCGACCTCATGGATCCCACGCAGGTCAAGGAGCGCTTCCTCCAGATGGCCGCCACCGCACGCGGACTCCTGGCAGACTTCCGTGATGTGGAGCAGAACTTCCGCGAGCTCGACCGGAGCGTCCGCGAACGAATCGCGGTGTGGGACGAGAGCCGCGGCGCCCTCCTCGACTCGATCTTCGACGAGCGCGATGCGATCGAAAACTCGGACCAGGGGAAGAGCTTCAACGCCTTCTGGGATTTTCTCATGTCGCCGGATCGGCAGGAGGAGCTTACCGCGCTGCTACGTTCGGTGATGGATCTCGATGCGGTGCGCTCGCTTTCGCCACCGGCAGATCCGCGGCTGGCGCGCATCCATTACGACTGGTTGGAAGCGGGCGAGGTTGCGCAGCGCACGGTCGCCCGGCTCTCGCAGCAGCTGCGCCGCTACCTCGACGACCAGGCATGGCTGGAGAACCGTCGCATCATGAAACTGATCCGCTCCATCGAGCAGCACGCCATCGCCATACGCCACGATTTCCCGGCCGGCCCCGAGATGGAGATCGACGAGGCCGCGCCGAGCATCGACCTCCCCATGGAACGCCCGCTCTTCGCTCCATCTTTCAAGCCGGTGCTCGGTGGCGATGTGGTGCTCGCGGGCGACGAAGACATCCCCGCCGATGCGCTCTTCGAACAGGTCTACGTGGATCGCGAGAAGCTCCGCTCCAACGTGCAACGCATGCTTCAGGACCGCGACCAGGTGTCGCTCGTGGATGTGATAGACGAGCACCCGCTCGAGCGGGGGCTCGCGGAGCTGGTGGGCTACCTGAGCATCGCCGCGGATGATGCGAATGCACTCATGGACGAAGGGCGGAGGCAGACGGTGGGCTGGACGGACGATGCGGGCACCGCGCGCCGCGCTACGCTGCCTGTGGTCGTGTTCGTGCGATCAGTGGATGATGTGGTGGGCGCTGCCGCCACGATGGCCTCATGACTGTTCCCGACCAGCTCCCCCGTGTCCTCGTCGCCCTCATGAAGGGGGTCGTCTATCGAGAAAACGACGCCGCGCTCTGGCAGTCGCTCGACTCGCTGCAGGCGCGTGCCCACGACTACGTATCGCTGCTCGGCCTGGAGCTCATCCTGGATGAGAGCGAGGGCTACGCGTATCTCCGTCAGCGCCTGACCGAGGCGGACTCCGAAGAACCAGATGGTGCCGGGCTCCCTCGCCTCGTCGCGCGCCGCCAGCTCGGCTTTCCCGTCAGCCTCCTGCTGGCGCTCCTCCGCAAACGTCTCGCCGAGCTGGACGTGAAGAGCGGCGAGACGAGATTGATAGTGAGCCGCGACGACATGGTCGACATGATGCGCCTCTTCGCCCCCGACGCATCCAACGAGGCGCGCCT
>JBIQMO010000450.1:0-1919 GCA_044463245.1 Gemmatimonas aurantiaca
GTCAGGTCTTTAATTTCGAGTCGTCAGGGCAGTAGCCCTGACGGCTCGAAATTAAAGACCTGACCCCGACGGCATCCCCTTCACCCGCCCCATCGCCGTCAGCATCGCCCGTGCCTTGTTCTCCGTCTCTTCCCACTCCCTCGAGGGAACGGAGTCGGCGACGATGCCGGCGCCGGCCTGGACGGATGCGGTGCCGTCGGAGATCACGCAGGTGCGGATCGTGATCGCGAGATCCATGCGGCGGTCGCCGGCGGCGATGTAGCCGATGGCGCCGGCATAGGGGCCGCGGCGCTCGGGCTCGAGCTCGTAGATGATCTCCATCGCGCGCACCTTGGGTGCACCGGTCATCGTGCCTGCGGGGAAGGTCGCGCGGAATACATCGATCGTCGATGTATCACCGGCGAGCGTGCCGTCCACCTGGCTCACGATGTGGAGGACGTGGCTGTAGCGCTCCACGGTCATGAGATCGCTCACCTTCACCGTACCGTATTCGGCGATGCGGCCCACGTCGTTGCGGCCGAGGTCCACCAGCATCACGTGTTCGGCGCGTTCCTTCTCGTCGGCGAGGAGCTCAGCTTCGAGGCGCTCGTCCTCCTCGGCGGTGAGGCCACGCGGGCGCGTCCCCGCTATGGGCCGCACCGTCACGCGGCCGTTGGCGACGCGCACGAGGAGCTCGGGCGAGCTCCCCACCAGCTCCACGCCGTCGAGCGCGAGGTGGTACATGTACGGCGACGGGTTCAGCGCGCGGAGCGCGCGGTAGAGCGAGGTGGAGTCGAAGTCGAAGGGGACGTCTATACGACGCGACAGGAGCACCTGGAACGCATCTCCGGCGAGGATGTACTCGCGTATGCGCTCCACGTCGCTCTCGAACTTGTCGCGCTCGTACGAGCTCTTCCCGCGCACGGGCGGCGCGTCGGGGTCGAGCTCGAGCGGGGCGAGCGTGGAAGGCGCGTGGAGGCGCGCGATCACGTCGTCTATCTCGCGGTGCGCGGCTTCGTGCAGCGCGCGGAGCGAAGCGTCATCATCGTCGTCGATCGGCACGCCGACGACGACTCGGGCACGCGCGTGCAGGTTGTCTATGATCACCAGCGCGCGCGTGAACACGAAGAGTGCGTCGGGGATGTCGCGTCCGGCCGGTGCGGGCGGTGCATCGGGGAGGTGCTCGATCAACCGCACCACGTCGTAACCGAAGTAGCCCACCGCTCCGCTCCAGAACGCGCCCAGCTCGGGAGCTTCCACCGGCTCGTACTTTGCTATGAGCTCGCGCAGATCGTCGAGCGGGTCGCCGGGGCTGCGCTCGTTGTGCCAGCCGCGCTCGGGCGACCAGTCGTCCACCACACCGTCGCGCAGCCGCCACGCGGCGCGTGGCTCGGTGCCCAGAAAGGTGTAGCGCGCCCACGTCTCGCCGCCGGCCGGCGCGGACTCGAGAAGGAACGCGAAGGGACCACGCCGCAGCTTCGCGAAGGCGGCTACGGGAGTGTCGGTGTCGAGGAGGCAGTCGCGCCATACCGGCACGAGTGCGCCGCGTCGCGCGTGCGCGCGAAAATATTCGAAGGTCATCTGCGTCGCGCTTGCCGCGCCATTGGCGCGCGATGACATTTTCCGGTCATGCTTCGTCTCTCCGCGGCGCAGTTGGCCGCGCTCCTTGTAATGCTGGCAGGCGTGTGCGCCGCGCCCGCGAGTGGCGCCGCCCAGGATTGGGACGACGCTCGCACCATGTCGCTCGTCCAGCGCGCAACTGAGCTGCGCGCCGCGCAGCTCGCCGACACGGCGCTGGTGGACTACACCGCGAAGGCGCACGGCTACGTCACCTTCCTCGCCCAGATGGGTGAAGGCTTCACCGAGCCGCCCAAGGTCGTGAAAGCCGACGAGCTCGAGCTCGAAGTGTACTGGCACGCGCCCGACCTGAGCAAGCAGCG
>JBIQMO010000451.1:0-1911 GCA_044463245.1 Gemmatimonas aurantiaca
GACGGGGTCAGGTCTTTAATTTCGAGGGGGCTGAGCAGTAGCTCAGCCCCCTCGAAATTAAAGACCTGACCCCGTCGGCACCCTACACTTTTTCCGCCAGCTCGATCACTCCCTCGGGCGTGCGGCCCTCGGCTTCGCCCTGGAAATTCATGACGACGCGATGGCGGAGGACGGCGAGAGCGACGGAACGGACATCGTCGATGTCGGGGACCGAGCGGCCGTCCATCGCGGCGCGGGCCTTCGCGCCAAGTACCAGGTATTGCGAGGCGCGTGGACCGGCGCCCCAGCTTACGTACTTCCTGACGTCGGGCGTGGCCTCGGGGGCGTCGGGGCGGGTGGAGCGGGCGAGGCGCACCGCGTAGCGGACGACCGTGGGTGGCGCGGGGAGTCGGCGCACGAGGTGTTGCAGCTCTATCAGCTGTCGCGCGTCGAGCACCGGCGAGATGGTCGTCACGGAGTCATCGGTGGTGGTCGATACCACGCGCTCCTCTTCTTCGGCGCTCGGATAGCCGAGCCTGAGCTCGAACATGAATCGGTCGAGCTGCGCTTCGGGGAGCGGGTAGGTCCCTTCCTGCTCGATGGGGTTCTGGGTCGCGAGCACGAAGAAGGGCTCGGGGAGAGCGTGCGTCTGCCCGGCGGCGGTGACCGCGTGCTCCTGCATCGCCTGGAGCAGTGCCGCTTGCGTCTTCGGCGGTGCGCGGTTGATCTCGTCGGCGAGAACCGCGTTGGCGAAGATCGGACCCTTCACGTACTTGAAGACCCGATGCCCGGTCGCCTGATCCTCCTCGAGGAGCTCCGTGCCGGTGATGTCGCTCGGCATCAGGTCGGGCGTGAACTGGATGCGCGAGAACGATAGGTCGAGCGCCTCAGCGACGGTTCTCACCAGGAGCGTCTTCGCGAGGCCTGGCACACCCACCAGCAGCGCGTGTCCGCCACTGAGGAGCGCCGTCACCAGGTTGTCGACGATCTCCTGCTGCCCGACGATTCGTCTGCCGATCTGCTGTACGAGGAGCGCACGCGCCTCCGCGAGCTGCTCCAGCAGCTCTACGTCGCGCGTCCCTTCCGCTGTCCTTGTCTGTGTAGCCAACTGCCCGTCTCTACGTTTAGGACCAAGGGGAAAGGTAGTGGAGGGGAGGGGGAGAAAGAAGAAAGAAGGAAGACGGGGTCAGGTCTTTAATTTCGAGCCGTATGAGCAGTCGCTCATACGGCTCGAAATTAAAGACCTGACCCCGTCGGCCACGGCTCGAAATTAAAGACCTGACCCCGTCTTCACTTCCGGTCACGGCACCTTGAACCCCACTCGCTCCTCTTTGGGGAAGTTACTGCTGCGGAGGATGGCGACGAGGGTGAAGTCGCCGTGGAGGCCGCGGGGATTCCACCGCTCCTCGTAGGTCACGGTTTCGGTGGAGCTGAGGAGCTTGTTCTGGAGCGCCTGGGTGAACATGCGGCCGCTGCCCCAGCGCCAGAGCTCGTGCCCGGCGGAGTCGAGGACGATGAAGTCGTGGGTCTGGCCGTTGGGGAAGTCGAGCTCCACCGAGTGGTCCGCCAGGTTGGTGACGTGGAGCGAGAGTGCTACCGATTCTCCCACGGCGACGTTGGCGGATGTGGCGAGGACCTGGCCGTCTGCCGCGGAGGCGACGGGCCTGGCGGGAGGAGGGGCGTCGGCGGCGCTTGCCGAGGACTCGTTGCGGTGCGCGTGCGGGCCGCAGGCGAGCACGAGCGCGCCTGCGCAGAGGAGCCAGATGATTAGGCGGGAAGTGATCTTCACGAGCGTACCGAACCAGCGCCCGGCCGGGCGGCTCGGCCAGGAGGACGACGAAGTTAGTAGGAAGCGCGAACTTACCGAAGTGGCGACGATCCGTCAAGGCGAAGGTAACACGTAAGTCGGCGATTTGCAGCGACTTTGGCGGC
>JBIQMO010000452.1:0-1909 GCA_044463245.1 Gemmatimonas aurantiaca
GCCGTATGGGCTACTGCCCATACGGCTCGAAATTAAAGACCTGACCCCGTCGGCCTCCTGAACCCTTGTAACTTACTGTTCTCTGCTCTCTCTCCCTCCCACATCTCCTCTCCCTCCATGCCCACTCTCGTTCTCAGTATCGACCGTATGCTATCGCTCTACAGTGTGCGTGCGGTTTGGACGGCGCTCGGGGGGGTCGAGGGGGTGAGGACGGCGCAGGTCGTGATGGGGATGGCGAGGGTGGAGCACGATGGGAGTGTGACGTGCGAGGCCGTGGCGAAGGCGGTGGAGATCGCGGGGTGTGAGGTGGTTCGCTGCGAGGAGGAGAGGAGCTTGCCTGTGCTGTGAGCGGGCGCTTGTCTGCGCGGCGGGTGCTCCCGTAACTTGACGCGCGTCGCGCGGCCGCGTGTTCGATGGGCACGCCGCCCGACGTCCCTCCGCAGTGGATTTCCGAGGACGGCTCTCATGACGCCACAGCAAGAGAACGAAGATCGCCCGATCGCGGCGCTGCTGGCGCCGGACATTCTGCTCATGCTCGAGGAGTCGCCGGCGGACATCGGTGTAGAGACGGAGGAGTTGCACCCCGCCAACCTCGCCGATGTGGCGTCCACGCTGGAGCCGGAGAAGGTGCGGCTGCTCCTGCGCGCGCTGCCGCCGGAGCGCGCTGCGGAGGTGCTCGAGTACCTCCCCGAAGATCTCCGCACGAACGTTCTCGAGGCGATGAGCAGCACTCAGGCGGCGGCGCTCGTCGCGGAGATGACTCCCGACGATCGAGCGGATGTCCTCGAGGAGCTCGACGAGGAGCACGCGGACGAGATCCTCTCGAAGATCGCCTTCGAGGCACGCGGCGAGACCGAGCGACTCCTGGCCTACCCGCCCGAGTCGGCCGGCGGGCTGATGACCACGGAGTTCGTCTCGATCGCCGAGGGTGATACCGTAGAGCAGGCGCTCCAGAGCGTGCGCAACGTGGCGCGCGCCGGGCGGCGCGAGGCGCTCTACACGATCTACGCGACCGATCCATCGGGACGCGTGCGCGGAGTGCTGTCGCTCAGGGAGCTGCTGGCCGCCGCCGAGGGGACGAAGATCGAGGAGCTGGCGTGGACGGACGTCGTGAGCGTCGGCCCGTTTGCCGACCGCGAAGAGGTCGCGCGCGTGACCGAGAAGTACGACCTCGTCGCGGTTCCAGTGGTCGGTGACAGTGGCCGCATACTCGGTGTGGTGACCGTGGACGACGTGATCGACGCGATCATGGAGGAGCAGACCGAGGACGTCCAGAAGCTCGGCGGTATGGAGGCGCTCGACCAACCCTACTTCGCGGCCAGCTTCTGGAGCATCCTTCGCAAGCGCGGCGGCTGGCTCGTGCTGCTCTTCATCGAGGAGATCTTCACCGGGTACGTGCTCCGCCATCACTCGGACATGCTGGAGGCGTCCGTCTCGCTGATGTTCTACCTCCCGCTCATCATCAGCTCCGGCGGAAACTCGGGCTCGCAATCCGCCACGCTGATAACGCGCGCTCTCGCGGTGGGCGATGTCCGCCTGCGCGACACCTTCCGCGTCTTCGGCCGCGAGCTGGGGCAGGGGCTCGCCCTCGGCGCTTTCCTCGGCGGTATCGGGTTCGCTCGCGCGCTGATGTGGAACAGCGGCTTCGACGTCGCGTGGGTGGTGTCGCTGACCCTCCTCGCAGTGGTTCTCACAGGCACGCTCGTCGGCGCCCTGCTCCCCCTCCTCTTCACCCGCCTGCGCGTCGACCCCGCGATAGCCTCCTCCCCCTTCGTCGCCTCCTTCGTGGACGTCGCCGGCGTCGTGATCTACTTCGACGTAGCACGACGGATCATCGGGCTGGGAGGGTAGGGTGCCGACGGGGTCAGGTCTTTAATTTCGAGCCGTATGGGCAGTAGCCCATACGGCT
>JBIQMO010000453.1:0-1868 GCA_044463245.1 Gemmatimonas aurantiaca
CGTCAGTCGCCCACGGTACTGTTGAACGATGCACACGCGGCGCGGCAGCTCACCACGCTCGCGGCACTCGTCAACACGGTACCGGTCTTCCAGCTACGACACTCCCCCCGACAGCTGCACCGCATAGCGACCACGCTTACCGAGGCTGCATGCACACTCGATATCGGCCCACCCCCGACGCTCTCTTCGCCACCCTCAGCGATGGCGCTGTAGTACTCGATATTCAGACCAAGAAATACTTCTCGCTCAACGAAACCGGTGCGCGCGTCTGGGCCCTCATCCGCGAGGGTCGCAAAGTCGAAGACATCGTCTCCACGCTCCTGGAGGAGTACGACGTCACGCGCGAGACGGCGGAAGAAGCCGTGACCTCGCTGGTGGACTCGCTCGCGGGGGAAAAGCTCATCGAGCGGTTCTGAGGGACCGACGGGGTCAGGTCTTTAATTTCGAGTCGTATGGCCACTGGCCATACGACTCGAAATTAAAGACCTGACCCCGTCGGCCCCGTCGTTTCAGCGAGTATCCTTCCCACTTGTTCTTGCTCGAGGAGGAAGGCGTCGTGGCCATACACCGAGGAGATCTCCTCGTACTCGGCCCCCGCGAGCACCGACCAATCGTACACCTCCTCCGCGCTGTACAGCAGATCTCCCCGAATCCCGACCGCCACCACCCGACCGGTCAGCGACGCGAGCGCGCTCGCCACGCCGCCGCGACCGCGTCCCACGTCGTGTGCATCCATGGCGCCCAGCAGCGTCTCGTACGTGGCGGCGTCGAAGCGCTCCCTCAGCTTCCGTCCGTGGTGATCGAGCCAGCTCGTCACCTGCCAGCCGCCGTCGGCCGCGGTGCAGCGGCCGAAGCGCGTGCCCAGCTCCGACTCGGTGCGGAAGGTCATCATCGCCACCTGCCTGGCCAGCTCGATTCCGCGCTCGCCCAGCTCGGCGACGAGCTGACGCTGGATGTGATTCCATCCGATCGCGTACGCGGTATGCGCCGCCGGCGCGGCCATCGCCACCACCGCCCGCGCACGCCCCGGATGCTCCAGCGCCTACTCGAGCGACACCATCCCGCCGAGCGAGCCGCCAGCGACCAGCGCGGGCGACTCCACCCCCAGCTCATCCACCAGTAGTCCCACCAGCCGCGCCTGGTCGCGCGGCGTGACCGGCGGGAATGCTCCCTTCGCATAGTCGCTCGGCCCCGTGGTTCCATAGCACGAGCCGAGGAGGTTGGGAGCGAGCACCGCGTAGCGATCGGTATCCAGCGCGCGACCCGGCCCGATGACATCGCGCCACCACCCGCCCGCGGCATCCGCGTTCCCGGTGAGCGCGTGGAAGACGATCGCCAGGTTGTCGCGCTTCGCGTTCAGCGTACCGTCCAGGTAGTACGCCTGACGCACATCCTCCAGCACCGTGCCGCACTCCAGGGCGAAGCGCGGCACCCGCTGCACTCGAAGCGCTCGTCCGCTCACAACCCGAGCGCGCGTCGCAGCGCGCGGTCGAGGTCGTCGCGCAGGTCGTCCACGTCCTCGATCCCTATCGAGAGACGGATGAGATCGGCCGTCACGCCCGCCGCCTCGCGCTCCGCGTCGGAGAGCTGCTCGTGCGTCGTGCTCCAGGGATGTATGACGAGGCTCTTCGTGTCGCCCACGTTCGCGACCAGAGAGAAGAGCTTCAGCTCGGAGATCACGCGTCGCGCCGCATCCTCGCCGCCGAGCACGCCGAAGGTGAGGACGCCGCCGAAGCCGCCCTCGAGGTAGCGCTTCGCGTTCTCGTGCGATGGGTGCGACTCGAGTCCCGGGTACTGCACCCACGAAACCGCGGGATGCCCCTCGAGGAAGCGCGCGATGGCGAGCGTGTTCGAGCAGTGCCGCTCCA
>JBIQMO010000454.1:0-1856 GCA_044463245.1 Gemmatimonas aurantiaca
ACGGTGAGCACGCTGTCGGAGAGCTCGTGGATCTGCTGCGCTATCGCGTAGCCGTGCAGCGGCTGCACGGTGAGCGTCTTGAGGATCAGCATGTCGAGCGTTCCCTTGAGGAGCTCGCTCTTCTCGTCGCTCTCCGACCGTCCCACGTCCCGTCCTCGCTCCGATGCCCGGGAAGCCAGTCATCCCGATATGTAGATATTCTACATATCACGTGTAGGAATCCTACATATAGACCGCGCGTGCCGCCCTGTCAATGGGGAGGGCGGCTGGAGGATGCGAGCGAGGGTCGGACGCCGCGCGGCGTCCGACCCTCGGACCGATCGGAAGTGAGTGACTAGCGGTCAATCGGTTCTGGCCGCTGCATACGCCGCAGCCTGCGCGGAGTCGGCCGCGATCTCGTACATGAGTCGCTCGAAGCTCTCCACCGTGTAGCCGGCGGCCGAGAGAATGGAGTCGGCGTGCGACGGATCGGCCGCCATGGCGTCGGCCAGAGTGGCCGCGGCACGCGCTCGTTCGACGCCAGCGGTACCTCCACCGGTGGCCCGAGTGTCTGCCACGGTCTTCTCACCGCCGGTGCACGCGGCAAGGAGAAGAAGCGCGGCCGCGATCCTGGTTGTAGCTCGCACAATGATCATCTCGCGACCTCAGCTGTTCGGGTGTGATGAATGGTCCGGTCGCTTCCCCTTTCCCGACGCACCGCGAGCGCCATCCGCGGCACCGCGAGCTCCGGCGCTGTCGTGGGCCGAGCGCGCCGCGGGCGCTCCGCCGCGTCCCTTTCCGGCTCCCGGCGCATCCGGATTACCGCGCCCCTTCCCGTCGCGACTCCCACTGCCGTGCGGACTTCTCTCCGCACCGCTCGCGGCATGTCCCTTCCCGGTAGCGCCATCGCGGCCCTTTCCCCGTGCCGCGTGCTCGGCGCGGATGGCCGCCGCCAGCTCTCTGCCACGCAGGCCAGCCGCGAGCTGCGACTGCACGAAAGCGCCGAAGTTGTCGACCGGTCCATTCTCTCGACGAGCGGCGCGCTCCTCGTCGATCACCTCGTGTGCCTCCCCCGCAGGCACCTTTGCACCCACCATGACCTCGAGGACCTTCCTGATGACATCACTGGGAGTGCCCTCTACGCGAGCCTGGGCAGCGCTTACCGGGAGCTCGGCCGCACTGAGGATCCGGCTCACGAGATCCGGGGTCTGGCCGGAGAGCGGGTTGCTCCACAGCAATGCAACCGTCGCGGCCAGGGAGACGAATCGAACACGCATTGATCGGCTTCTCCGTCTGAGGCGCCACACCGCGCGCACGAACCACCATGGTCCGTCGCACGTGGGGCATCCAACGAAGACGATCGACTGTTTGGCGGGGTAAGGGCGGGGCCACGCCTCGCGCATTCACACGCACCAGGCCATTCCGGTGGGAGCGCATACGCGCCCCTCCGGTGGCGCGGCTCAGCGACTCCCGCCCGGAAGCGGCCGCCCTACGATGATCGTGACGTTGTCCGTGCCGCCGGCCTCGAGCGCATCCTCGAGGAGCGCTTCACACACCTGCCGGGCCGAGGTCATGGTCGCGAGGCGCTCGGCAATGCGCTCATCCGGGACGTGCTTGGTGAGGCCGTCGCTGCAGAGCAGGTGCGTATGGTCCCAGCCGTTCGCGATGCGCGTGACGACGGGAAGCGCCTGCGAGCCGCCAATTGCGCTCGACAGAACGTGCGCCCAGCGCGACGAGAGCGCGACCGAGCGTGACATCACTCCCTGGTCCACCAGATCCTGCGCCATGGTCTGATCGCGGGTGATCTGCGTGAGCTCACCGTGCCGGTAGAGGTAGTAGCGCGAGTCGCCCACCTGAAGGAGGTACACCCAGGGCCA
>JBIQMO010000455.1:0-1846 GCA_044463245.1 Gemmatimonas aurantiaca
AGCGCGGAGTACATCCTCGCGGGCGGCAATCCGAACGTGATTCTCTGCGAGCGCGGCGTACGCACCTTCGACACTGCCGCCCGGAACATGTTCGACCTCACGGCCGTGCCCGTGGTGCAGGGTCTCTCGCACCTCCCCATCGTCGCCGATCCGAGCCACGGCACCGGAGTGCGCGACATGGTCATCCCCATGGCTCGCGCTGCCGTCGCCGCCGGTGCCAGCGGCATCCTGGTGGAAGTACATCCCAACCCCGAGCGCGCTCTCTCCGATGGCGCCCAGTCGCTCTACCCGGCACAGTTCGAGCAGCTCGTCACGGAGCTCCGCTCCATCGCGTCCGCGATCGGACGCTCGCTGACCCCGGCCCCGTCGAGAGCGACTTCCGGGACCGTGGCCACGGTGGCGGGGTAGGAAGGGAGAGAAGTAAACAGGAAGCAGGAAACAGGGGACAGGGGACAGGAACTGCCACTATAGTCGGTCATCCCCGCGCAAGCGGGGATCCATGTTCAGTCCGGCTGACAATGGATCCCCGCTTGCGCGGGGATGACGTATAGAATGGATTCCCGCCCGCGCGGGGATGACGGACTCTGTAGGCCGTTCCTGTTCCCTGTTTCCTGTTTCCTGTCCCCTGTCTTCTCTAAACCACTCACCACCACACCCGATGCACCTCAGGTTCTTCACGCTCGCCAGCGTCGCGATCTTCGCCTCCACCGCCCCCCTCTCCGCTCAATCGCCGGAGGCGACGGTGCAGCGGGCGGTGAAGGCGTATTCGAAGATCGAGACGATCAGAGCGAGCTTCACACAGGTCATCACGAATCCGCTCACCGGGAGCGACATGGAGTCGCGAGGGGAGATGCAGCAGCGGATTCCGGGGCGACTCTCGATCAAGTTCACCGAGCCGGCCGGCGACCGCATAGTGGCCAACGGCAAGACCGTATGGCTCTATCTGCCCAGCACGACGCCCGGTCAGGTGATCAGGGCGCACGTGGGCGTGCATGCGCGCGCCAACGTGCCCGATGTCACTTCCTGGTTCCTCGATTCCCCGGAGAAGCGCTACAGGATGTCCGACGCCGGCAAGGCCACCATCGCTGGCCACGCAACACACGCCGTGGCGCTCGTATCCATCGATTCGACGATCCCGTTCCAGAGGGCCACGGTCTGGATCGACGACGACGATGCGCTCATCCGGCAGTTCCAGACCACCGACGCCAACGGCCTGACACGGCGAATCACCATCACCGCCATCCGCCCGAACGCGAAGCTCGATGAGGGCGTCTTCGCTTTCGTACCGCCCAAAGGGGTGAGGATCGTAGACCAGTGAGCAACGGACCAGTCGTCGGACGGCAGCAGTCGCGCCGCCCGACGATATCCCCTCACCTCGCCGCGCGGCTCTCCCTGCTCGTCGAGAGAGCGCGCAGGAAGTCGCGGCTCCACGCCGCCACGTCGTACCGCTCCACCACGCGCGAGAGTCGCACGAGACGCTGGCGCCGCTCCTCCTCCGGGAGGTTCAGGGCCCGATACAACCCGTCGCGCAGACCCTCGATATCATAGGGGTTCGTGAGGAGCGCGCCGTGCAGCTCCGCCGCTGCGCCGGCGAACTCCGACAGTAGAAGCACACCGGCTCCGTCCACCGCGGTCTGCGCCACCACGTACTCCTTCGCCACCAGATTCAGCCCGTCACGGAGCGGCGTTATCCACGCCACGTCGGCCGCAGCGCTGTACGCAACGACATCCTCGAACGGAAGGCTGCGAAAGAGGTACTGCACCGGTGCCCAATCGAGCGTTCCGAAGCGGCCGTTGATCCTCCCCACCACCGCGTCCACCGCGCCGCGGATCTCGTCGTACACTT
>JBIQMO010000456.1:0-1843 GCA_044463245.1 Gemmatimonas aurantiaca
CGTATGGCCAGTGGCCATACGACTCGAAATCAAAGACCTGACCCCGTCGGCCCCGCCTTCACTGCCAGCATCTCGATCCACGGCATCACACCGAGCCTGCCAAGCGGGCGGAGGATGGATTTCACGACGCGCTCCTCCAGGGTCGCCCATGGGCGGGTCCATTCGTCGGAGGTGGGGACGAGAGGGGAGCCGGTCATGCTGACGATGGTGAAGCCGGCGCGGTCGAGGAGAGTGCGGAGCGAGCGCGGAGTGAAGGCGTGGCGGTACGGGAAGGTGAGGAGGTTGTTCTGCGCGAGGAGCGCGCGGGCGATTCTCGATGCTGGGCCGTCGATGTGGCGACGAACGGCGGCGTAGAAGTCGCCGTTGGGGACGCGGAGGGCGAGAAGGCCGCCGTCGTGCAGTGCGGCGTGCGCGCGGCGGACGACGTCGCACGGATCGGGGAGCTGCTCGAAGGTGTTCCAGATGGCGACCGCGTCGTAGCGCGTGGTAGCGTCGAGTGAGGTGATGTCGCCGAGTGTGGCGTCGAGGCCGTGCTCGCGCGCGAAGGCGACGACGCGTTCGTTGATGTCCAATCCCCGGAAGCGCCAGCCCTCGGCGCGCGCGGCATCGAGGAAGGCGCCCACGTAGCTCCCGAGCTCGATGCCACTTCCCGTGCGACCCATGATACGCGTGAGCCAACGTGCCTGGGAGCGGTAGGCGCGGCGCTGGTTGTGGAAGAGCGACTCGAGCACGACGCGTTCCGGAGAGTCGTGCTCGTAGGTTGCGCGCAGGTCGCTGGCGCGCTCGCGCGGGTTGCGGTAGACGAGATCGCATCGCCTGCAGCGCACCACGTTGAGCGGCGGGTGCTGCGAGAACGCCACTCGGTCCGCGAGCCGCGCGGGCGGCGCTCCGGGCACGAGGCGCGGCCGGTAGAACTCCCAGAGTTGCTCCACTTCACGGCGGATGTCATCCGCATCGGCGACGAGCGCATGGTCGTTCGCGCCGCAGACGGGGCAGGGAGCCAGCTCGAGGGAGGCCATCGTCATCCAAGGTTATCTACTTCGACGGCACGGAGTGCCTCCATGGACTGGCGGTTGGGGGTGACTGTATAAGCTACCGTCGACGTGTATCTGTCGGGCTCTCGGCGCTTCGCTCGGCCTTGCGCTCCGTGCTGCCGGCGCCGGACACCGGTCGGTTCCGCTCCAAGCGATGGCCGAAAATGGCGAGCATGCCGCGTGGTGCAGTAGTATTGTCAGACAGATGACACCTCGTATCGCGGTGCGGTACTCGAGGTGCACGACTCCCGAGGCGATCCTCAATGACGACTGTCTATCTCACCATGCCGAGTCCCATCGGCGAGCTGCTCCTCACCGCGGTGGATGACGGGCTGACGTGTGTCTGGTTCGAGGAGCACCGCTACGGCGGCAGCATAAGGGCGGAGTGGCGGCACGCCGACGCGGCGGGCGGACGTGCGGCTCGAATTCTCGGCGATGCGCGCGCGCAACTCGATGAGTACTTCGCCGGAGAGCGTACGACGTTCGATCTGCCACTGGCGGCTACCGGCACGCCCTTCCAGGAGCGAGTGTGGGCGGCGCTTCGCACCATCCCGTTCGGGCATACCACGAGCTACGGCGAGCTGGCGAGACGGCTCGGCGAGCCGAAAGCGGTGCGCGCGGTGGGCTCCGCGAACGGGCACAACCCGATCTCGATCGTTGTCCCCTGTCATCGTGTGATCGGTGTTCGCGGAGATCTCACCGGCTTCGGTGGTGGGATCGAGCGCAAGCGCTGGCTCCTCGAGCACGAGGGCGCGTTGCCGCTCGACGGGGTCAGGTCTTTGATTTCGAGCGGGCCGGGCCGACGCCCG
>JBIQMO010000457.1:0-1827 GCA_044463245.1 Gemmatimonas aurantiaca
CCATCGGCATCACCAACCAGCGTGAGACGGTGGTCCTCTGGGAGCGCGAGAGCGGTGAGCCGGTGGGGCGCGCCATCGTCTGGCAGGACCGGCGTACCGCTGCGCGCTGCACGGAGCTGGCCTCGAATCCCGAGACCGTCGCCCTGATCTCCGAGCGCACGGGGCTCGTCATCGATCCGTACTTCTCCTCGACGAAGCTCGAGTGGCTGCTCTCGCGCGGCGATCTGCGCGAGCGGGCGCGGCGCGGCGAGCTGCTGGCGGGCACGGTGGACAGCTGGCTCGTCTGGCGGCTCACCGGCGGCAGTGTCCACGCCACCGACTACACCAACGCTTCGCGCACGATGCTCTTCGACACCGAGAAGCTGCGGTGGAGCGAGGAGCTGTGCGACCTGTTCGGCGTTCCCCTGACCATTCTACCCGAAGCTCGGAGGTCGAGTGGCGACTTCGGCGTGGCCCGTGCCGAGTGGTTCGGGCGCGAGATCCCGATCACCGGAATCGCGGGCGACCAGCAGGCCGCTCTCTTCGGGCAGGGGTGCTGCAAGGAGGGGGAAGGGAAGAACACCTACGGGACCGGCGCCTTCGTCCTCCTGAACCTGGGCCAGTCGCGCCCCGCGCCCGTCGGCGGACTTCTCACCACGGTGGCGTGCGACGCCGGCGGCGGACCGGCGTACGCCATGGAGGGCGCGATCTTCATAGCCGGAGCGGCGGTGCAGTGGCTGCGCGACGGACTCGGCATCCTCGAGACCGCCGCCGAAACGGAATCGCTGGCGAGAGGTCTCGAATCCACCGAAGGAGTCTACTTCGTCCCCGCGCTCGCCGGACTCGGCGCGCCGCACTGGGCGCCCGACGCACGCGGCACTATCGTCGGTCTCACGCGCGGCACCACGCGCGCGCATCTGGCGCGCGCCGCGCTCGAGGCGATGGCCTACTCCACGGCGGACGTCCTCGCACTCATGCGCGAGCGCGGCGGCGTGGTCTTCGAGCGATTGAGAGTCGATGGCGGCGCCTCGGCCAACGACTGGCTCATGCAGTTCCAGGCCGATGTGCTCGGTGTACCGGTCGAGCGGCCGGACATCGTGGAGACCACCGCGCTCGGTGCCGCCGGGCTCGCGGGTATCGCCGGCGGGGTCTGGCCGTCGGTGGATGCGTTCATGTCGAAGCGGGACTTCGACCGCTTCGAGCCGGGCGTGGGCTCCGCGGCGGCGCGTGCAGGTGCCCGCGAGTGGAATCGCGCCGTGCGCGCCACGCTGGCGTGGGCGAGGGACGCGCGGTGAAGCGACGCGGTTCGAAGCGCGACATGCTCCCGGTCCTCCTCGCAGCGCACAACGAGGCGCTCTCGGCGTGCGTGCGCTGCGGGCTCGCCGAGTCGGTACGGCCCATCATCTCCGAGGCGCGCACGTCGCGAGCGATGCTCGTGGGTCAGGCGCCGGGGAAGGTGGAGGTCGACGACCGGCGTCCCTTCGCCGGACGCGCGGGGAAGACGCTCTTCTCCTGGCTGAGCCTGGCGGGCGTGGAGGAGGCCGAGTTCCGGCGCGACGTGTACATCGCCGCCATCACACGCTGCTACCCCGGTCCGTCGCCGAGCGGACGGGGAGACCGCGTCCCCTCGACTCATGAGCGCGATATGTGCAGTGGTTGGCTCGAGTCCGAGCTTCGAATCATCCGGCCGGCTCTGCTGATCCCTGTCGGGCGGCTGGCCATCGATCGGTTCCTCGGTGCGGGAAAGCTGAGCGAGCTGGTGGGAAAGCGGCATCTCGTTCGCCACGAGGGGGGCGAGTCGGTCGCGATCCCGCTGCCACATCCGTCGGGGGCGAGCAGCTGGATCAA
>JBIQMO010000458.1:0-1819 GCA_044463245.1 Gemmatimonas aurantiaca
TTCGCGGCGCGCCTGGCGCAGCTCCAGCGCGGAGCGGAGAGTGAGGACCACGCTTTCGGGTGTGAGCGGCTTCTCCAGGAAGTGGAAGGCACCGAGCTTCGTCGCCTTCACCGCATCGCTCAAACCCGCGCGCCCGCTCATCATCACCACGGGTACTTCGGGAAGGCGCTCGCGTAAGCGCGAGAGCGTGGCCATCCCATCGAGCTCGCCGGGCATCATGAGGTCGAGGAGGATGGCATCCGGCTCGCGCTCCTGAGCCGCCCGCACGCCGCTCGCCCCGTCCGGCGCGTCACGCACGGTGAAGCCCTCGGATGCGAGGAGGGCGCCCACCATGCGCCGGATGTTCGGCTCGTCGTCCACGATGAGGATATCGGACATGTTCAGCGTGGTGGGCTGGCGGCGATGATCACCGCGAGGCCGGCCTGGTGCCTGCGGGGAGCGCCTCGCCCTCCGGCCGCTCGGCGAGGAGCTTCGTGGTGAAGCGCTGCCCCTCGGAGATGCGCTCGACCTCGACCGCTACGCTGTCGATCGACTGCTGCAGCTGCTCGAGGCGCTGTCGCACATCGTCGAGCTCGCGCGGCGAGGGTCCCTTGTCCTTCCCCCAGATCTTGTTCGTGGCCTTGATCGAGGCGTAAGAGCCCACGGTCACGATCGCGATGGTCGCCATGACGGCGGCGAATTGAAGCACATCACCCATGGTAGACCGATTCCTCGTCCAGGGTTCTCATACAGTTCGGGGTCCTCGCACCATCACTACCCGTCACCGCCGCTCGCGTTCGCTCGCCGAGAGAGCCGCGTGTGCCTCGGGATTGCGGTCGGCGAGGAGCTTGGTAGTGAAGCGCTGACCTTCCGAGATGCGCTCCACTTCCACGGCGATCGAGTCTATGGCCTGCTCCATGTGCTCGAGGCGCTGTTGCAGCTCCGGGGGCACGGAGGCTTGCGTCGACTGATGGTTGATCTTCCTCGCGTAAGCAGCCGCCAGGGGCCTGCCGACGACGATTACCGCGACCATCGTGAAGAATCCGAGCGGGACCACTATTGCTACATCCATGATCGTCCTCCCTGGTCATGTCTCCGCGCCGTTCACCGGGAACGTGAAGCTTATCTCCGTTCCCTCGCCGGGCCGGCTGGTTGCATCCACGGAACCGCCGTGTGCCAGTACGGTCTGCCGGGCGATCGCGAGTCCCAGCCCCGTTCCACCGGAAGTGTGCGTCACGTACGGGTCCCAGATCGTCCGCAGTCGATCCGCCGGTATTCCGCAGCCGGTGTCGCGCACGCGGAGCTCCACCGTCTCGTGTCCGTTCGATGCTCCACGCCTCACGCCAACCCGTACCTCACCACCCTCGCGGCACGCCTGCACCGCGTTTATCAGAACGTTCGAGAGCGCCCGCGATAGCGCCTCGTAGTGTCCCGGAACCAGCGGCAGGTCGTCTTCCACATCCACCGAGACCGCCATCTGCTCGGGGACTATCGATTTGGCCGTGTAGCGCGCCAGCTCGCCCAGATCTATCTCGGCCCGCGGCCCCTCGGGGAGTCGGCCGAATTGCGCGAAGCTCCGCGCCATCTCCTCGAGACGTCGTGATTCCGTTTCCAGTACTTCCACTACCTCGGCGAGCCGCGGGTCGGCGTCGCGCTTGAGGCGTGCCACGGCCAGGCCTATGGGCGTGAGCGGATTCTTGAGCTCGTGCGCCACCCGTCGCGCCGTCTCCCTGAACGCTTCCAGCCGTCCTGCCTCCAGCTCGCGCTCGCGCGCCGCCGAGAGCTCTCGCGACATCTTCCGCATCCTCTTTCGCAGCACATCGAACTCCGGAGCGCCGCG
>JBIQMO010000459.1:0-1808 GCA_044463245.1 Gemmatimonas aurantiaca
GCCTGCGTGGCGCGGTTGAACTTGGAGTCGTCGAAGTCGCGCCCGCCCACGAGCGCGCGCACCGCGCCGGTGCGCGGATCGATCGCAATGAAGGCGCCCTGCAGGTACGGCGAGTTACCGAGCGAGTCACCCTCGCCGTTGGCGTTGCGGGCCTGATACTGCTCGTAGGTGATGTGGTTGAACTTCCCGAACTTCCCACCCTCGATCTCCTCGAGCTGCTGCTCGAGATTGCGCTCGGCGGCGAGCTGCATGTCGATGTCGAGGGTGGTGTAGACCTTGTAGCCCTGCGTATAGAGGCGGCTTCCGAACTGGTCCTCGAGTTGCTTGCGGATCCACTCCACGAAGTAGGGCGCCAGCTCGCCCGACTCGGTTCTATGCGCGAGCTGGAGCGGGTACGCCTGGGCGAGCTGCGCGTCCGCCGCGCTCACCACGCCCTGCTCACGCATGAGCGCGATGATGGTGTTTCGCCTCTGGATCGCGCGGTCGGGGAAGCGGCGCGGGTTGTAACGCGACGGCGCCTTGGGGAGCGCGGCGAGCGTGGCCGCCTCCGCCAGATTGAGATCGCGTACCGACTTCCCGAAGTAGCGCTGCGATGCGGTCTCGACCCCGTACGCGCCGTTCCCCAGCGCGATCTGGTTGAGGTAGAGCTCGAGGATCTTCTGCTTCGGGTAGAGCGACTCGATCTGCCGCGCGATCTTCATCTCCTTCAGCTTGCGCGTCAGCGTCTTCTCGCGGCTGATCTTCTCGGTGAAGATGTTCCGCGCGAGCTGCATGGTGATGGTCGAGAAACCCTGCGCATACCCGCCCGCGAGGACGTTGTGGAACGCGGCGCCGAAGGCGCGGATCCAGTCGATCCCGTGGTGGTCGTAGAAGCGCTTGTCCTCGGTGACGATGAAGGCTTCCTGCACGGTCTGCGGGATCTCGTCGAGCGTGACGAGGGTGCGCCTCTCGAGGCCGAGCTCCGCGATGAAGCGACCGTCCGCCGCGTACAGCTTCGAGGTCTGGTGCGGCGTGAAGGCTTCCAGTCGACGGGCGTCGGGGCAGGCATCGCCGCGGCAGACCAGCGTCCACGACGCGTAGGCGATCCCCACCGCGAAGGTCGCTCCGAACACGCCGGCGAGAAGGACGACGCGGGTGAGGCGCGGACGCTTCTTCCAGAAGCTCCGCTTGAAAGGCAGATCAGCCATCGATCTCGGCGGCCGGAGTCACGCCGATTTGCTCGTGAATGTGCAGGGGCAAGTGAGCTCTCGGGGTCGGAAGTCGGAACCTAACAACGGCTGCGCCATGCGGCAACGCAGGGCACACGGCGTGCCGCTGTACTGACGATCGGTCGGAGCGTACGGTATTCGGAGCCGACGCATGACGTGCAGTGGCACCGTATATTTGGGGCATGTCTTCCACCACGCTCCCCACCGCGCAATTGCTCGATGAGCTGACCTGGCGCGGTATGCTCAACCAGTACACCGAAGGCCTCCCGGAGTGGCTCGCCCGCGGAACGGTGACCGCGTACTGCGGCTTCGATCCCTCCGCGCCCAGTCTGCACGTGGGAAACCTGGTGCCCGTGATGGGGCTGGTACACCTCCAGCGAGCTGGGCACCGCCCAATCGCGCTCGTGGGCGGCGGCACCGGGATGATCGGCGATCCGAGCGGTAAGACGGTCGAGCGCCAGCTCAACTCCCCCGAAGTGGTGGAGGCGAACACACGCGCCATCCGCTCGCAGCTCGAGCGCTTCCTCGACTTCTCCGGCACGCGCGGAGCCATCATGCGCGACAACGCCGAGTGGCTCCTCTCGCTCGGCGCCGTGGACT
>JBIQMO010000460.1:0-1794 GCA_044463245.1 Gemmatimonas aurantiaca
CGAGGGGGCTGAGCAACTGCTCAGCCCCCTCGAAATTAAAGACCTGACCCCGTCGTTTACCGCGCCTCATAACCCGCGGCGGCTACCTCGCCGACCGCCTGTCCCACGATCTTCGTGATCGCATCCGGATCGAGCGACACGGGGACGTTGTTGGCGTAGATGGCGAAGGCGAGCCGGCGCCCATCGGCGGTGGTCATGTAGCCCGCGAGCCCCTTCCCGTCCACGATCATGCCGTTGTTGAGGAGATCCTCCTCGACGTAGGTACCCGTTTTCGCGTGCACGTGTCCGGCGGCTGGCGACCCGGTCTGGATATTCCAGAGCGTGCCATCGCGCCCGAGTATCGGCAGCGCGGTGAAGTACTTCTGATAGTCGGCACGCCTGGCCATCGCGGCCAGGAAGCGCACCATGAACGACGGCGTGAAGTGAGCCGACCCCCCCGCACCGTCGCCCTGGGACGCGCCCGAGATGTCGAGCCCGAGCGTGTCCCTCAGGAACTCGCGCTCCTTCGCGAAGCCGGCCTGTGCCGATCCGTCCTTCGCGAGGATGGCGCCGAGTACGTACGGCATCGCGCTCGCATGAAGGTTCTGGCTCACCTTGAGCGTGACCTTCACCTCCTCCGATAGCGGAGGCGAGACGTGCTCGGCGACCAGATTGGCGTCGGTGTACGACGACGCGAGCGCCGCAAAGTCCGACTTCTCGTCGGGCGGCGGGAGAGCGACGCGCACACCTCTCTCGTCGAGCGCCATCACCAGCGCCACCTGCGCGAAGCGGCTCGGCTCGGGAACGGCGTAGCTGAAGAGAACCGCCGGCTTGCCAGCGGGCATCGTCCCCGTCACCGTGACAGTGTGCGAGCCATCGGGGTTGGCCACATCGTTGGACCAGCGGATGTGCGGCTGCGAATCCGCGCTCGACGTGGTGGCCTGGTTGACGAAGCGCACGTACGCCGTGGCTGGCGATACATCCAGCGACACCGGTGCGCCGGGCGCGGCGCCAGGCGCGATCGTCACGTCCACGAGGTTGTCGTTCACGATGATCGGCGAGATGACCACGCCCGTCCCGAGCTCACGCTCCCCCTCGGGGAAGAGCGTGGCATCGATCAGCACACGCCCGCCGATCTTCCTGATCCCACGCGCGTGTACCTGCGCGGCGATGTCGCGGATGGCGAGGAGCGGATCGCCGGGAACGGCCCTGGTATCGGGGCTTCCGTCGTACGAGTGGTCCTCGTTCTCGAAGGCGAGGGTGCCATCTTTCTGGATGCGCCCGGACAGATTCGCATCTCCGCTGGCCACGAGCACGAGATCACCGTCGAGCGTCCCGTCGCTCCGGATTGGACCCGTGCGGTAGACGCGCGTATGGAAGCGGTAGTCCGCGCCGAGCAACCCGAGCGCGCTCCCCATGGTGAGCAGCTTGGTGGTGGACCCCGGCACGAAGAGCTTGTCGCCGTTGATGGAGTACACCGTCTTCCCGGAGTCGAGCGAGTAGAACTCCACGCCCCATGTCGAGTGCCTGAACTCCGGCCGCTCGATGATGCTCTTCACCCTGGCCTCGAGCGCCCCTCCCCCTCTCGTTCCCCCTCCCGCTGCACCCTTTGCTTCCTGCGCCACGGCGCCCGCCGCCACGCAGACGACCGCCGCCATCGCCCCGATCCATCGCCCCGCCGCTCGCTTCGTCATTCTCGCCATATCCCATCTCCGTCTCGGTATACTGTTTTGTCGCCAGAATAGGGACTGGAGGGGAGGGACGCAATAGGGGAGAGCCGACGGGGTCAGGTCTTTAATTTCGAGCCGTATGAGC
>JBIQMO010000461.1:0-1776 GCA_044463245.1 Gemmatimonas aurantiaca
AGCATTCGCTCAGTCCGCTCGAAATTAAAGACCTGACCCCGTCGTTCCCCTCAGACCAGCCCTCCATTGGCACGCAGCGTCTGACCGTTGATCCAGGCGCCGTCCTCGCTCACTAGGAAGGAGACCGCGGCGGCGATGTCCTCGGGCGTGCCGAGCCGCTCGAGCGGCGGTGCCTTGGAGAGGCGCTCGATGGTCTCCGGCGTCTTCCCATTCAGGAAGAGCTCCGTTGCCGTTGGCCCCGGGGCGATGGCGTTCACGGTGATGCCGCGGCCGCGGAGCTCCTTGGCCATGATGTTCGTGAACGTCTCGACCGCCGCTTTCGTCGCGCCGTAGACGGCGTATCCTGGAAACGCCGTCCCGATCACGCTGCTCGAGAAGTTCACTATGCGACCGCCGGGCCGGAGCCGCCGAGCCGCCTCGCGCAGCGTGTTGAAGGTGCCCTTCACGTTCACGGCGAAGAGCCGGTCGAAGGTGGCGTCGTCCGTCTCAGCGAGCGGCGGCAGGGTGGGCGGCATGATACCGGCGTTGTTGATGAGCACATCGACCCGTCCGAAGGTGCGCTCCGCTTCGTCGAAGAGCGCGTGGACTGCGCCAGGATCCGCGACGTCCGCGTTCACCGCGGCCGCGCGGCCACCGCACTCGGCGATCGACTGCACGACCTCGCTTGCCTCGGCGTCATCCCCCAGGTAGTCCACCACCACCGCGAACCCGTCCTGCGCCAGCCGCGCGGCGACTGCGGCCCCGATGCCGCGCGACGCGCCGGTGACTATCGCGACTTGGGTCTCCGCCGTCTCCGTCTTCCCGCTCATTTTGCACTCTCCCGTTGGAGTTGGATTGCGTTGCCAGCCGTTGAAGGGAGGGTAAGGCTTGCGGGTAAATGACTCCAGCGCATAGGATGACATATCTACAATGCGCCGGAGGCATTATGGCGGTCGATGGGCGGCTCCTCGGTGGGATCGGGGTGATTGCGGCGGTGGTGGAGGCCGGGAGCTTCGTGCGGGCCGCCGAGTCGCTGGGGATGACGCAGCCGGGCGTGAGCCGGGCCGTCGCGCGCCTCGAGCGGCGGCTCGGCGTGCGACTCTTCGACCGCACCCCGCGCGCGGTGGCGCTCACGGACGAGGGGCGCCGCTTCTACGAGGAAGTGCGGCCGCTGCTGGATCGCATCGAAGACGCCGCGCTCGAGGCCTCCACGACGCGGACCGCGGTGCGTGGACGGCTGCGCGTGAGCGTGGACGGGGCGTTCGGCCACTACGTGCTGGCGCCGCGCATCACCGAGTTTCTGACCAAGTACCCCGAGCTCTCCTTCGACCTCGTGGTGCGCGACCGGATCGGCGACCTGGTGAGTGAAGGAGTGGATGTGGCGGTGCGCGCCGGCGAGCCGGAGTCGTCAACGCAGATCGGGCGCCGGCTGCTGGAGACCCGCGTGCTGACCTGCGCGTCGCCCGCCTACGTCGCGCGGCGCGGAGCTCCGGTGCACCCGCGAGAGCTGGTGGAGGGGCATCACGAGTGCGTACTCGTGCAGAACCCCGTCACCAGGCGTCCCTTCGAGTGGGAGTTCCACCGCGCTGGGGAGATCGTGGCGATCGAGCCGGAGGGGAGACTGACTGTGAACGATTCCGCGTCGCTGCTCGGCGCAATGCTGAGCGGGCACGGCGTGGGGCAGCCGCTCGAGTTCACCGTGCGCGAGCTGCTTGCGGAAGGGCGGCTCGTGCAGCTACTGCCGGAGTGGGCGGAGGAGCGCTTCCCCGTCTGGGTCTACCACCGTTCGCGCGAGCT
>JBIQMO010000462.1:0-1764 GCA_044463245.1 Gemmatimonas aurantiaca
GGCCCCGTCGGCCCTGGACCCTCGTAGTTCACTGCTTTCTGCCGTCTGCTTTCCTTCGTCTCTCGCGTTCCCAGGTACTCCCTCGCTTCCTCGATGGCCTCCTCGAGAGTGCGGGAGGCGTCGTCTTCTCCGATCTCGGCGAGGAGACCGGAGTTGGTGAGGGCGACCATGGGCTGGGCGTGGAGGTCGGCCAGGAGGACGCGCACGTTCTCCTTGCGACTCCGGTGCACGATCTCGGTGAGAGCGTGCAGCCCCGAAGAGTCGATCGCGGGGACGTTCTTGAGGCGGACGATCAGCACCCGCGGCCGGGCGGCCACGCGGCCGACGGCCTCGCGAAACCGCTCGGCAGCGCCGAAGAAGAAGGGGCCGTTGATGTCATAGACCTGTACGCCGGCCGGAAGGGTGCGGCGGTTCGCCGCGGCGGGGTCGGAGTCGTAGGTGTCGCTGGTGTCGTGGAGCTCCCGGGTGATCGCGGTCACGTTGGTGACCTCCGCCATGCGACGCATGAAGAGGAACGCCGCGAGCACCATCCCGACGCCGATCGCCACGGTAAGGTCGACGACGACCGTGAGCACGAAGGTGGTGAGGAGCACCGCGATGTCGCTCTTCGGCGCGCGGAACTCGGCCACGAATACGCGCCACTCGCTCATGTGATAGGCCACCACCACCAGGATCGCGGCGAGTGCCGCGAGCGGAATGAGCGCCGCCCACTTTCCAACGAACAGCGTGATGATCAGCAGCGTGATGGCGTGCGTTATTCCCGCTACCGGAGTGCGACCGCCGCTATTGACGTTCGTCGCCGTGCGCGCGATGGCGCCGGTCGCGGGTATCCCACCGAAGAGCGCGGACGCAATGTTCGCAACGCCCTGCGCGACGAGCTCCATGTTCGAGCGATGACGGCTTCCGATCATTCCGTCCGCCACGACCGCAGAGAGCAGCGACTCCACCGCGGCGAGGATCGCGATCGTGAAGGCCGGGCCCACGAGCGCGGTGATGGTGGCGAAGGAGAGTGCAGGGAGGACGGGATGCGGGATGCTCGCGTTGATCGGGCCGAATCTGCTCCCGATGGACTCGACGGGCAGATGAAGTAGCTGCGCCAGCAATGTGGTCACGATCAGCGCGACGAACGCCGCCGGCACGCGCTTGCTCACTCGTGGGAGCAGGAGGATGATGAGCAGCGCCAGCACCGCCAGTCCCAGAGCCCAGGCGTTCACAGTGTGAATGTTCTTCGCGAAGGCGCCCCACTTCGCCACGAACTCCGCGGGCACGGCGCCCATGCGCAGCCCGAGGAAGTCCTTCACCTGGCTCGAGAAGATGATGACGGCTATCCCGCTGGTGAATCCCACCACTACGGGGTGCGGGATGAACTTGATCGCCGCACCGAACTTCGCGGCGCCCATCACTATCAGGATCACACCGGCCATCAGTGTGGCGACGATCAGTCCATCGACGCCGTACTTCTGGACGATGCCGTATACGATGACGATGAAGGCGCCGGTGGGACCACCTATCTGGACACGCGAGCCGCCGAGCGCCGAGATTAGGAATCCCGCCACGATCGCGGTCCACAGTCCGCGTCCCGGCGTGACACCGCTGGCGATCGCGAACGCGATCGCCAGCGGGAGCGCGACTATACCTACGATGACGCCAGCGGTCAGATCATGAGTAAACTGCTCGCGATCGTAACCCTGGAGGGTCGTTACCAGTTTTGGGACGAACACGTGGGAGGGAGGAAAGATACCGCCGAAATCTAATCGGTTCGTG
>JBIQMO010000463.1:0-1757 GCA_044463245.1 Gemmatimonas aurantiaca
CCGCCTGCATCGCCTCGCCCTTCTTCTGCTGCGCGAGGAAGACCGCGCTCCAGTCTCGCGTGGGCGCACCGAGGTAGGCGTCGATGATGCGGTAGGCGATGGCCGGGTTCATGTTGTGCCCCTCGGCGTTGGAGAGAATCACGAAGCCGAGCTTCTCCTCGGGAACGAGGCGCACCTCGGAGAGCATGCCGTCTATCCCTCCGTTGTGCCACACCAGCTCGCGTCCGCGGTAGTCCTGGAGCACCCAACCCATCCCATAGCTGGAGAAGTGGTTGGATGGGAAGAGTGTGTCGGGAGGTGAGGAGATGATCGTCTGCGGCGAGTGCGTCTCGTACAGCGATCTCGCGCTGATGACCTTTTTCCCGGCGTACGCGCCCGTGTCGAGCTGCATGCGTATCCAGTGCGTCATGTCCAGTACACTGGAGTTGATGGAGCCGGCGGGTGCGACGTTGTCGATGTTGCGCCAGGGGATGGGAGCGACGTCGGCGCCGTCTATGAGATGCGGCGTCGCCACGTCCGGCTTGCCGCGCAGACGGTCGGTACTCGTGCTGCTCTCGTCCATGCCGAGCGGCTGAAAGATCTCGGAGATGATGACGTCATCCCAGCTTCTACCGGCAGCCCTGGCCATCGCCTCTCCGGCGGCGAGGAACATGATGTTCTGGTAGCCGAACTGGCTGCGAAAGCTCGAGTTGGGCTCGAGGAAGCGGACGCGCCTGAGGATCTCGCCGCGGTCGTACGGAGAACCGTACCAGAGCATGTCGCCGCGCCTGCCCAGGCCGCTCCGGTGTGACAGGACGTCGCGAATCGTGATCTCGCGCGTGACGTACGGATCGTAGAGCTGGAAGTTCGGGAGGTAGCTCGTGACCTTGTCGTCCCAGCGCATCTTCTTCCGGTCCACCATGATGGCGACGGCGGCGGAAGTGAATGCCTTCGTGTTGGAGCCGATGGCGAAGATCGTGCGAGGGTCCACGCGGTCGGGCTTCCCCAGCTCGCGCACGCCGAACCCCTTCGCGTACACGACCGAGTCGTCCTTGACGATAGCGATGGCGAGCCCGGGGACGTGCCACTCCTTCATGGCCCGCTCCACGAACTGATCGAGGCCAGCGAGCGGATTCTTCTGCAGGGCCGCGCTGGTGCGCGCCGCCCTGCTGGCCTTGGCTGCCTGCGCCGGCGCCTGCGCAGCGAACAGGGCGAGTGCCGCCGCGGCGGCGGCGAGTCGGTGCACGACGGGAGACACATGCCCTCCAGATCAGATCGCGGACACAGTCCGCTGGGTGGGAATTTGTATACTATTTGGGCTATTGTAAGGAATACAATGCAGAGATGCAAGAACGGCGGGGTTCAGGGTCCGACGGGGTCAGGTCTTTAATTTCGAGCCGTATGGGCAGTAGCCCATACGGCTCGAAATTAAAGACCTGACCCCGTCGGACCTACGCGCCCTCCACCCTCAACCCCGCCACCAGCTCCCGCAGCTGGGTGGCGCCGCGGTGGAGGGTCGTGGCGGTGGCGCTCATCTCCTCGCACGCGGCCGACTGCTCCTCGCTCGAGGCAGTCACCTCCTCGGCGGCGGAGGCGTGGGCCTCGGCCACACGCGCTATGGCGGCCATACCGCCGGCGGCCTGGTCGACCGCTACCAGGTTCTCCTCGGCGGCGGCGCTCACGCCGCTCGCGGCTTCGCGCGTGCGGCTCGAGCTGGAGGCGATCAGCGCGAGCGCGTCGTCCACCTCGCGCGCGGCACGCTCGATCTCGCCCACGTG
>JBIQMO010000464.1:0-1757 GCA_044463245.1 Gemmatimonas aurantiaca
CGGATCTCTAGAGACGGGGAGTTGGCAGGTGTAGTGACGGCATACGTAGGCGGTGGGGCGACCATCTTGCGGGGCGCGGTCGGCGAGCAGGGCGACGCCATCGCTCGCATCGGTGGGACCGCCGGCAAGCACCAGAGAGGGGAGGTAGTGGGCGGAGAGCTCGCGCGCCAGCTCGATGAAGCCGTGCGAGCGCGGGTCGCCTACCAGCGCCACCTGCAGGGCGCCGTTCACGGCCAGGTCGGCGGCGCCCAGGAGGTGGCCGAAGGCGGCGCCGTACTGCGCCATCGGAGCGGCCAGCGACTCGAGCACCGTCTCCGCACGTCCGCGCATCGAGCGGTCGTCGAAGAGCTCGACGATGCGAAGCAGGAGCTCCACCGCGAGCGAGTTGCCCGAGGGCAGGGCGGTGTCGGTGGGCTCGCGGGGCCGCGTGACGAGCTGCTCGTGGTCGCTCGCGGTATCGTAAAAGCCGCGCGCCGAATCATCCCAGAACCAGCGTACCACGGATTCGGATAGACCACGCGCGCGGTCGAGCCAGAGCCGGTCGAATGTCAGCTCGTAGAGCGAGATCGCGGCAAGGGCGAGCGCGGCGTGATCCTCGAGGTAGCCGGGGATCGTGGGCGCTCCACTACGGCGCGTGCGCAGGACCCGAAGGCCCCCCTCGGTTTCACGCACCATCTCCCGGAAGAGCAGCGCGCCGTTGCGGAGCGCGAGCTCGCGATAGTCGTCGCGACCGAAGATTCGCGCACAATCGGCGACGGCTCGGAGCATGAGCGCGTTCCAGGATGCGATCACCTTGTCATCGCGGGCGGGCCAGACCCGCCTCGAGCGCGCCGCGTACAGCGTCTCGCGCGAGCGCGCCAGGATCTCCTGCACTCTCTGCACTTCGATCCCTCGTCGCGCGGCGATCAGCGCTGGGTCCTCGGCCACGTGGAGGATGTTCCGCCCCTCGAAGTTCCCGCTCGCCGAGACGCCCCAGTGTGCCTTGGCGATGGGCGCGTCGTCGCCCAGCAGCTCGTCGATCTCCGACTCATCCCAGAGGTAGAACTTGCCCTCCTCGCCTTCACTGTCCGCATCGAGCGCCGAGTAGAAGCCGCCCTCCTCCGACGTCATCTCGCGCGCGACCCAGTCCACCGTGTCTTCCGCCACGCGCCGGGCGTCGTCATCACCGGTCGCCTGCCAGAGATGCGCACCGAGCCGAGCGAGGAGCGCGTTGTCGTAGAGCATCTTCTCGAAGTGTGGAACGAGCCACTTTCCGTCCACCGTGTAGCGATGGAAGCCGCCGCCGATCTGGTCGTGGATCCCGCCACGCGCCATCGCGCGGAAGGAATCCTGCGCCATGTCGAGCGCCGATGCCTTGCCTGTGCGGTCCCAGTGGCGGAGCATGAAGTCGAACGCCATCGACTGCGGGAACTTGGGCGCGCTGTCGAAGCCGCCGTGTTCGTGGTCGTACCGGCTCTCCATCGAGCGGAATGCCTGCTCGAGCAGCGCCTCATCCACCCGTCCGGTCGCTCGTGCGCCGCCGCGCGAATTGTCGTAGAGCTGCCGCACCTGCGCGGCGGTCTTCTCGATGTCGCCGCGCCGGTCGCGGTACGATGCGGCCACGGCCGCCAGCACTCGCGGGAACGACGGTGTACCCGGTCTGTCGTCGGGAGGGAAATACGTGCCGCCATAGAACGGTGTGCCGTCCGGCGTCAGGAACACGGTCATCGGCCAGCCGCCGTGGCCGGTCATCGCCTGCACGGCGGTCATGTAGATGG
>JBIQMO010000465.1:0-1755 GCA_044463245.1 Gemmatimonas aurantiaca
GTCCCCAACTACCGCGACCTCACGCCATCCGACGAGAAGGCGCTCCTCGACCGGCACATGAACCGCGTCACCGACACCTGCATCCCCGAGATGGAAGCGATGCGGCGGATCGAGGCGGCGGTGCTCGAGGAGTGGGTGGCGGCGGACCAGCGCGGCGAGCGCCTCTTCCCGCACGAGTTCATGTACCGCATCCTGCTGAGCGGGAAGCTGCGCGACTCGTACTCGATCGACCCGAAAGACTCGTGGCTCCTGGCCGCGGCGGAGCGCAACCTCCCGATGGTGGTACCCGGCTGGGAGGACTCCACCCTGGGCAACATGTACGCGGGGCACTGCATCACGGGCGACGTGAAGAACGTGCACACCGTGCGCACCGGGATCGAGTACATGGTCCGGCTCGCCGAATGGTATCAGGAGACGGCGCCGAAGTCGTCGATCGGCTTCTTCCAGATAGGCGGCGGGATCGCCGGCGACTTTCCCATCTGCGTCGTGCCGATGCTGCACCAGGATCTGCAGCGCCCCGAGGTGCCGCTCTGGGGGTACTTCTGCCAGATATCGGATTCCACCACCAGCTACGGTTCGTACTCGGGCGCGGTACCGAACGAGAAGATTACCTGGGGTAAGCTCGGCATCGACACGCCCAAGCACATCATCGAGAGCGACGCATCGATCGTGGCGCCGCTGGTGTTCGCCCTGGTGCTGGGGCAGTGAGTCGCGGCGATCGCGTCCTCGTCACCGGGGGTGCGGGCTTCATCGGGAGCGCGCTCGTGTGGGGGCTCAACGCGCGCGGCATCGATGAGGTGGTGATAGCCGACCGACTCGGCACCAGCGACAAGTGGCGCAACCTCGCGCCGCTCCGCTTCGAGGACTATCTGGAGGCGGACGATCTCTTCCCGCGCCTCGAGAGCGGGGCGCTGGGAGAGTTCTCGCTGGTGCTGCACATGGGCGCCTGCTCCAGCACGCTCGAGCGCGACGCGTCGTACCTGGCGCGGAACAACTTCGAGTTCACCAAGACGCTCGCGCGCTGGGCGCTGACGAATGACGTGCGCTTCGTGTATGCGTCGAGCGCGGCGACGTACGGCGACGGCGCGGCCGGGATGAGCGACCGTGTGCGCGGCGCGGAAGATCTCTCCTCGCTCCGGCCGCTCAACGCGTACGGCTACTCCAAGCAGCTCTTCGACCAGTACGCGCTCTCGCACGGCATGCTGGAGCGGGTGGTGGGGCTCAAGTTCTTCAACGTCTTCGGCCCCAACGAGGGTCACAAGGGCGAGATGCGCTCGCTCGTCAACAAGGCGTACGAACAGATCCGCGACACCGGCCGCGTGAGACTCTTCAAGAGCTACCGCCCCGAGTACCGCGACGGCGAGCAGCGCCGCGACTTCGTCTACGTGAAGGACGTGGTGGAGATGACGCTCCACCTGGCGCGCGAGAGAGGCGCCGCCGGCCTTTACAACATCGGCTCCGGCGTGGCGCACACCTGGCTGGATCTCGCACGCGCGCTCTTCGCGGCGATGGGACTGGAGCCGCAGATCGAGTTCATCGAGATGCCCGAGTCGATGCGCGCGCGCTACCAGTACTACACCTGCGCCGACATCGCCCGGTTGCGCGCGGCCGGCTATGACGCTCCGGTCACGCCGCTCGATGCTTCGGTGGCGGATTACGTGAAGGGCTACCTGGAACCCGACCATCGACTCGGCGACGAGTAAGCGGCGGGGTCCGCTCTTTGATTCCGAGCGGCCCGGGCAATTGCCCGGGCCG
>JBIQMO010000466.1:0-1746 GCA_044463245.1 Gemmatimonas aurantiaca
GGAGATCGCGATTCGTCCCCTGGAGCGCGGGGACGAGTCCCACCACCACGCCCACGAGCGTGGTGAGCGCAATCGTGAACACGAGTGCCGGCGTGCTCATTCCAATCGCGCCCATACGCGGAAGCTCGGCGGGCGCCAGCGCCACGAGCGCGCGCACTCCCACCGCGCCCACGAGCAGCCCGAGCGCGCCGCCCACCGCCGCGAGAAGGAGCGTCTCGGTAACTAGCTGTCGTACGATGCGTCCGCGGCCGGCGCCGAGTGCCGCGCGCATCGCCAGCTCGTCGCGGCGCCGGAGGCCGCGCGCGAGAAGAATGTTGGTGACGTTGACGCACGCGATCGCGAGCACCAGCACGACGGCGGTGACAATGGCGAGAAGAGCGGGACGCGCATCGCGCGTGACCGCGTCGCGCAGCGAGCGAACGTCGAGGCCGTCATCCATGGAGGCCCAGGATGGCCGCGGGAAGTCGGCGATCGGCGAAGCTCCGATGCCGGCGACCTCGCGGCGCACCTGCTCGATCCCCACGCCCGCGGCCAGTCGCCCGATCATACGCATGTGATGTCCCCACTCTGCGCTCTCGAACGAAGTGTTGGGGTGGTAGCGGCGCGGCGCCCAGACATCGGCCGATGGCGAGAGTACATCCTCGAAGCCGGGCGGCATCACGCCGATCACAGTGTACCTATCGCCATCGAGCGTGATGCTCCCGCCGAGCAGCGCGCGCGCATCGCCGAAGCGGCGGCGCGCGAGGCCGTCGCTCACGATGGCGACGCGCGGCGCGCCGGGTTCATCATCGGTCGCCGCAAAGTTGCGCCCCACCGCCGGCATCGCACCGAGCACGTTGAAGTAGCGCGCGGTGACCAGCGCTCCACCCAGTCGCTCCGGCGCGTCCAGCTCCATCAGCGCCGGCTGCCACCTGTCGGCGGCAGCCAGCTCCGCGAAAGAGCGGCTGCGCTGCGACAGCTCGTGGAAGGTTCCGTAGGTGACGTCGACCGGCTGCCCCTCGGAACCAAAGTCGGAGAGGTGCACAATGCGGCCCGCGTTCGGGTACGGGAACGGCTGGAAGAGCACCGGGTAGACCGCTCCGAAGATCGCCGTGCCGCCGCCGATCCCGAGCCCGAGTGTGAGCACGCACACCGTGGTGAAGCCGGGGCTGCGGCGCAACCGCCGCGCCGCGTAGCGGAGATCGGACATCGCTTCCTCGACGATGTTCTCCCATCCGGCAGATCGCACGTGCTCGCGCGCCACGGTGCGATTCCCCATCTCCAGGAGCGCCGCGCGCCTCGCGTCTTGCGCGGCGAGTCCGTGCGCCATGTGCGCGGCTGCCGACTGGTCGAGGAAGTGCTCGATCTCGTCGGCGACGTCGCGATCGGCATCGGCGCGGTGCGCAAGGGCGCGGACCCCGCGCGTGAGCTGTCGCCAGAGCGACATGGGTCATCCCTCCGCGTTGAGGAGCCGGGCGACCGCGGCTGCGCGCCGCTTCCAGTCAGCCGTCTCCGCCTCGAGTCGCTTGCGCCCAGCTCGCGTGAGCGAGTAATACCTGGCGCGCCGCGAGTTCTCCGAGGTGCGCCACTCGGCGTCGAGGAGGCCGGCGCGCTCCATTCGCTGCAGCGCAGTGAGGAGCGATCCGGGATTCACCTTGAAGACGCCGCGCGATATCTGCTCCACGCGCCGCGCGATCCCGTAGCCGTGCATGGGCTCGAGCGAGAGCGTCTTGAGGATGAGCATGTCGAGCGTGCCCTGGATGACGT
>JBIQMO010000467.1:0-1726 GCA_044463245.1 Gemmatimonas aurantiaca
TAGACGATCGCCATCCCTCCACGTCCGAGCTCCGGGCCCAGCTCGTACGCATCGCCGACCACGGCGACCACGCGGTCGCGCATCGGGTCGGTCACACGCGACCACCGTCAGCCGAACCGCGCGCCTCGGCTCCTACCTGAACGACCGCATCCACCTCGTCCGCGAGCGAACGCGCTCGCTCGGTGAGCAGCGTGATGTGCTGGCTGACTCCCGCCACGCCTTCTGCACGGAGCCGAAGTACGTCGATGCGCATGTTCTGGAGTGCGATCAGGCAGCTCTCCAACTTCGCCGCGGTCTCGTCGTGCCGGCGGACGACATCCGCCACCGCGCGCCGCTCGCGCTTCAGGAGCGCGAGCCGCCGCACGCGCTCCTCACTGCGCGGCACGTCCAGCGGATTCGCCTGCGCCTCGAGCGCGGCGATCTCCTCCTCGATCCGGTCAGCGGCACCCGGCGTCGGCTCGTTGGCGTGCAGCGCCGCGGCGAGCCCCTGCGCTCTACGGTAGAGCCCCTCGGCGGCCGGGACCACTCCCTCCACGAGCGACTGGTCGGAGCGAGGGAGCGAGGTGACGATGCGCGCGATCTCCTCGAGATCGCGGCTCGCCCTGCGCACCTGGTCCGAGTAGGGGCCGTAGTCTGCGGGGCGCGTGGGGACTGGGCTCGCGCCCGGCAGCGCCGCTCGCTCGACGGGAGGCGAGATCCGCTTCCGCCGGCGGCGACGCTCGCGAATCTTCCCGCGCTTGTTCTTGTCGAACTTGTTGAAGAAATCTTCGATGTGCTCTCCCGCCTCCTGCAGCACGTCCGTGAAGGGACGATCGCGCGGCTCGCGGAAGACATCGTGCCAGTCGTATCCCGCCGACCAGAGCTTGGAGTACTTCAGCGCCATGAAGATACCCCAGATCACCGTTATCGAGAGGAAGTCGCTGTTCGTGAAGATCGCCGCGATCACGATCACGGCGTTGACGAAGGCGAAGCGCGCGAAGGAGGCGCGGAAGCGCTGCACCTCGGGCGCCGACCAGCGCGCGATCTCCTCGGCGGTGGGCGTGTAGTACTCGCCGCTCGCGGCCTCCACCGACGCAGTACGAGATTCGCCGGATGTGCGGCCGGCGAGCGGGTACTGCGACGTGGGCGAGGACTGCGCCCAGTGGTCCGCCGTGCCACGGTTCGCTCGTGCGCTCTCTCGCGGCGGCGTAGAGAGCAGAGTGGCTTGCGCGACGGGGTCACCCGAAAGCACCCGCGAGAGACCCGAAGCACTCTCGAAGCGGTTCTCCGGCTCCTTCTCCAGGAGCTTCATCACCGTGGCCGCGAGATCCGGAGGAACGTCCGGGCGAAAGTCGGTGACCTCTGGCGGCCGCTCCATGATGTGCTTCATGAGCATCGACGGCGTGCTCGTCGCCTCGAACGGGAGGCGCCCGGCGAGCATCTGGTAGCCCACGATGCCGAGCGAGTAGAGGTCGCTCCTACCATCTATTTCGCGATCGCCCGCCGCCTGCTCTGGCGACATGAATGCCGGCGTACCGATCGCCACTCCTGTGGCGGTGAGTCGCGAATCGGCACCCCCCTGCACCGCCCTCGCAATGCCGAAGTCCGTCACCATTGCGCGGCCGCTCTCGCGGTCCACGAGGATGTTGTCTGGCTTGATGTCGCGGTGCACCACGCCGCGCGCATGCGCGTAGGCCAGCGCGTCGGCCACCTCGCGCAGGAGCCGGCGCGTCATCTCCACGGGGAG
>JBIQMO010000468.1:0-1725 GCA_044463245.1 Gemmatimonas aurantiaca
CCGCCCACGTGGATCGAGCGATGCCGCGGGATGCGAAGGAGCCGGGATGCGACGGCCTCCGCGAGCTCGCGCTTGCCGCCGCCGCCATTCCCGCGATCGCCGCCCGTTGCCCCGTGAGCGCCGCCCCCCAGCACCCGCTCCACATCGCGCTTCGCCGACTTTTCCTTGTAGGTGATCTGCTCGCACACCATGGCCGCGTGCTCGCGACCGTATCTCTCGTACACGTACTGCAGCACCTTCTCACGATCACGGTGCGCGAAGTCGATGTCGATGTCAGGCGTCCCCTGCCGCTCGTCGCTCAGGAAGCGCTCGAAGAGCAATCCCATCTCGATCGGATCCACTGCGGTGATTCCCAGACAGAAGCACACCGCCGAATTCGCCGCCGACCCTCTCCCCTGGCAGAGTATCCCCTCCCTCCTCGCGAAGCGTACGATGTCCCACACGATGAGGAAGTACCCGGAGAGCCCGAGCTGCCGGATGACCGAGAGCTCGTGGGTGATCTGGCGGTGAACTACAGGGTTCAGGAGGCAGGGTTCAGGGTTCAGGTACTGTCCGGAAGGAGAGATCTCGAACGTCGAGCCGTTCCTGAACCCTGCCTCCCGAACCCTGAACCCTGTCTTTCTGTATCTCTCCCACGCACCCTGCGCAACGAGCGAGGCGAGGTAGTCGTCGGCGGTGACGCCGGGGGGGAGGGGGAACTTCGGGAGGGAGGGGCGCAGGTCGCGCATGCGGAAGGTGCAGTGCTCGGCGATGTCCAACGTGGCGCGGAGTGCTTCGGGGTGGTGGCGCCAGCGGTGCCACATCTGCGCGGCGCTCTTGAGGTACCACTCGCCGTTGGGGCGGAGGCGAGTGCCCATCTCGGCGAGGGTGCGCTCGTGGCGCAGCGCGCAGAGAACATCGTGCGTCGCGCGCGCGTCGGGCGCGGCGTAGTGTACGTCGTTTGTCACCACCCATTGCACGCCGATGTCGCGCGCGATGCGCACGAGATGCGGAACTACGGCGCGCTCCTCCGAGAGGCCGTGGTCCCAGCATTCGATGGCGAGGCGGCCATCGAAGATGTCGCGGAGCGTGGCGGCTGCCTGGCGCGCGGCGGAGATCTCGCCGCGCGCGACGAGCGACGGCACCCGGCCGCGCAGGCAGCCGGTGAGCGCGAAGAGTCCGCGCGCGTGTCGAGCCACGAGGTCGAGCGGGACGCGCGGCCTCCCGCGCGGGTTGTCCATCCGCGCGCGCGTGACGAGGGTGGAGAGGTTGCCGTACCCCTCGCGATCGATGGCGAGGAGGACGAGGTGCGAGCCGGCATCCACGGCCGCTCCGAGCATACCGGCTTGGTCGGCATCGCCGAGTACGTCCGCCACGGTGATCTCCGCGCCGATGATGCCGGCGATCTCCTTCTCGTGCGCCGCCTGCGCGAAGGCAACCACTCCACCCAGCTCGTCGTGATCGGTGAGCGCGAGCGCGCGATGGCCGAGCGCGACCGCGCGCTCCACCAGATCCTCGGGGAGCGATGCACCATCGAGGAGCGAGTACGCCGAATGACAGTGCAGCTCGACGTACTCGGGAGTTCCGATGCGCGGCGAGTGGCGACGGCCGCTGGCGCGGTCGGTGGTGCGATCACCGGCGCGATCGGTGGGGCGATCCTCCTCGGCGCTCAGTCGTACCACCCCTGCAGATACCACCTGCCGCCGCTCGCGTGGTCCACGAAGAGGAGAAGCTCGCCGCTGTCGC
>JBIQMO010000469.1:0-1714 GCA_044463245.1 Gemmatimonas aurantiaca
TGTAGAGGAGCGTGCCGCCCGGGGTCTCGTAGACGCCGCGCGACTTCATCCCCACCAGCCGGTCCTCGACGAGATCGATGCGGCCGACACCGTGCCGGCCGCCGATCGCGTTGAGGGCGGTGAGCAGCGCGACGGGATCCATCTCTACGCCGTTGACCGACACCGGCGTCCCCTTCACGAAGCCGATGGTGACGTCTTCCGGAGTGTTCGGCGCGTCGGCGGGGTTGGTGCTGAGCATGAAGAGGTCATCCGGCGGCACGGATGCCGGATCCTCGAGCACGCCGCCCTCGTGCGAGATGTGCCAGATGTTGCGGTCGCGCGAGTAGATCTTGGTCTTCGTGGCCGAGACCGGAATCCCCTTCGCCTCGGCGTACTCGATCGCGTCCTCGCGGCTCCGGATGTCCCACTCGCGCCAAGGCGCGATGACCGGAAGCTCCGGAGCGAAGGCGGCGTAGGTGAGCTCGAAGCGGACCTGGTCGTTCCCCTTTCCCGTACACCCATGGGCGAGAGCGTCCGCACCCACCGCGCGCGCGACCTCTACCTGCCGCTTGGCGATGAGCGGACGCGCCATGGAGGTGCCGAGGAGGTACTTCCGACCGTAAGTGGCGCCGGCGCGGAGCGTGGGCCAGATGAAGTCGGTGATGAACTCCGCGCGGAGGTCCTCGATGTAGCACTCGTCGGCGCCCGAGGCGAGCGCCTTGGCGCGCACGCCCTCGAGCTCATCGCCCTGGCCGACATCGCCAGCGACGCAGATGACGCGCGCGTCGTACCGCTCGCGCAGCCAGGGAACGATAATGGAAGTATCAAGCCCGCCCGAGTAGGCAAGGACGATTGTGCGAATCATGGGCACTCCGACCGAGGAATATATATGCTTTGGCCGTGCATAATTAACCCTGTGGCCGGGCCGAGTCAAGGCGGAGGGAGGGGCGCCGACGGGGTCAGGTCTTTAATTTCGAGCCGGATGAGCGACCGCTCATCCGGCTCGAAATTAAAGACCTGACCCCGTCGTTCCTGACCCCGTCCCTCACGCACCCGCGAGATTACGGAGGCGGCGCATGACTTTCTCGCGGTGCGATGCGGAGCGGCAGATGATGAGCACAGTGTCGTCGCCGGCCAGCGTTCCCAGGACCTCGCTCCACTCCTCGGCATCGAATGCCACGCCGATCGGCTGTGCCCCGCCCGGGAGCGTGTGCAGGACGATCAGCTCCCCAACCCCATCGATGGCGGTGAACAGGTGGGGAAGAAGCGCCTCCAGCGGCGGCCTGCTATCCTCCGACGACGTGGCGGACACCGTGTAGCGCGGCGCCCCATCCGGCCCGGGCACCCTCGCCACCCGCATCTCCCTCAGATCCCTCGACAGCGTAGATTGCGTCACATCCCACCCACGCTTGAGGAGCAACTTCCGCAGCTCTTCCTGACTCTCCACCGGCCGCGACTCGATCAGCTCCCGGATGGTTGCCTGCCGCTCCCTCTTGTTCGCCATGAGTCGCCCCCGTGTGCCGTAGCTGGTGAGGAGAGAATAGTGCGGCGTAGGGGGAGGGGGAAGGGAGAGGGTAGAGAGCAGTGAACTACCAGGGTTCAGGAGGCAGGGTTCAGGGTTCAGGAACTACCTCGGGGTAGAGATCTCTCCTCCTCGGCAGGTCCTGAACCCTGAACCCTTTAGTTGCTGAACCCTGTAGTGATCACGCCGCCCTTCTCGCCTCCTCGCACTGCA
>JBIQMO010000470.1:0-1713 GCA_044463245.1 Gemmatimonas aurantiaca
CGGAGCGCGTGCGGAAGCTCGGCAGGTTGACGATAAGGTCGATCGGAGAGATCGCGAGAACGCAGCGGATAGCCGACAACGACGCGGAGTACGTAGAGCCGTCCGACATGCTGGCCGAGCTGCGGGAGGACAACCTGAGCCTCACGGAGCGGCTTCGCGAGGCGCACGGCGTGTGTGATGAGGCGCGCGATGTCGCGACCGCGAGTCTCATCGAGGTGTGGATCGACGAGACCGAACGGCGTACCTGGTTCCTCTTCGAGGCGACTCGCAGAGCGGATTCGTCGGGGCACTGACGGGGGCGACGTCCTCCGCCAGTTGGAGTCGCTGCGCCGCGGCGCTCGATGCCTCATCCAGTCCGGCGCAGCAGACTCCACGACGTTGCGGAGCGTCCGCTCGGCGAAGACGCTCTCGATCAGCGTACCGCGACGGCTGTCAGCTTGTCGGAGCCCGCGATGTAGAGCACTCCGCTGGCGCTCATCGCGAGCAGCCCGGCGGCTGGATACCTCCACACGAGCCGGTGCGAAGCGATGTCCAGCGCATATGTGGCTCCCGCATCCGATCCCGCGGCCGTCGCTGCTATGGCGCCGGTGTGGAGTGCGTTGCCCTGGAAGGTCGACCATTCGGTCGTTTGACTCCACGACGGTACCGGCTCCTCCAGGACCATCACCGTGGTTGAAGTGGCCGCTACCGCGTAGTCGCCGCCGCGCAGGAACGTGCCGGTCACGGTATGCGCGGCGGTGTCCACCGTGCTCCCGGGCAGACCCCGCCGCACGCGGTTGGAGTACGCGTAGAGCTGAAGCACCGGTTCGGTAGTGTGGGGAGCGAGCTTGGTGGAATCAGCGAGAGCATCACCGTGCTATCCAGCACCGTCAGGGTCCCGCCGCTCGGCCCGAGTACGCCGCCGTCGAGCACGTCCAGCGCGACACTGTCTCGGGCGCCGTCGCATTCGGCCCTGATCGTCGCGGCGCCCACGTGCAAAGCCGTCAGCATGCCGGTAGCCGTGACCTTCGCGATGGAGGGATCGCTGGAGGACCAGGTAATCGGCCGACCCGAGACCACGCTGCCGGAGAGATTGCGCGGGGTGGCTGTGAGCTGCGCGCTGCTGTCGACGAGAATTGGACCATCGGGTAGACCACGGATCAGCACGTTCACGACTTTGCTCGATTCGTCTGTCTCGGTAGGTAACTCGCTGCCACGGGCGGCGGCGCCAATGACTACGAGGCCGGGTAGCACGTACAGGAGCAAGCGTGATATGGTCGAGCGCATCGTTCTCGACGAGTGTGAGCGTCGTGGCGGAAGGGTCGGAGCTAGGGGAGCGACGGGGTCACTTCTGGCTCGCGATCTGAATCAGGTTGCCGCAGGTGTCGTCGAAGGTCGCCACCGTCACCGGGCCCAGGTCGGTAGGCTCCTGCGTGAAGCGCACGCCGGCCGCGCGCAGGCGTTCGTATTCCGCTGTGACGTCGTTCACCGCGAACGATGTGAAAGGGATCCCGTCCTCGACGAGCGCATTCTTGAAGGGCTTCGCCGCCGGGTGCGAGTCCGGCTCGAGCACCAGCTCGACGCCGTCCGGCGCATCCGGCGACACCACCGTCAGCCAGCTCACGTCTCCCATCGGGATCTCCGTCTTTTTCACGAAGCCCAGCACGTTCGTGTAGAACTCCAGCGCTTTCCGCTGGTCGTCCACCATCACGCTCGTCAGGTTGATCCGCAGCG
>JBIQMO010000471.1:0-1706 GCA_044463245.1 Gemmatimonas aurantiaca
CGAGCCGTAAGGGCAGTAGCCCTTACGGCTCGAAATTAAAGACCTGACCCCGTCGGCCTCCTCTCAATCCAACAACTCCAGATCCAGCGCATCCACGGCCAGGTCGAGCACGGGATCGCGCTTGCGGAGGAGAGCGAGGCGCTCGGCACGGACGCCCTCTTCGGTGAGGCGGCGAGGAGGGGCGTCCGAATCGACGGGCTGCTCGGGGGCGATCGTGCGGAGACGGGAAGCGCCGGTGAATATCGTGCCTATGGCGCTGAGGACATCCGAGGCGCTGTCGGCGATGGGCTGCTGGTAGATGGAGCCGGCCGCGTCGAGCTCGAGCGTGATGTCGCCGCGGCCGGTGACGGCGGAGGGAAGCGCGTGCTCGAGGGCGGCCGCGAGGAAGCCGCGGCCGTCGGCGCGAACCGTGGCGATCACCTCGGCCCAGCGTTCCACCAGACGGTTAAGCGAAAGCTTCTCATGCGCCGACGACTCCGGCTCGGCCGGCGACACGGGGGCGAGTGTGTCGACCATCGCCCGCGCATCGCGTGCGACGTCGGGCGAGGGACGCGGATCGCGCGGCGACTCGGGCGTGGCGAGGGTCGCGCCGGCGATGCGGGACGCCGACGGTGCATCCTCCAGCATCACCGCGGACATCGCCGCGGAGGCGACTCCGGCTGCGGGGGACGCGCTCTCCTTGGCCGACGGTATGCGCGCGTCTCCCGACACCGGAGAGCCGCCTGCTGCTGCCGAAGCAGATGTGCGGCTCGCGTCGCCCGACGGCGATGAGCCACCGGAGCTACGCGGCGAGTCCGCCGAGGAGCGGGACGACGAAGCGCCGGCACGCGAGGACCCTCCGCGCGATGTCGACGGCGCGGGCGCGGGAGGTGGAGCGCCGCGGCGAGAGGTGCGGCCGTCGTCCCCTTCACCACCGTCGCGCGGCGGGTCGCCCATTCCGCGCAGTACGTCCTCGAGCGAGAGCGTGCGGTCCATCAGCGCGAAACGCACGAGCAGAGTCTCGAGGAGGATCTGCTGCTGCGCGCTCTTGCGGAAGCGCGGCTCGAGCTCGGTCACCGCGTTGAGCATGCGCAGCAGGTCGCCGGCGCCGAAGCGCCCCACGTTCGGGGCGAGCTTCTCGCGCGCGTGGTCGGAGAGCTCGGGCGCTTCTCCTCCCAGCACGAGCGCGAGCTCGCCGCGCAGCAGGTCGGCCAGGCCGGAGAGGAAGCCACTCAGATCGACACCCGCATCGGAGAGGCGCGCGACGGCGGGGAAGATCTCTGCCGCGCGCCCGGCGGCAATGTGATCGAGGATCTCCAGGTACTCGTCCTCCGCAACCAGTCCGAGCGCATCACGCACCCGGTCGGCGGTGAGCGCACCGTCGCCGAGAGAGAGAACCTGGTCCGTGAGACTGAGCGCGTCGCGCATGGAACCATCGGCCGCGCGCGCGAGGAGCGCGAGCGCATCGCTCTCCCACTTCACCTTCTCGGTGTCCAGCACGGTGGCCAGTCGCGCGCGCACGTCGGCCGGACCAATGCGACGGAAGTCGAAGCGCTGGAGACGACTGAGCACCGGCGCCGCCATCTGCGCGATCTTCTGCGGCTCGGTGGTGGCGAAGACGAACACCACGCGCGGCGGCGGCTCCTCGAGGATCTTGAGGAGCGCGTTCCAGGCCTCGCGCGTGAGCATGTGCGCCTCGTCCACGATGTACACCTTGTAGCGCGCCT
>JBIQMO010000472.1:0-1698 GCA_044463245.1 Gemmatimonas aurantiaca
GCGAGGTTGGTGGTGTCGGAGAGCGGCGAGATCTTGTCGCCGAAGTAGGCGCCGGAAACGATCGCACCCGCGGCGAGCCCGAGGTGGAGGTTCTGTGCCGCGGCGATTCCCACGAGCGCCACGCCCACGGTGCCTGCCGTGGTCCACGAGCTCCCGGTGGCCACCGACACGAGCGCGCAGATGACGCACGCTGCCGCGTAGAACACCGTGGGGTTCAGGAGCTCGAGCCCGTAGTAGATCATCGTCGGCACCACGCCACCCAGAATCCACGTCCCGATGACCGAACCCACGACGAGCAGGATGAGGATCGCACCCATCGCGAGCGAGATGCTGTGCACGATCCCTCGCTCGATCTCGCTCCAGCTGTAGCCGTTGCGCAGCCCCACGATCGCGGCGACGGCCGCGCTGAGCATGAGCGCTATCTGGCTGGGTCCACTGGATGATCCGTCCCCGAAGAGGTACACCGAGCCGGCCAGGAGCGCGATGAGCACGCCGACGGGGATGAGAGCTTGCGTGAGCGACGGGTCTTGCCTTGGGCCGTCGGGCATCTTGTGGCAGTCCGAAGGTCTGGCGCGCGGTTGCGAAGTGATCGCAGCTGTGGGTCTCGCGCGCCGGGTGGGTCGCGAAGGTTAATCGCGTGCCGTTCAGAGCGGCAAGACGGGGTCAGGTCTTTAATTTCGAGCCGTATGGGCAGTAGCCCATACGGCTCGAAATTAAAGACCTGACCCCGTCGCTACGCCCTCAATCGCTTGCTCTTCTTCAGCCAGCGCGCCCAGCCCCAGAGCGCCACCGCGAGCGCGATCCCGGTCACGAGCAGCGTGTTCCGCGTCTGGTGCGCGCCCCACGGTCGGTATACCAGCGAGTCAGCGATCATCAACGCGAACGCGCCTGCCACCCAGTATGCCGCGCTCCCGTACTCCTTGACCACTACGCGGCGCCAGTTGAATTCCATTCCAGCCATCGATTCGCGGAAGCCGCCGAGTCGCACCCACCAGCGTGGCACGCGCGCGGCGTACGCGTCGTACTCGGCGCCGAACTTGCGCCGCAGGAAGGCCTCCTCCGCCGCCACGATCGCCATGTAGCCCAGTACGAAGAAGGGCACGCCGATGATGTACGCCACCGGCGCGTTCCAGATGATGAGGAGGCCGAAGAGGATGAGGAGGTTCCCGACGTACAGCGGATTTCGTGAATGGTTGAAGAAGCCGCGCGTCACCAGCTCCTCGGCGTACACCTTCTTGTCCCTCCCTCCTCGGATTATGTACGCGTACCCCACGACCGCGGCGCGGAGGGTCTGCCCGAGGAGCGCCACGCAGAAGCCGACCAGGTCGAGAATGCCGTCGTAGTCGTCGCGTCCGTCCGGCCAGTGAGGGTGCGTGAAGAGGAAGAGGGCGAGGAGCACCGCTGGAAATACCTGGTCGCGGTACTTGAAGAGAAAGTTGCCGTAGCGGACGAGCATGCCCGGCGTATGATCGGCTGCTGCCGCCGCGGCCCGCGCTGTCATTTGACGGCGATCATGCCCGTGAAGTTGTACCAGCGGAAGAACTCCTGGAACTTCGTGAAGCCGCAGTCGAGAAGGAGATTGCGGTTTTCCTCGATGCGATAGGGAACGAGCACGTTCTCGAGCGCCTCGCGTTTGCGCGAGATCTCCATGTCGGAGTAGCCGTGCCGCCGCTTCATCTCGTAGTACTTGTCGATGAA
>JBIQMO010000473.1:0-1692 GCA_044463245.1 Gemmatimonas aurantiaca
CTCGCGACATCTTCCGCATCCTCTTTCGCAGCACATCGAACTCCGGAGCGCCGCGCCGGGGTGGACCCTCCGGGAGCGGATGCCCGCGCGCGATCAGCTCCGCCCACTCCACCACTTCGTTGAGCGGCCGACTGAGCTGCCGGCTCAGGTGCCCCGCCACGCGCGACGCGAGCACTGCGAGGAGCGCCGATCCCACCAGAGCGAACACACCCACCACGACCACCACGCGCGATGTGATGTAGCCGTAGCGCTTCGCCTGGACGAGCGAGGCGGTGAGCTCTCGCTCGTGCGCGTCGAGCGCCGCCCGCTGCTCACGATCGAGCCGTGCCCGGCGCACCTCCTCGATCGCCTTTCTCCCCGTGGCGGCCACGTTGTCCCACGCCTTGCTCCCGCTGAGGACGGGGAGCGTGGAGCTCACCACTACGGCCCCACCCAGCATGAGCACGGTGGAAGGGACGACGGCGAAGAGCACCAGGTAGAGCAGAACGCGCTTTCGGAAGGAGAGGCGCCTCACACCCACTCCATACGCAGGAGGGTACCGGGGGAGTTTCGAATCGCGACACATCAATGTACAACGGACGCGTCGTGCGTGCGGCATGCGCGCTGCGTGGCGGCGGACGCGGGGGCGACCTCTCGGGCCGCGCAACCGCTTTCCGACCCCTACTCTTTACGCAACTCCTTCGGCTCGCTTACATTAGACGAATGATGATGTTCCAGTCATTCGGAGTCTGATGTCCAACTCGTGGACCCTGGCGCGCACCTTCGCCGTTCGCGCGCAGGAGCATCCAAGGCGCACGATGCTGGTGGCGGACGGCCGCTCCCTGACGTACGCGCAGGTGGACGTGAAGTCGGCGGCGCTGGCTGCCGCCCTTGCCGAGTTGGGAATCGAGGAGGGCGATCGCGTCGCGATCGTCATGCCGAACTGGCCCGAGTGGATCATCACCCTCATAGCGGCGGCCAGGCTCGGCGCCACTGTGGTGCCGCTCAATCCACGCCTCAGCTACCACGAGCTCAAGTACCAGCTACGGCACGCGGAAGTCTCCGCGGTGTTCGCCCTGGAGAGACACAGGGGTGTGGACTACCTGCAGATCTTCGAGGACATCGTCACCGAGCTGCCAGACCTGCTTTACCTGGTCACGGTCGGCGAAGAGGATCTCTGGTACGACGACAGGATCTTCCAGTTCGAGGATCTTCTGTCGAGCGGTGAAGGTCGCGAGATGGGCATCCCGGATTCCGTGGATGACGACTCGGATCTCGCGATCCTTTACACGTCGGGGACGATGGGGAAGCCCAAGGGCGTCCGCCTCTCGCATCGCACGATCGTCGAGACTGCGGTACGCACCGGCGAAGCGCTCGAAATGGACCCATCCGACCGCGTCTTCGTGGGGGTCCCGCTCTTCACCATCTTCGGCTTCAGCATCGCCGTCGGGACGATCGCCGCTGGCGCCACTCTCGTATTGCAGGAGACCTTCGAGCCGGAAGGCGCGGTCGACCTCCTCGCACGCGAAGACGTCACCGTGATCCACGGCGTACCCACGATGTACCACATGCTGATGCGAGCGCCGGGTTTCGACCCGGAGCGATTCCCGCATCTCCGCACCGGAGTGGTGGCGGGCGGCTCGGTCCCCGAGGACCTGGTGCGCCGCATCCGCCGCTGGTGCGATGTGCAGGTGGCTTACGGCCTCACCGAGA
>JBIQMO010000474.1:0-1692 GCA_044463245.1 Gemmatimonas aurantiaca
TCGAGTGGGCTGAGCGAATGCTCAGCCCACTCGAAATTAAAGACCTGACCCCGTCCTCCTATATTTCCATCAGCACCGACAAGGGAGATCCGCCATGCGAGTCGCCTCGCCGTTTCGCGTTGCCACCGTTTTCGCCCTCTCGCTCGCGGCGCTGCTCGCTACGGCGTGCAGCGACGATCTGCTGGCGCCATCGGAGGTGGCCGGCACGTACGTGCTCCTCTCGATCAACGGCAACGCGCTGCCCGCTCCCGCCGGTTACGAAGGGCCCGCCGACGGGTCCGTGATCGTCATCGCGGATACTCTGCGTCTCGCAGCCGATGGGAGCGGTAGCCTGGTCAGAGTGGAGCAGCCGGGGCCCGACCCGAGCTCGGTAGTGCGGCACGAATCGCCGTTGCACTTCGAGACGACGGAAGGCGGTCTCGCCGTCACCTTCGACTGCCCGCCTGACGCCCTCATGCTGTGCATCGCCGGCCCTCATCTGACGGCTCGGCTCGGTCCGAGCGGACTGACCGCCGTTCGTCCTCTCGGAAGCCGACAGGAGGATCTGGTATACTCGCGAGTCGAACGGCTGGATTGACCTGACGGGGTCGGCTCTTGCATCATGCGCCGGATGCGGTCGCTCTCCAAGGTTGGGACGAGCGCATAGTCATCCCCGCGCAAGCGGGGACCCATGTTAGCCGGGCCGAACATGGGTCCCCGCTTGCGCGGGGATGACAGGGTTAGCGCGACGGTTACGCCCCCTCGCGCGTATGACAATCGAGCAAGGCACCACCTGACCTCGTCGCCCCAGTCCGGAGTCCGCTGATGAGCGCAATCACACTCACCGTCAACGGCCGCCGCCACACGGTGGACGCGCCGCCCGACACACCGCTGCTCTGGGTGCTGCGGGACTACCTCGATCTCACCGGCACCAAGTTCGGCTGCGGCATGGCGCTCTGCGGCGCGTGCACCGTCCAGCTCGACGGCACGCCGATCCGCTCGTGCAGCACGCCGATCTCGGCGGCCACGGGGAAGAGCATCACCACCATCGAGGGGCTCCAGAGCGACATCGGCAAGCGGTTGCAGGCCGCGTGGATCGCCGAAGAAGTGCCGCAGTGCGGCTACTGTCAGTCGGGTCAGCTCATGTCGGCGGCGGCGCTCCTCGCGACGAATCCATCGCCGAGCGATGCCGACATCGACGCGGCGATGAGCGGCAACATCTGCCGCTGCGGAACGTATCAGCGGATCCGTCGCGCCATCCATCGCGCGGCCGGAACGGAGGTGTCCGATGAGCGCTGACTCGAAAGTCTCCCGCCGCGACTTCCTGAGGGCCGGTGTCACCGCGGGCGCTGGCCTCACGATCGCGTTCTCCCTCCCGTCGCGCTTCATGGAGAAGTTCGGCGCGACACAGGGAGAGCTTCTCGGTGCCACACCGGGTGCCACACCAGGCGCCGCGCCCTTCGCGCCCAACGGCTGGGTGCACATCGGCACCGACGGCATCGTCACCATCACGGTGGACAAGTCGGAGATGGGGCAGGGAGTGAACACATCGCTCCCGATGATCGTCGCCGAGGAGCTCGAGGTGGAGCTCGCATCGGTGCGCGTTGGTCCCACGCCCGAGAATCCTTCCGCATGGTCGCGCCGCATGGGCACGGGCGGGAGCAGCAGCGTGCGCGGCTCGTACGAGACGCTGCGCAAGGCGGGCGCCGCCGC
>JBIQMO010000475.1:0-1689 GCA_044463245.1 Gemmatimonas aurantiaca
CACTCGTAGATCCGATCAGAACGACCATGCGCTTCCGGCTGCCTCTCACCATTACGATGTGCACTGACCCCGTCGCGACGAGCACCGGGATGATGTGTGCGCGCGAGAGGCAGATGTCGTAGCAGTCGCTACACCAGTCCCGGCCTCTCCCAGCATCGTCGAATGCGGAGAGGCCATGGAACACGAGGCCCCGTCCGCTACTGGACGGGGCCTTTTCTGTTTTCCTCTCGCCCACCATGTCGCCTCACGCCAGCATCAGCGTCCACAAGTTCGGCGGCGCAGCCCTCGCCGACGGCGATTCCGTGCGCCGCGTAGCGGATCTCGTCGCTTCCCTTCGCGACGGCACGCTCCCCGTCGCTTCTCCCCACGCGGACTCACCGTCCCCGGTGCGGCCGGTGATCACCGTCTCGGCCATGGCCGGCGTGACCAACGAGCTCCTCGCGATTGCCGCCGCCGCGGCCGCCGGCGATGGCGCTACGACCGGAACGCGCCTCGTCGCGCTGCGCGAGCGGCACGCCGTGGCCTGGGCCGAGGCGTGCGGTGGTGCCAAGCCGCCGGCCGAGCAGGAGGGGATCCTCGAGCGAACGGAGGCCGCGTTGCGCGACGTGGCCCGCCACGGCCCGCTCTCGCCCGCTACGCTCGACGCGATCGTGGCGGCCGGCGAACAGCTCTCCACGCTCCTCGTTGTAGGCGCGCTGCGCGCTCGCGACATCCCGGCCGCGGCGGTGGACGCCACTCTTCTAATCCATACCGATGGCCGCCCCGGCTCCGCGGTCCCCGACATCGCCGCCACCGCGCGCGCGGCGCGGGAGCTCCTCCCCGCGCTGCTCGAATCGGAGACGGTGGCAGTTGTCCCCGGCTTCATCGGGCGCGCGAGCGACGGCTCCATCGTCACGCTCGGCCGCGGCGGCACCGATCTCACCGCCACCACGCTCGCCGCCGCGCTGGGTCTCCACGAGGTGACGCTCTGGAAGGATGTGCCGGGCTTCCTCACCGCCGATCCGCGCGTGGTGCCCGAAGCGCGGATCATACCGCGCCTCCACCTGCGCGAAGCGGCGGAGCTGGCGTACTACGGCGCGACCATCCTGCATCCGCGCGCATTGATCCCGCTCGCGCGCCGCGGCGATTGCATCGTGCGCATCCGCCCCTTCCGCGATCCATCAGCCCCCGGCACGGTCATATCACCGGAGCCAGACTCCGATCCCCATCCGGTGCGCGCCATCTCGGCGATGCCGCATCAGGCCATCGTGACGGTGAGCGGCAACGGGATGCCCGGTTCCACGGAGATCCCCGCGCGCACTTTCGTCGCGCTCGAGCGCGGAGGGATCGCGGTGTCGCTCATCTCGCAGGCGTCGTCGGAGCACTCCATCTGCCTCGGCGTGCCGGCCGAGCACGCGGCAGCCGCGCGCGCGCTGCTCGAGGAGGCGTTCGCGCCCGAGTTGGAACGCGGCGAGATAGACGGCGTGGCCGTGCGCGAAGCGACGGCCACCATCGCCGTGGTGGGGTTGGGGATGGCCGGGACTCCGGGCGTGGCCGCACGACTCTGCGCCGCGCTGGCCGCGCGCGACATCAACATCATTGCGATCGCGCAGGGCTCCGCGGAGCACAACATATCGGTGGTGGTTCGTGAGGATGACGCCGCGTGCGCGCAGCGCGCGATCCACGCCGAGTTTCACCTCGGCAAGATCG
>JBIQMO010000476.1:0-1672 GCA_044463245.1 Gemmatimonas aurantiaca
TCAGCATCAGGAACGCCACCGGCAGGAAGGCGACGTACCCCTCGAGCAGTCGAACGATCGGCCTGGACCAGCGCGCCGTGGTGATGCGCTGTACGGCAACGAAGACCACGCCAGCCTGCGAGACGGTCGCGAAGAAGAGCCAGTTGAAGTGCAGCGCCTGCCATGCGCGGTCCTGGCCGGTGAACGCCCCTATGAGGAAGACGGCGATCCCGATGATGGCGAAGACCGCACTCACCAGCGTGAAAGATCGCGGCATCGGCCGCGAAGTGGCTACGACGAGCTCCTCACGCGTGGGCATGTTGCGGTCGGAATGGTCGATCATGGCCGACCTCCCTGGGGCGCCGCTGCGGGCTGCGCGTTGGCGGTGGAGGAGGCGGCCGCTGTATCGGCGGCCGTGGACATTATCGCCCTCATGTCCTGGGGCCGATATGGCGCCGGGCGCGTGGGCGCCGTGCGCGTGGGACCGGGAACGGTCTTTCCATTTTCACCGGGGTAGCCGATCGGGGTCGTGTCGGCCACGACTCCGGCGATCTTTCCCTGCAGCGCGCGAACGTAGTTGACCACGTCCCAGCGATCCATGTCTTCGATTCTGTCGTACGTCGGCATCAGGTTGCGGCCGTTGCGGATCATCCCGTAGATGTAGCCATCCGTACGGCCCTTGGTTATGTCGGTCAGGAGATTCGGGGCGGGCATGCCGTAGGGGAGCGCGGGTCCCATCCCGTTCCCCGCTATGCCATGGCAAACTTCGCAGTTGATCTGGTAGTACTTCTTCCCGTTCTCCAGCGACCGCGCGCTCGGCGGAGTCGGATTCGGGAGACCGGCCATCGAATCGATGGATGCCGTCGATCCGGGAACGCCGGGCGCCCAGGTCATGCTCCCCTGGTGCGACACCACGTAAGCCGGAACGCGCTCGCCGGTAACGGGCACCGAGTACATGGGATTGCCGCGGAAGGGCGTGGTGTCGTTACCGGCGTACTCCGCTTCCCACGGCTCGATCTTCGGCTGCTCCTTGAAGTCGCTGAACCAGGAGCAGGCGCCGAAAACGAGTGGGAGCGCCGCGAGGAGTGCCGAGCGCGAGATGCGCGAGGCGCGGAGCAGGTGCCCCGCGCCGAAGCCATGGCTACGCTGCACCGCGCACCTCCGCGGCTCCGAACTTCTGAAGAGTCCCGGCAACATCGCGCTGGCGTTCCGGAGGGCACTCGACCCACACCCCGAACTCGCCGTCGCTGAAGCGCGGGTCGTAACCTACGGTCATCGTGATACGCGGGAAACGAGAATTGATGAACATTCCCAGCACCGTGGCGAGCGACCCTATGAGCACCATCAGCTCGAAGCTGATGATCGTATAGGGCACCCAGCTCGGCACCGGCTTGCCACCCACGACGAGCGGCCAGTAGTCCGATATCCAGATCGGAATCCAGTAGCCGAAGGAGGCGCCAAGGAGACCGCCGATCAGCGTGTAGCGCCGCACAGGGCTCGGGCCGTGCGCTATGATGTGCTCGATCTCGTGGCGCGGAGCCGGTGAATACACCGTGATGTCACCGGCACGCATCTTCTTGAGCGACTCGACGGCATCGACCGTGGAGTCGAGATCACGGAACACCCCGACGATTCCCCGCATCAGTCGCGCTCCCCCGGCGTTTCCGGCTCGAACTCCAGGTGCATGCCCGAG
>JBIQMO010000477.1:0-1644 GCA_044463245.1 Gemmatimonas aurantiaca
GCTTCCTCAGCACGACAGCCGTCCTCGTCGGTTCCACGATCGGATCCGGCATCTTCCGCTCGCCCGCCGGGATCGCTGACCGGCTCCCCGGTCCGCTCCCGCTCATGATCGCATGGGTTGCGGGCGGCCTCTTCGCGCTTTGCGGTGCGCTCTCGCTCGCCGAGGTGGCGGGCGCCTTCCCGCACACGGGCGGCCTGTTCGTGTATCTGCGTGAAGGGTGGGGAAGGCTCACCGCCTTCCTCTTCGGCTGGGCGGAGCTGGTGATCATCCGCGCCGCCGCGCTCGGTGCGATCGCGACGACTTTCTCCGAGTACCTCCTGCGCGTGCTCGGCTACAATCCCACCGTTCCGCCCTACGACTGGTACGTGCACCTCATCGCGGCTGCCGCGATCTTCGTGGTGGCGGTCTTCAACTACGTGGGTCTGCGCTGGGGCTCGCTCGTCCAGAACATCACGACCGTCGGGAAGTACGGCGCGCTCCTCTTCATCATCATCCTCGCTTTCGCGATCGGTCTCCCACGCACCGGCGGCCACTTCACCCCCGCCGTCCCCGAGGGAAGCTTCTCCATGACCGCGTTCGGCCTGGCGCTCGTGTCGGTGCTATGGGCTTACGACGGGTGGGAGGACGTGACCTTCGTGGGCGGTGAGGTGAAGAACCCGCGGCGCAACCTTCCGTGGGCGATCGTTGCCGGCACGCTAGCCGTGGTGGTGATCTACCTGCTGGCTAACCTCGCGTACATGGCTGTTCTTCCGGTAGACACCATCCGCCAATCGCCGCTCGTGGCCGCTGCCGCCGCCGAGCGTATCATGGGCACCCCGGGCGTGATCTTCGTGGCATCGACCGTGATGCTCTCCACCTTTGGAACGCTCAACGGCTCGGTGCTGACGTCTCCGCGAATCTTCTTCGCGATGGCCGATGAGGGCTTGTTCTTCCGGAAGGTCGCGTCGGTGCATCCGCGCTATCAGACCCCTTACGTGGCCATCTGGCTCGCCGCCGCGCTGGGGATCGCGTTCGTGCTCGTGCGCGACTTCGAGCAGCTCGCCGACGCCTTCGTGATCGCGATCGTCCCCTTCCTCGCGCTCAGCGTCGCGTCGATCTTCGTGCTCCGCCGCCGCGCCGACTACGATCCCCCCTTCAAGGTCCCGCTCTACCCGGTGGTTCCCGCTCTCTTCGTGCTCGCCACTGCCTCGCTCCTTGTGAATGCGATCATGGATCCCGGTACCCGCTGGTCCACCGTTGCCGTCCTCGGCGCGGTCCTCGTGGGGATCCCTGTCTACTACCTCACCGTTGGCCGCACCAAGGAACTCCGCAGCTCGCCGGCGCGGGTGCTCGATCCCGGGGAGTAGGGGAGGGTTCTGAGCGCACGTGATAGCGTCGGCGTGGGGCTTGGTTCATCGCGCTGGGGCGTAACTGCGCACGCGGAGGGCATCGCGCGGGGCCATAACTGCGCACGCGGAGAGCGCGGAGGGGACGGCGAGAGGACGCGGAGAACGGCCTGGAGGGGGAGCATCGCGATCCTGATACCGGCCAGAGCCTCTGCGTCCGGGTCTCTTGAAAAACTGGAACGCGGAGAACGCAGAGAACTGCAGAGAGAACGCAGAGGGTGCTGCACAATCAGCTACGAGGCGCAAGCGGCCGGGAGAA
>JBIQMO010000478.1:0-1643 GCA_044463245.1 Gemmatimonas aurantiaca
CGAAGAGCGGGCGGAACCAGTCCGGGTGCTCGTGGAAGATCGCGATCGGCTGCATTGCTGTTCCTCGGTGGGTCGCGGTGGAGCGACGGTTCGGCTGCTGCACTACGAAAAATGCCCCGGTCCGAAGGGGACCGGGGCAGCGGGCTGGTGTTGCTGACTATCGGCTTCCGCTCAGATGCACGCTCCGAAATCCCCGCTGGCCTTGCGGCAGGCGCGGTAATACATCATGTATCGCGAACACATGCCCGCGTGTCGCGAGCACATGGTCTGCGGGCGGAGCTTCACGGTGCCGAGTCCCATGGGAGTGAAGACTATTCCGGGGGTACGCGCAGGGCAAGGAGCAAGGGGGCCAGGATGAGACATCGCTCGGGGCTGTCGTTCGTGCTGGTGGTGAGCCTCGCCATGGGCGCTTGTGCGAGTGGGGGCTCGTCGGCTAAGCATCGTGTGGGAGACGTAGGCGGAGCGGAGGGAGTGGCGGCGAAGGCGCCGCGAACGGACTCGATGGCCGCCCCCGCGTTGGCCCCGGCATTCCCCGGCCGCGGCCCGCAGTCCACTACGGTCATCGTCGTGCGCCACGCCGAGAAGGCTGTCGGACAGGGCGATGACCCGCATCTCAGCACTGCCGGCGAAGCGCGCGCCCGTTCGCTCGCGCGCTCGCTGAGGAGCGCGGGAGTCAGCGCCGTGGTCACCACCCAGTGGATACGGACCGCCGAGACCGCCCTCCCAACGGCGCGCGAGACGGGCGTGACGCCGGAAGTGATACCGGTGGATTGGGACTCCCTCCCTTGGCACGCCGCCGCGATCGCGGCGGCCGTCCGCCGACACTCTGGCGAGGTGGTGCTCGTAGTGGGGCACAGCAATACGGTCCCCGCCATAGTCGCGGCGCTCGGTGTCGAGCGGCCGATCGAGGTCTGCGACTCGGAGTACGATCGGATGGAGATCGTGAGCATCGAAGCGGACGGCGACGCGCTGCTCATCGAATCACGCTACGGTGCTGCTTCACCCATGGATGCGGAGTGCGCGACGATGCGCTGACGGCAGAGGCGGCGACGGATCGCGGTACGACTCTCGCTGTTACCGGAGAGGTCGGGGCGAGGGGATACCGGGCCCGCGCCGCACATTCTGCGAGGACGTCGGCGAGGCCACGGCGCGTCCGGAACTCGAAATGCGGGAGGACCCATGACGCAGATGATCCGACTCTTTCTGCTGGTGGAGTCAACGACCTTCTTCCTCGCCGCGCTCATTCACATGGGGTTCATCATAAGGGGCTTCGAGCATCACAACGCCAGCATCGCCGAGAGCGTGATCGCCGCGGTGCTCTTCGGAGGATTACTTCTCACGCTCTTCATTCGCGAGTGGGCCCGCAACGTCGGGATCGTAGTTCAGGCATTCGCGCTTCTGGGGACGCTGGTCGGGATCCTCACCATCATCGTCGGCGTTGGACCGCGAACGGTGCCCGACGTGCTGTATCACATCGCGATCATAGTGGTGCTCGCGGTGGGGATCGCGGTCGCGAGGAGCGAGCCGATGGAACCGAGCCAATCTTGATGCCGGCGACCGATCACCGGGGGAAGGGCGAGTGCTGTAGCGACGGGGTCAGGTCTTTAATTTCGAGCGGGCTGGGCATTCGCCCAGCCCGCTCG
>JBIQMO010000479.1:0-1643 GCA_044463245.1 Gemmatimonas aurantiaca
CGAGTCGTATGGCCAGTGGCCATACGACTCGAAATTAAAGACCTGACCCCGTCGGCCCCGTCGGCCGTCTCCCCTCGAGCACTTCCCTCACCCTCGCCGCCAACGCGTCTCCCGTGAAGGGCTTTTCGATGAAGGCGGAGCGGGCGACGTGGCGGCGGGCGACTTCGTCGCCGGCGTAGCCGGACATCAACAGAACCTTTATGCCCGGGCGGTGGGAGGCGATGCGGGCGGCGAGCTCGGTGCCGCTCATCTCGGGCATCACGAGGTCGGTCACCACTATGTCGATGGGGCCCGCGTGGCGCTCGCAGAGCTCGAGCGCTTCGCGGCCGTTGTGCGCCTCGAGGACGTGGTAGCCGTAGGTGCGGAGCGAGCGACACGCCACGTAGCGGAGCGCGCCGTCGTCTTCCACCAGCAGCACGGACTCGTTGCCGGTGAGACCGCTGGGGGTGCGCCGCCTGTCCATACTCGCGACCTCCACTCCGTTACCGGCGTGCGGGAGGTAGACCTTGAAGACCGTGCCGCTCCCCTTCTCGCTGTACACCCAGATGTAGCCGCCGCTCTGCTTCACGATCCCGTACACCGTGGCGAGGCCGAGCCCCGTGCCGGTGCCGGCGCCCTTGGTGGTGAAGAAGGGCTCGAAGATGCGCTGCTGGATCTCGCGCGTCATCCCGATCCCGGTGTCGGAGACGGAGAGCATCGCATAGCGACCGGGGACCACGGCGACCTCGGTGTGCTGCTCGGCGTAGCTGTCGTCGAGCTCCGCGTTGGCTGTGCGGATGGTGAGCGTGCCGCCGCCCGGCATCGCATCGCGCGCGTTGACGACGAGGTTGATGATCACCTGCTCGAGCTGGCCGGGATCGGCCTCGACGATCACCGCGGCGGGATCGAGCTGTGTCACTATCTCGATGTCCTCGCGCACGAGTCGGCGCAGCAGCTTCTCGACCCCGCTCACCACGCCGTTCAGGGTGAGCGGCTGCGGCCTGAGCACCTGCTGCCGGCTGAAGGCGAGGAGCTGGCGCGTGAGCGTCGCCGCGCGCTTCGCCGCGCCCTCGATCTGCAGGACGTCGGCGCGCATCGGACTGTCCTTCGGCAGGTCGCCGAGGAGGAGCCCGCTGTAGCTGGTGATGACCGTGAGGAGATTGTTGAAGTCGTGCGCGACGCCGCCGGCGAGCTGGCCCACCGCTTCCATCTTCTCCGTCTGCCGGAGCCGCGTCTCGAGACGGAGTCGCTCGGTGATGTCGGACATCACCACGGCGAAGCCGCGCACCGAGCCGTCGGGAGCGTGGAGCACGGCGACGGAGGTGCTGACGTCCACCAGCGAGCCGTCCTTGCGACGCCGCTGCGTCTCCACCTCGAAGACGCGCCGGCCACCCAGCGCATCGGCGCGCAGCTTCGCGTGCTCCTCGCGCCGCTCCTGGGGGATGACCATCTCGTACGAGCGACCCACCGCCTCGTCCGCGCTCCAGCCGAAGACCCGCTCCGCCGCGGGATTCCACCGCGTGATCCGGAGATCGAGGTCGAGCACGACTTTCACGAGCGGCGAGTCATCTATCACGGCGCGGAGCACGTCGGCCTGTGTGCGGATCTCCGCCTCGGCCCTGCGCGCCGCCTCGCGCGCCCGCTCCGCCTCGCGCAGCGACTCG
>JBIQMO010000480.1:0-1637 GCA_044463245.1 Gemmatimonas aurantiaca
CGCGGCGCGAGCTGGTGGAGCTCAAGCTCTTCCAGGCGCAGCTCGCGATCATCCTGAGCACGGTCGTCTGGGTGATCCTGCTCGGGCGGCGCGATGAGGGAGTACTGCAGAGCGGGATCGCCCTCTGGATTCTCTTCACCACGATGCACCTGCATCGCGTGGGCGCGTCGCTCGTGCGCACGAGCGCATCGGGCCACGGCGTAGCAGGCGCGAGGCACAACCGCTGGACGCTCATCGTGCTCGGCACAGTGCTGGTCGCGGTTCTCTGGAGCGTGCTCGCCGCCTTCCCATCGCTCCGCGCGGCGGCGAACGGCGGCGACCTCGTGGGAGCGCTCGGCGACCTGCTGCACGGCCCCGCGATCGCCACCGTGCTCTTCCCGTTCCGATTGGTGCTCGCACCTCTCCTCGCCGCGTCGTCCACCGAGTGGCTGCGCGCGATACTCCCGGCGCTCCTCGTTCTTCTCCTCCACATCCCCTGGGTGCTGCGCACCGACGCCGCCTTCGAGGAAGCGGCCGCCGAAGCCGCGGCGAAGCGCGCCGAGCGAATCGAGTCGCTGCGTTCGCGGCGCGGCCGGGTGCGCGCTCCACGAGCAACCGGCGCGCGCAACTGGCTCCCCCTCGCGCCCCGGGGCCGCCCAGCCGACGCCATAGTGTGGAAGAACATCATCGCCATCACACGCACCATCCCCACATCGACCGCGGGGATGCTGGTGGCGGTGATAGCGGTCTCGCTCGTCGCGATGTTCATGATCGCGCCCAACGTGCACGACACGACCACGGTGGCGGCGATCCTCATGCTCGTCGCCGCCGGCTTCCTCGTGGTGGCCGGCCCGCTCTGGATCCGCAACGACCTGCGTCTCGACATGCTGCGCCTCGAGCTACTCCGCGCCTACCCGCTGAGCGGCACGTCCATTGTGCGCGCCGAGCTGGTGGCATCGACCGCGGTACTCACGCTCCTGCAGTACCTGCTCGTGATCGCAGCGTTCTTCGCGCTCTGGCGCGGCGGCCCGATGGAGCTCGACCTCTCCGAGCGCACCGCCGCGCTCGTGATCGCGCTCCTGGTGGCCCCCGCCGTGAACTCCGCCAATCTCCTCGTGCAGAACGCCGCCGCCCTCCTCTTCCCCGACTGGGTCCGCCTCGGCCTCGCGCGCCCCGGCGGCGTGGAGGCGATGGGTCAGGCGATCGTGACCACCATCGGCTCGATGCTGGTGCTCGGCTTCCTCCTCCTGCTCCCCGCCGTAGTGGGCCTGATCTTCGGCCTGATCCTCCTCGCCCACATCGGCTACTGGGGCCTCGTCCCCGGCGCCGCCCTCGGCGCTGGTCTGGTGTTAGCCGAGATCTGGTTCATCACGAACCGACTCGGTAGTGCGTTCGAGAAGCAGGAGCCGGGGTTCGGGAAGGAAGACCAGTAGCTGGTGCGGCTTCACTGGTCGGATCTCGGGGGCTACCGCCAGCACGTAACTGCGCACGCGGAGGGCACGGAGGGCATCGCGCGGGGCCGTAACTGCGCACGCGGAGAGCGCGGAGGGAACGGCGAGAGAACGCGGAGAAAACCGTTACGGGCCGGGATAGCGATCCCGACCCGAGCCGCATCGCGGGGTCGGGGCTCCTCTAAGAGGAGCGCAGAGAACGCGGAG
>JBIQMO010000481.1:0-1633 GCA_044463245.1 Gemmatimonas aurantiaca
TCGCTCCGGGTACCGAGGGAGGGTGGACCGCCACGAAGTCCGGCGGCGATCCGGTCACGATCTTCGACGCCTCGGTGGAATACCGGAAGGCGGGCACTCCGCTTCTGGTGATCGCAGGCAAGGAGTACGGCACCGGCTCCTCGCGCGACTGGGCAGCGAAGGGCACGCTGCTGCTCGGTGCGCGCGCCGTGATCGCGGAGTCGTTCGAGCGGATCCACCGCTCCAACCTCGTGGGAATGGGAGTTCTCCCGCTGGAATTCGCCGACGGCGCCACGCGGCAGTCGCTCGGCCTCACCGGCTTCGAGACGTACGACATCGAGGGAATGAACGACTCGATGCCGCCGCGCGCGCGGCTGAAGGTGCGGGCCACGGATGCTTCAGGAAACGCGAAGACCTTCGAGGTGGTCTCCCGCATCGACACCCCAGAAGAGGCCACATACTACAAGCACGGCGGAATCCTGCAGTACGTGCTGAGGCAGTTGGCGCGGTAGGGGCCGACGGGGTCAGGTCTTGAATTTCGAGGGGGCTGAGCATTCGCTCAGCCCCCTCGAAATTCAAGACCTGACCCCGCTATTTGAGCTCCTTCGCGATGAACCACGTCCTGTACGCCGCGGTCCCGAGCGCGCCCACGCCGATGATGCACACCGCGGCGAGGAGCACCGTCCCCGCGCGCCAACCGAAGGCGGTCGTGAGAGCACCATCGAGCAGTGCGGCGAGCGCGAGGAGGACCAGCCGCTCGGCGCGCTGCATCACCCCTCCCCTGCAGTCCACTCCCACCACCGCTCCCTTGGCACGAGCGTAGCTCACCATGAGCGAGGCTCCTAGTGCGAGTGCGGTCGCGAGCACTGCCCACATCGATGGCGCGAAGTAGACCGCGAGCCCCATGAAGGCAAAGGTCTCGGCGAAGCGGTCGAGCATCGAGTCGAGGAACTCGCCATACGGCGACGACAGGCCGCGCGCCCGGGCTATTCGGCCGTCGAAGATGTCGCAGAGCCCTCCGAGGATGATCATCCACCCCGCCACTGCGAGCGAGCCGCGCACGAAGGCGACGCCGGCGAAGAGCCCGAGGAACATCCCGGCGAAGTTGAACAGGTCGGGCGAGACCTTCATCGCGACGAGAGAGCGCTCGATGGGCGCGATGAGCCACATCAGCCAGTCGCGCACCCAGTATCCGAGCAGGATGGTGGTAGGTCGACGGGCGACGTCGGCGTCCATCGGGCGGTTGCGCGCCACGATGGCGAAAACGGGCATGGTGAGAACTACCCCGGCGGCGATCGCCAGGGCGACGTACGTGACAGAGCTCATATAAGGTCGCGGCGTTGTGGACGCGTGCGCAGGTAACGAATAGCCTTGGGCCAGAGGAAGATCAGCGGCCAGCGTCGCTCGCGCTCAGTGAGCTCCACGCGCACGCCGCTCCTCCGCTCCAGCTTGCGCAGAAGATAATCCTGCCAGTCGTCGTAGAGCGCCATGTATTTGAGCCAGCGGAGAGTCGCCCGGAGCTTGCTGCGCCTGAAGTACAGCCCGATTCGCAGGCGCCCGAGCACCCCTGGGCGAGTGCGGTCGGAGTAGACTTTCCCCTCGCGGGCAAGTATCCTTTTGTCGGCCAGAGACCGGAGCAGTTCGGCATACATTC
>JBIQMO010000482.1:0-1628 GCA_044463245.1 Gemmatimonas aurantiaca
AGCTATGGCTCAGCTTGCTCGAAATTAAAGACCTGACCCCGTCGTTCAGTTCAGCTTGCTCGAAATTAAAGACCTGACCCCGTCGTTCCTGCGCACCAGTGGTTAGTGCGCGTCCGTTCGATGGCACAGGTACCGCGCGCCTGTAGTATCGTCCGCGACATGTCCAGACCGCTCCGAATCCAGTTTCCCGGCGCTCTGTACCACGTCACCTCACGGGGCGATGGCAAGGAAGCCATCTATCGTGATGACAGGGATAGAACCGCCTTCCTGGCTGTACTAGCGCACACGTGCAAGCGCTGCAACTGGGTTTGTCATGGTTACTGCCTCATGACGAACCACTATCACCTGCTGGTAGAGACCCCTGACGCGAACCTCGCGCCCGGCATGCGTCAGTTGAACGGGATGTACACTCAACGCTTCAACCGGCGGCACGTACGCGTCGGCCATGTATTCCAGGGTCGCTACCATGCCGTCCTCGTTCAGAAGGAAAGTCACCTGCTGGAGGTAGCGCGCTACATCGTGCTGAACCCCGTCCGCGCCGGCCTGGCCCGCTCTCCCCGCGACTGGCGCTGGAGCAGCTACCGCGCTACCGCGGACCTCGCGGACACACCCGCGTGGCTCTGTACCGATTGGTTACTCGGATCGTTCGATGGCGAGCGCGTTACCGCGTCCCGGGCATATCAGCGCTTCGTGGATGAGGGGACTCGTGAGCCATCACCCTGGGAGCAACTGAAACAGCAGATATACTTGGGTGATGATGACTTCGTCTCGGCCGCGCAAGCCAGGATCGCCGGCAACGGCCGGTCCGACGAAGTGCCCATTGCACAGCGACGCCCGATTCCACGCTCGCTCGAAGCCTACGAGGACGAAGCAGCCGACAGGAACCGAGCAATCATCACGGCCTACCGGAGCGGTGGCTACAGCATGCGAGCGATCGGCCGCCACTTCGGACTGCATCTCTCGCGAGTTAGTCAGATACTAATGGGAATCGACGGGTCCAACCCCGGAGGTTGATGACTTACACATGTGCCCGCTCGAAATTAAAGACCTGACCCCGTCGTGACTCCGTCGTGACATCCATCCAACGGCAGCTCGCAGTGGGTGCATCGCACCTCTTCCAGCGCAAGCGGAACCCGCCGGTCGGCGCGCGGCCGGGCACGCTGGCGCTGCCGGCCGACTCGCCGCCGCCGAAGATCGGGCTCATGCGCTACGACGCGGACCACCTAGAGGAGCGCGCTGTCGAGAGCGTCGACGAGCTCGCCGAGCTGCTGAAGAAGGATGGGGGCAGGGAGAAGGGGGTGTGCTGGATAGACGTCCAGGGCTACGGCGACGGAACGGCGATCGAGCGGATACGCGAGCTCTTCGAGCTCCACCCGCTGGCGATCGCCGACGCGGTCAACGCGCCGCAGCGCCCCAAGGCGGAGCTCTACGACAACTTCTACCTCTACCTCACCCGCATGGTGCGGCTCGGCGAACGCCGTGAGATCTGCGCCGAGCAGGTGTGCTTCTTCCTCGGGAAGAGGTACGTGCTGACGCTGCAGGAGCAGTACGGCGACGTCTTCGATCCAGTTCGCAAGCGAATCCGGCAGAGCGAGGGGATGATCCGGCGGCACGGCGCCGACTATCTC
>JBIQMO010000483.1:0-1626 GCA_044463245.1 Gemmatimonas aurantiaca
GCGGTGCGCACGGCGAACTGGAATCCGAACTGCGGCTGGAACACGCCGCGGCAGTTCTCGATTGGGCTGAGGAAGTCGGTCGCGACGCATCGTTCGTTGCGGTCGCGCGCGAGCTTCGTCTCGATCCTGGAGTCGAGGCGGAGTCCGAGGTCGGCGTACTGACCGAATATGTCGGCCACGCTGTTCTTCTCCGGCTCTCGCTCCGCCGAGCCGGCGACGGCAATGGAATTGCGCCAGAGAGCCGTGCGTTGCCGCTCGAGCTCTCCGCGGAGCGCCTCCGCTCGCAGGTGGGCGATCTCGAGCGCGGGCGTGCGGCGCGGAGCGAGACGGCCGAAGGGGAGGAGCGGCGCGGGCTCCGGGAGCGTGAGCGTGTCCCCCAGCGGCGGCGGGCGGATGCCGAGCACGCGGGTCATTGCATGCGCGGTATCGCCCGGAAGCCGCTGCGCGCTGGAGAGCGCGGGGAGCAGCATCACGAGCACCAGGGCGGCGGCGACCGCGATGGCGGCGCGGTGCTCCCGGCGCGGCGCGGGACGCTCCACGCTGGGCGCGCGTAATGACGGCAGCGGTGCTTTCGCGGCAACGACGGGGGAGATTAGCACCCAATCCCGGCGCGAGGGGTAAGATGCCGAACGGAAGCGTCGAGCGAGAATAGCGTTCGCCGACGGGGTCGGCGCGGGGCTGGAACCGCTTAGATTACCTAGCTTCCGGCCGAATGGACCGCGGCGGCGCGGGGATCTGACCTCGTCCGTCGTCCGGAAGGGATTCACGAGCACGGAATATACGAGTAGACGAGACCGGCGACCACCAGAGTGAAGATTCTCACCAGATACATTCTCCGCGAGCACGTAGGGCCGCTCATCTTCGCGCTATCGGCCCTCACGGCGCTCCTCCTCCTCAACCAGGTGGCCAAGCGCTTTGGCGACCTCGTCGGGAAGGGATTGTCGTGGGGAATCATCGGGGAGTTCTTCCTGCTCTCGATCCCGTTCATCATTGCGATGACGCTCCCGATGGCGGTGCTCGTGGCCGTCCTGTACGCCTTCAGCCGGCTGGCTTCGGAGAACGAGGTCACTGCGCTCCGGGCCTCGGGGGTGAGCGTCGTCTCGCTCGTCCGCCCCGTGCTCCTGGGGGGCGTAGCGCTCGCGGTGCTGATGCTGCTCTTCAACGATCAGATATTACCCCGCGCGAACCACAGGCTCCGCACCCTGCAGATGGATATCGCGCGGAAGAAGCCCACCTTCGCCCTGCGTGAGCAGGTGATCAACGAAGTGCTGCCGGGGAAGGTCTTCCTCAAGACCGGGCGCATCGACCCCGCCACGAACAAGCTGCGCGAGGTATACATCTACGACTTCGAGGATCCCGCGCATCGCAAGACCATCTACGCCGACAGCGGGCAGATGGGCCTCGTGTCCGATCAGAGCACGCTGCAGATGACGCTGCACAACGGCTACATCCTCGAGATCCCGCCCGACGATCCCGGCACGCTGCAGCGCCTCTATTTCACCACCGACGTGGTGCGCGTGCGCGGGGTGGCCAACGAGTTCGAGAAGACGGACAAGGACAACTTCAAGTCCGAGCGCGAGATGACGATGTGCGAGATGAACGCGCAGTACCAGCGCGGCGTCCGCC
>JBIQMO010000484.1:0-1613 GCA_044463245.1 Gemmatimonas aurantiaca
GACGGCGGTAGAGCGCGCTGCGGCTCAACCCGAGCGCCTTCGCCGCCTGACTCACGTTGCCGTCGAAGCGGGTGAGCGCCTTCTGGATCAGGAGACGCTCCGCCTCCTCGAGTGTGAGCTCTTCGAAGCGCGACGCCGCGTTGGAGGTGGGAGTGCCGCCGCGCAGCGCGAGGTCACCAGCGCGCACCGTATCGCCCTGAGCGAGAAGGACGGCGCGCTCGACGGCGTGGTCGAGCTCCCGGATGTTGCCCGGCCAGATGTGGTCGAGCAACGCCTGCATCCCCGCGCTGTCGAAGCCGCCGATCTGCTTTCCGTAGCGCTGCGAGTGCCGCTTCAGGAAGTGCGTCGCGAGGAGCGGGATGTCCTCCCGCCGGTCGCGCAGCGGCGGGAGACATATCTCGATGGTGTTGAGGCGGAAGAGAAGATCCTCGCGGAACCTCCCCTCGGCGACCTCGGTGTGCAGATCGGCGTTGGTGGCCGAGAGGATCCGCGTGTTCACCGCGCGCGGGCGCGACGAACCGACGCGCTCCACCTCGCCCGACTGCAGCACGCGCAGGAGCTTCGCCTGCATCGAATGCGGGATGTTCGCGATCTCATCGAGAAAGAGGGTGCCGCGGTCGGCGAGCTCGAAGCGGCCCACGCGATCAGTCTTCGCATCCGTGAAGGCGCCGCGCACATGGCCGAACAGCTCGCTCTCGAAGACACCCTCGGAGAGGCCGCCCATGTTGACGGCCACGAACGCCTGAGAGGAGCGCGGCGACACCGCGTGCAGCCAGCGCGCCACGAGCTCCTTTCCCGTGCCGTGCTCGCCTGTGATGAGAACGTGCGCGTCCGACGGGCCGACTCGTTCCATCAGTTGGAGAATTGGTCGCATCCGCGGCGACTCGGCAATGATCTCCGGGAGCCCGCTCTTCCGGAGGAGGCTGTTCTCGCCCTCCAGCCGCTGCGCGCGGCGTACCGCGCGCCCCAGCTCGAGCTGAGTGCGCAGCGTGGTCATGAGCCGAGTGTTGTCCCAGGGCTTCTCGATGAAGTCCCAGGCGCCATTGCGAATCGCTTCCACCGCCCCATCCACGCTCCCCCACGCCGTCATGACGATGAGCGGCAGGTTGGGCTCGAGCGCCGCGATCTTCGGGATGAGGTCCAGCCCCTCACGCCCCGAGGTGGTGTCGCGCGTATAGTTGAGGTCCATTATGACCGCGTCGAGCTCGCGCGTCTCGACCATCGCGAGGATGGCGGCCACCGACCGCGCGGTCTCGATCTGAAATCCCTCCGCCTTGAGCATGAGGCGGAGCGCCTCGAGGACGTCGAGCTGGTCGTCGGCGATGAGAATGGTGGGGCGTGGTTCTACGGTCATGGTCGGCGTGTGGGGCGTTCGGGCGTACCTGCGCGGTGCTACGACCTACTACGGCCCGTGCCCGCGCTGCGATTCCCGTGCGTAACTGGCAATCGCCGTACCCTTCGACACACTATATAAGTCCCGGCAGCATAACACCTTATGTTATCCGGAGCCAGTATGGGTGTTCGGTTTTGGGACGATGTGTGATGTTTTGGGAAAGCAGAAAGCAGCGAAGACGGGGTCAGGTCTTGAATTTCGAGCCGCATGAGCGACCGCT
>JBIQMO010000485.1:0-1597 GCA_044463245.1 Gemmatimonas aurantiaca
TGAGTCACTCGGCCCTGTTGAAGTCCGTGCCAATAGTGCACTTGCATAACTATGCTGAAACTACATGAGGCAACTAGCAGTGGAATGGACCGAACATTAAGAAATGGTGAAGACGCTGTTACTTTTCCTTCATATCGTTCGTCCGCACCCTTTCCGGCTCCCCATCGGCCACGGGGAGCGTCACGGTGAAGGTGCTCCCCCGCCCCAGTCGAGACCGTACCGATATGTTTCCCCCGTGCGCCTCGGCTATCCACTGGCTTATCGCGAGACCCAGGCCAAAGCCGCCCCGCTCCGCCGATCTCGATCGGGCGCGGTCGGCGCGGTAGAAGCGCTCGAAGACGTGCGGCAGGTCGGCAGCCGAGATGCCGAGCCCTGAGTCGCGCACCGAAAACGACGCGGTGTGGTCGTGAGACGTGAGCGAGAGGTCCACGCTTCCGCCGCGAGGCGTGTACTTGATGGCGTTGGTGGTGAGATTGAGGAAGAGCTGCCGCAGACGCGTGGCGTCACCCAGCACCGTCACGGGAGAGATCTCCGGCATCACGACCGTGATCCCGGCTGCCTCGCCGAGTATGGACGCGGTCTCGAACACGTCGCGCACCAGCGGCTCGAGATCCACCGCCTCCCTGTGCAGGTCGAAGCGTCCCTCGTCCGCCCGCGCGAGCGTGAGCAGACTGTCCACGAGATCCGCCATTCGCGTGGTCTCCTGAAGCGCCTCCTCCAGAGCCACCAGCCGGTCGCCGCGCGACACGTTCGCGCTCATCGCGCGCTCCACATCGGCTCGCAGTACGGCGAGCGGCGTCTTGAGCTCGTGGCTCGCGTCGGCGGTGAAGCGCCGGAGCGCGCCGAAGGATTTCTCGAGGCGCTCGATCATCTCGTTCAGGGTGACCACGAGGCGCGCGATCTCGTCGTTCGACTCCTCGAGCGGGAGTCGGCGATGCAGGCTGCGCCCGTCGCTTATCGCCCGGACCTCATCGATGATCCGGTCCACCGGACGAAGGGCGTGCCCCGCGATCACGTACGCGAGTCCTACCGACGCGATGACGAGCAGCGGTGCCACCACCAGCATAGTGCCGAGGAGCTCGCGAATCGCGACCTCCGTGGAGCGGATGGAGGACGCGGCCACCACGCGCGAGACCTTCGACTGCGAGTCGCCGGTGCTCACCGCCACCAGCAGGAGCCTGTCGTGAGGGAGCTCGTAGAGCTGTCCGGTGCCGCTCGTCGGCGCCACGATCGCCGCGGTCTGCAGTGCCGCGCGATCATCTTCGTCCAGTTGCCGCACGGCGAAGGAGCCGTACAACATGCGCCCGCTCTGGTCGAGCACCAGCATGTAATCCGGGATCCCCTCGAGGAGCGTCCGGATCGAATTGGTGATGGTGGGCCCCACGATCGAGTCGTGAGTGACGGTGACCGGCTGCCCCTCCTCTTCCGCCTGGCGGATGATGTTGCGGGCGAGGTTCGCCTCGGCGTAGACGTGGCGATTCAGCTCCTCGTACGAGCTGGCACGGCGCGCGGCCCAGAGCGCGATCGCGAAGGCCACCACCGTACCGACCATCGCGCCCGCGTAGGCGACGGTGAGACGCGACCGGATGCTGCTCAT
>JBIQMO010000486.1:0-1595 GCA_044463245.1 Gemmatimonas aurantiaca
GGCCCGGGCAATTGCCCGGGCCGCTCGAAATCAAAGACCTGACCCCGTCGCGAGCACCACGGCCACGAGCTCTCCATCGTGCGAGAGCGTGATGTCCCAACCGTCGAGGGGGGCGGCACCGCCGCGTGTGAAGAGACGTGGCGGGCCGAACGACGCGCCATGCCGCTCGCGCACGATCTCGACCTCACCGAGGCCCGCTTCCTCCGCGAGCGCGCGAGCCAGCCTTCGCACCGCCAGCGACTCGGCCGGGCGCTCGCGCCCCGCGAGCGAGGCGCGCTCGCGTTCCGTCGGCTCGTAGACAGCCGTGCCGCTATCGATGTCTTCGCGCGCGGAGATCGCTATCCTGAGCGAGTGAAAGTCGCCTCCAGCGCTCATCGCGATGCAGTGCACGAAGGTGGGCGACAACCTCCACTCCACCGGGAAGCACGCGCCATCGAGCCCCGCGAGCCCGCTCAAACGCACGAGGCCGGACCTCAGCACCGACTTCCCGGCACCCCCCGGATCGAGCGCGCCTTCTTCGGGGATCACCTCGTAGCGCGAGTGCGCGAAGATCACGTCCGGCGCGAGCTTCCTCGCCACCTTGTACGCCGCTTCCTTAGCCGCCCAGAGCATCCAGAGCGCGGTGTCGGGGCTCGCCGAGCCCGCAATGAGCGCCGCTTCACGCGCCGTGAAAACCCGCTTCACGAAGCGCGCATCGCCCGACTTTCCCGCCGCCTCACGCGCGCGCAGGTCTACCAGGTCGTTCCCGATCAAAGTACCGCGCCTCCATCTCGGCGAGCTTCCGGATGATCTGTGTGGCCAGGTCGCGGGCGCCGCGCAGCCCCGAGCTGGTAGTGACGGGACGCAGCATCTCGAGATCCACGATGTACTCGTCGCCGGTGTGCGGATAGTCGGTGTATCCCTCCTGCATCCTGCCGCGCAGATACACGCAGAGCACTCGCGTCTCGGGCACCGCCTGCACGATCTGGCCCACTCCGTACGTGAAGTTCTCGGTGTCCACTCGCGCGGTGCGGCTGCGCCCTCCCTCGGGGAAGATGGACACCAGCTCGCCCGACCGGAGCAGGTAGGCGATCTTGCCCAGCGTGCGCTTCACCTCGTCGCGCGGGCCGCCACGCGTGACGTACACGCACTTCCCCAGAAAGGACGTCACCCTCCAGAACCAGGTGCGCGAGAAGTTGGCCCTCTCGGGCACGCTCCAGGGGAAGTGCGAGTAGTGGCCCAGGTAGTGGTGCAGCGGCGCGAGCGCCCACACGATGATGATCGTGTCGAGGAGCGTCAGATGATTGGAGCAGATGAGAATCGGCCCGGGCTCCGCTTCTACCAGCTCCCTGAAGCGTGCCCGGACGGCATCGGCATCGCGCACCGAGAGTCGCTTGATCACGCGCGCCCAGAAGAGCGCGGTGGGTGCGACGATTGGAAAGAAGAGAAAGGACACCCTGCGCTGCAGCGCCAGGGTGCGCTCGTCGCGTGGCGATATGGAGTCCACCGGAGGAGCTACTGCTTCTGCTCCTGGATCACGGTGACGGCGTCTCCCAGCGTCCGCACGCGGTCGGCCGCCTCGTCATCGATCGCGATGTCGAACTCGTCCTCGAACG
>JBIQMO010000487.1:0-1566 GCA_044463245.1 Gemmatimonas aurantiaca
AGACGCAGTCGGTGAGGAGAACCAGCTCGTCGTAGTCGTAGAAGATCACACGGCCATGGCGACTGACACCGAAGTTCTTGGTGAGCATGTCGCCGGTGAAGATGTTGGCGGCGGCGAGATCCTTGATCGCCTGACCATAGTCGAGGATCGCGTCGCGCGCCTCCTCGAACGACGACTCGCGCAGAAAGAGATTGAGCGGCGTGACTCTGCGCTCGGTATAGAGGTGGTGGATGACCACGGCATCACCTACCACCTGGACCGTGGAGCCTGCTTCGTGCACGAGATGATCGAGCAAGACTTCGGGGAAGCAGCCGCGCGGGAACTCGAGGTGCTCGAACTCCTGCGCATCGGCCAGTCGTCCCACGCGGTCGCGCAGGAAGACCAGGCGGTAGCGCTCCATCACGTCGCGCCGGGTGGTGCGCTTCGGGAAGCCGAAGGAATCCTTGATCACCTTGAAGACGACGTTCAGCGAAGGAAGGGTGAAGACGCTCATCACCAGTCCCTCGTCGCCAGGCGTCAGCTCGAACCTCGCTCCCGGAGCGTGCAGATGCTCCACCACGCTCCTGTACAGCTGCGTCTTTCCGTGCTTGTTGAAGCCGATCGAGTTGTACAGCTCGTCCACCCGCTTGAGCGGCATGATGCTCCTCAGAAATTCCACCACCTCGCACGGGCAGCTTATGTCCGTCAGGAAGTACGACCAGCTGAACCCGAAGACGATGCTCACTTCGTCGGCGGTGAGGAGCAGCGCATCGACGTAGATGCCGCCTTCATCGTGCATCAGCGCCAGCACCACGGGAAGTGGCTCCGCGTCCAGCGGGATGCGCCCCACGATGTATGCGCCCTTGTTCCTGTAGAACGGGGCATCTATCACCTCCAGCACGATCGCTCCGGGGTCCACTCCACGGCTCGTGAGCTCGGCCGCAATCCGCCCGGCCACCTGCTCCGCATCGCCCTCGGCGTCGCGCCACGGCGGGCGTAGGTCGAGATCCTCCAGCAGGAGGCGAATCATGTCGGAGAGATCGTCGTGCGACTCGATGCGCCGGAAGTCGGACTCCTCTCCCGGCCACCTCCCTGGATCGGCATCGGGGAATACGTACTCCACCAGCTCGTTCACCCCGACGGTCGAGAAGATTCTGCGGGCTATCGAGTTGTAGAAACTCTCGGCGATCTCGCAGTCGACGCGCTCGGCGATGAGCGCGGCATAGAGCCACTTCACGCTCTGCCAGGTGGACACGTCGGTAGCGAGCTCGCCAAGCGCATCGCGCACGAGTGGCAGCGCCGCGTCGACCTCGTCGCGGTAGAGCGCCAGACGCGCGGCGGCGTCCGCGCGTCCGCCGTGCCAGTCACGCTCCTCGAAGCGCCGCTGGGCGCGACGCGTGATCTCGATGAAGCTCTCCCTGTAGCGTCGAAAGGCATCGCTCACGATCGTCGCGACATCCATCGCGCGGGCGTTGCTCTTCATCATGCGCCCGATAAGTTTGGGTGAGCCGCAGGCGACGCACTTCGAAAATCACCCCAGGACGTACCCATGCCTACCTCCACGATGCCCGAATACAAGAATCTCAC
>JBIQMO010000488.1:0-1553 GCA_044463245.1 Gemmatimonas aurantiaca
AGTGGATTGGGGCAGCGCGTGAACCGTTGCCCGCCGGGCCGCGCCACGCGGATAGGGGCATCACTGTACTACCTGGAGCCATGGATGCGGACGATCATCATCGCCTGCTGCGGCATCATGCTGTGCGGGACAACGGCGCTCGCGCAGCGCACCGACACCACGGCGCGCGGAGACACCGCGCAGCGCGGAGACACGCTCTCGTACGACGATGCCGCCGAGGTCGCCTACCTGTACAACCTGCCGGCCGCGCTGCGAGCCACGAGAGATCTCACCATACCCGCGTCGCAGACGATCGAGGGCGACCTCTCGGTGCTCGAGGCAACGCTCACCGTGGCGGGCCACGTGACCGGGCGGGTGGTGGTGATCAACGGCGACGTGACTCTCGCTCCTGGTGCGCGGATAGACGGAGAGCTGGTTGTGACCGGCGGCGAGGTGCGCGGCGCCGACAGCGCCTCGGTTGGCGGCGCGCTCAAGCTCTACCGCCCCGTGATGATGTACCGCATGGAAGGCGATCGCGTGGTGGCCGTGCACGACGAGAGCCGCAGCGTGGCGAACTGGTTCCGCCGCTGGAAGCGGCGCCACGAGCGGAGCGTGAGCCGCATCAAGCTCAAGAGCGGCACCTACAATCGCGTGGAAGGGATGCCGGTACTCTTCGGTCCGAGCATCAGGAGCAACAACTCGCTGGGCCCGCTGCGCGTGGAGGCGCTGGGGATCTACCGTTCCGCCGACGGATTCGAGTGGAAGGCGGACAACCTCGGCTACACGACCAACGCCGAGATGCAGTTCGGCTACGGCCGCGGCGTTGCAGTGGGTGTGGACGCGTTCGACGTCGTGCAGGCGGTCGAGCCCTGGCAGCTGCGCGACAGCGAGATCGGCCTCGCATCGTTCTTCCTGCGCAGAGACTACCGCGACTACTACAACCGTAAAGGGTGGCGCAGCTACCTGTCGCTGCGCGACGGGAGCTCGCTCTCGCTCACCCTGGGTTACGCGAAGGAGCGCTGGCAGCCGCGCATGGCGCGCGACCCGTTCACGCTCTTCCGCAACTCCGCGGACTGGAGAGCGAATCCCATCATGGACGCCGGTCGCTTCGAGCTTCTCGACGCGACCATCCAGTACGACACGCGCAACAACGTAGACAATCCGTGGACGGGCTGGCTCGTGGTGGCGAACGTCGAGCACGGGTGGAGTCCGGACGTGGTGCTCGGCCCCACCGCACCACTCGCCCGCCCCGTGGCGCCCGATGCATCGTCGCCCAATTCCATCTCGTACACCCGCGGCTTCCTCGACGCGCGCCGTTACAATCGAATCTCGCCGCAGAGTCAGCTCAACCTGCGCCTGGTACTGGGCGGATGGCTGGCGGGCGATCCGCTACCGCTCGAGCGGCGCTTCTCGCTCGGCGGTGCGGGTACGCTCCCCGGCTACGACTTCCGCGACGTGACCTCGGGCGAGGACGTTCTCACCTGCAGCGATGGCTCGGCGCTCCCCGGGGCTCCGGCGCAGTGCGAGCGCGTGGCGCTCCTTCAGGCCGAGTATCGCGGCAACCTCCGCTTCCA
>JBIQMO010000489.1:0-1542 GCA_044463245.1 Gemmatimonas aurantiaca
AGGGGGCTGAGCGACTGCTCAGCCCCCTCGAAATTCAAGACCTGACCCCGTCACTGCTTCCCCTCTCCCAGCAGCCGTCTCGCTCCCTTCCACGGCTTGATTCCGCGTGCCGGGGGGCGGACGAGCTTCGTCTCGATCACTTTCCCGGCGGTAGTGCTGGCGTGGATCATCCGGCCGTCGCCGACGTAGATGCCGATGTGCGTGATCGTCTTGCCGTTGCCGAAGGTGAGGAGGTCGCCGGGGAGGAGGCGCGATGTGTCGGCCGGGATCGCGTCGCCGACGTGCGCCTGCTGGCGTGCGGTTCGGGGGAGGCGAATGTGCAGCGCGGCGGCCACGTACTGAACGAGCCCGCTGCAGTCGAAGCCGCGCGACGGGGACTCGCCGCCGTAAACGTAGCGCTTCCCTACCTGCGCCCGGGCGAGGGCAACGATGGAGTCGCGAAGCGAGCGAGCGGACTCGCTGAAGCCCTCGAAGGGGCGGGGGAGCTCCGACTCGGACTCGCCGCCACGCTGCCAAGCGCTCTGCGACGAGTCGGCCTGCGCGGCCACGCCGCAGGGTAAGAGCGAGAGGGCGGCGATGAGCGCCACGCGCGACAGCGTCCTATGCATGCGCACCCGTCGACTCCCTTCGTCTCGGGATCACCCAGCCGTCGGGCATGGCGCGCAAAGGCGTGTCGAATCTCGCGTGATTCATCCAGTGAGGTGCAAGGTTGGCTGATGATTCGGGGGAGCGCGGCGCGCTCTGGAGGTGACGACCGCGCCGGAGCTCCCGCAACCTCCTGCCAGTCGCCACGAGACACGGTAATCGGCGGGATGGGGCGGAGTCAACATTGGAGCTTTGATCTAGGCCACACTTTTTCGGGCGCCGCCGTAGTCGCCCTCCACCGACTATCGCTTCGTCGCGTTCACCGGCCACGCTCACGCGGGGCGGTCAGGGTAGTCGTCGTAATCGCGGCGGTCTACCCGTGGCGTGTCCCGCGGCGGCTCGCGCGGTGGAAGCGGCTCGCTCTCCGGCGGGAGCGGCTCGTCGCTGTCGGCCAGGTGGCGGTCCAGAACGATCTCGTCGGAGCGTACGGTGCGCTCGTCGCGGGTGAGATCTCGCGAGTCGCGGACGCGCTCACGCGAGAGCTCAGCATCGGTGGGCGGTGTCGATGGTGGAACCGGCGACCGCATCGTCGTAGTGGTCGTGTAGACGTCGGTCTGCGGCGTGGCGGGAGCAAGGTACGCCGCGTCGATGATCACGCGCTTCGTCTCACGATCGATCCACGCGGCGCGCAGCGGGGCGATCGTCTGGTCGCCGGTGTCGCCGCGGTTGACGTCGAACATGACCACCTCTCCCATCGAGGGATCCACGAGGAGGTCGCCCACCCTCCCTACTTCCTGTCCGGAGGACGTGTACACGCTCCAGCCGCGAATGTCGGCCTCGCCCTTGGCGAGCCGATAGCGCTTCGCCTCCCTGAGCGGCATCAGGTGGCGCGAGAGCCGCGGGTCGGGGCCGGTGCCTGCCTGGTCGGTGCTGCGAGACTTCTCCTTGGCCATGACG
>JBIQMO010000490.1:0-1530 GCA_044463245.1 Gemmatimonas aurantiaca
ACATCGTGACCTCCGCCAGGTAGTCCAGCATGAGGTAGTCGATCGGTCCACCCTCTACCTGCCTGCGGGGTGCCTCCAGCCAGTCGCCCCAGAAGCCCTGCCCGCTCGCCACACGAACGACGCGGCTCATTGCGCTCCATCCAGATGCGGGGGAAGTACGAACGGGCCCAGATGCGGTCCCGGATTGTTGAGGGCGGTAGCGAGTGCCATTGCGAGGACCTCGCGCGTTTCCTCGGGATAGACGATGGCGTCTATGTAGCCGCGCGCGCCCGCGTAGCGCGCGTCGAGCTGCCGCTCGTAGTCGGCGCGCATCTCCTCGATCGATTCTCGGACCTCGGCGGGCGGTCGGGTGCCGCTCTGACGCGAGCGCTCGATGGCCGGGCCGTGGACCGCCTGTATCGCGGCTTCACCTTCCATCACGCCCATCCGGCCCGTGGGCCAGCTGAAGATGAAATCGGGGTCGAAGCCCTGCCCCGCCATCGCGTAATAGCCGGCGCCCGATGCGTGGTTCACGGTGAGGACCAGCTTCGGCACCGTGGCCGTGGCCATCGCCTCCACGAAGCGTGCGCCCGCGCGGATGATGCCTTCGTGCTCCGCCTCGGGCCCCACCATGAAGCCGGAGACGTCCTGCACGAAGAGGAGCGGAAGGCGCTCGCGATCGCAGCGGTCGATGAAGTACGCTACCTTCTCCGCGCTCTCGGCGTATATGATGCCGCCGAAGCGCGGCTTCTCGCCATCGCGCCCCTTTATGAGTCCGCGCTGGTTGGCGATGATCCCGACCGGCATCCCGCCGATGGCCGCATCGCCGCAGATCATCTCGCGCGCGAGGCTCTGCTGGAATTCGTCGATCTCGCCGCCGTCGACAATCGTGCGTAGCACCGCGTGCATGTCGTACGACATGCGGTGATCCGTCGGGAGGAGCTCGTAGAGCAACTCAGGGTCTCCCATGGATGCGGCGGGGTCGGCGGCGGCTGGATGCTCATTCGTAGAGGGCGACGAGCTCGAGCCGTTCCCGCTCGTTGCAATGCTCTCGCCTACCCTGGATACCACGCACTCGCGCTTCGTGCGCTGTACCAGGGCCCGCAGCTTGACTATGCACTCGGCGTCGTCTCTGGCACGGTAGTGAGCAACGCCGGAGATCTCGGTATGCGTGACCGCGCCGCCGAGCGTCTCGGCATCTATGACCTGGCCGGTGGCGCCCTTCACGAGATTCGGGCCCCCGAGTCCCATGAACGAGGTGCCTTCGACCATGATGATCACGTCGGAGAGCGCGGGGAGGTAGGCGCCACCGGCGATGCACGGCCCCATCACCGCGGCGAACTGCGGGATTCGCAGGTAGCGCCGCATGATGGAGTTGTAGTAGAAGATCCGCGCGGCGCCGTACTGGCCCGGGAAGACGCCGCCCTGATAGGGGAGGTTCACTCCGGCCGAGTCCACGAGGTAGATGATCGGGACGCGGCAGCGCATGGCGATCTCCTGCGCGCGGAGGATCTTCTTGATGGTCTCGGGCCACCAGGAGCCGGCCTTCAC
>JBIQMO010000491.1:0-1520 GCA_044463245.1 Gemmatimonas aurantiaca
CCGGGCGACCAGGTGAGGAGCACGTTGGCGAGGTCGCGCGGCGCGACGTCTATCAGCTTCCCGTCGTAGCTCACCGTGGAGCTTGGCGACCAGCGTACGTATTCCTGATGCGCGATCGAGTAGCTGGCATCGAGCCGGAGCTGCGGCACGAGCTGCGCACCCACGCTCGCCTCGATCCCCTTGTGGCGTGTCTTCCCGGCGTTGGTGGCTACCCGCTGGTTGTCGGGGCGGACGTAGGTAATGATGTCGTCGTGGATCGTCATGTCGTACGCCGAGAGCTGGTACACCAGCTTTCCCCACCCCTGCCCACGCACGCCTATCTCGTAGCTGTCCACAGTGACCGGCTTCAGATCCACCGTGTTGTCGGCCGATCCCTGCTGGAAGAGCTGCCCCTGCGACGGCGCGCGGAAACCGTGGCGGTATGACGCGTACAGACTTGCCGCCGTGTTGATGTCGAAGGTGGCGCCGAGCTTGGGGCTCAGGTGCGTGTAGTTCACCGTGGTACTGGGCGGTACCCTATGCAGCTCGTCGGTCGCCTCGTTGGGCGCGATCTTCGTGTCGTACACGTAGCCCGCGAGATCGAGGCGCAGGCCGCCGTTCACCTTGAGCCGCGTTGTCGGATTGATCTCCGCGTGGACGTACGGCGAGACGGAGCGATAGGTCACGTCGTAGTCGTACTGCCGCGCGCCGGTCTGGTAGCTCGCCCAGATCTGTTCGGGGCCCTGCGTGGAGGTGATGATCTGATCGGCGGTGAAGCTCCCCGGGCTGTAGTCCATGTCAACGCCGCCGATGAAGCGCGCGTCGAGCGGCTCGAAGTCGCGGCGGTACTTGGCGAGGAGGCCGGCCGAGTAGTTCTTCGTGTCCCAGATCTGCGGATCGTATGTGAGCTGCCAGTAGGGGATGAGCTTCAGGACGTCGTAGCGCGCGTACGGAGTGAGACTGATCGTGGAGTTGCCAGCACCCCACTCGAGCGCCGAGGAGAAGCGCAGCGCGTCGACCTTGCGGAAGGCGATCGGCGAGCGATTCACCGGACTCTCGGCGTCGAAGTCCGCCTGGTCGAGCGTGTAGACGTCGTGCTGGTACACGTGCGTGCCGGTGAAGACGGTGTGCGCGGTGGGGCCGCTCGCGCCCTCGCGATCCCAGCGGATCGTAGCGCTCTGGCGATCGTAGTCGGATCCGTCGCGCCACCCCTGGCTGCGCGTGAGGTTGAGGTCGGCGCGAATGCCGCCGTCGGAGAAGGGCCTGCCGGCCGTGGCGAGGAGCCGCTCGTAGCCGTAGGTGCCGCCCTCGAGCGAGAACTTCGCCTGCGGGGTGGCGGGCGGCGGCTCGGTGAGGACGTTCACGACGCCCGCGATCGCATCGCTCCCGTAGAGCGCGGTGCCCGGACCCTTGAGGATCTCCACCCCGCCGGCCTGCGGGAGGTTGACCTCGTAGAGCGCGTTGTGGTTGAAGAAGCCCGTGGCGCGCGTGGGGACGCCGTCCTCGAGGTAGAGGTACATCGGCTTCGTCGTGATCGGCTG
>JBIQMO010000492.1:0-1513 GCA_044463245.1 Gemmatimonas aurantiaca
AGATGGTGCAGTGCCGCGGGGGCCAGGCCCCGTTTTTGGGGCCGTCCGGGCCCCTCCCCGCACGACTCAAAAATCGAGACCTGACCCCGTCGGCACTTCCCTCTGGCGCGGCCATGGATGCGCGATGATCGTTCGGGGATGACGCTCCGCACCCTCGAACGCATCGCGATCGCCGGGCTCCTCCTGGGAGTAGGACTGCTCGTGGCCGATGCGCTCGAGCACTATCGGGCGAATGTTTTTCGCTATATTCCGCTCTTCCGACCGGAGCGCGGAATCTGGTGGTACCTGCAGTCGCTCCTACACAACCGTCCCGCGCTTCTGTTCGGCCTCGTCATCCTCTGTGCGGCACTACTCGTTGCTCTCGCAGTGATGCTGACGGCCTTCGTGAGCGGCCTCGGCGAACGCGAAGTATCGGTCGAAGAGCAGACTGGCCCGAGCTGCTGAAACCGACCAGGGCTTCGTTCCGTCTTGACCGACCTACGCGATTCGCGATATTAGCCACCTCCATCGCAGTATCATCTCTATCCCCGGCTACGTCGGGAGAGGAAAAATCGTGTCGGCACATCGTCTCGCACCGCGCGCCGCTCTGCTGCTCGCAGCATTCGCCGTCGGCGCGTGCAAGGTCAAGGAAGCTGGTACCGACAGCGCCATGAACGGCGACAGCTCGAAGAGCGCCGCGACAGCGACTGCGGCCGCAGCGCCGGCCGCCAACGTCGTCACCTTCACCGCGAAGGAATACTCCTTCGACGCGCCGGCGGAGATTCCCGCGGGCCTCACCACCATCCGCCTCGTCGCCGATGGGAAGGAGCTGCACCACGCCACGCTCGTGAAGCTCGAGGATGGCAAGACCTTCGACGACTTCAAGGCCGCGATCCAGAAGCAGGGTCCCCCACCCTCGTGGATGGTCGTATCGGGCGGACCGAACCCGCCACGCCCCGGTGGAACCACGGAAGTCACCCAGCTGCTCGAGCCGGGGAATTACGTGATCGTCTGCTTCATCCCCTCACCCGACGGTCAGCCGCACGTTGCCAAGGGGATGATGCGCCCGATCACCGTGGTTCCGTCTACCGCGCACACCGCCTCGGCCTCCGCGACCCCGGTACCCGACGTAACGATCAAGCTGGTCGACTACGGCTTCGAGACATCCAAGCCACTGACCGCAGGCAAGCATGTCATCAGGATCGAGAACGACGGCCCCCAGGAGCATGAGCTGGTGCTCATCCGCCTCGCGCCTGGCAAGACCGCGCAGGAGGTAGCGACCTGGGTCGAGAAGATGGATGGCCCGCCCCCAGGCGAGCCCCTCGGCGGCCTCGCCGGTATTCACCCCGGCGGCTACGGCTTCATCACCCCTGACCTCACCCCCGGCGAATACGCCCTCCTCTGCTTCGTCCCCGACGCCAAGGACGGCAAGCCCCACGTGACGCACGGTATGGTGAAGCAGATTACCGTGGGAGCGTAGCGGTAACGACGGGGTCAGGTCTTTAATTTCGAGCCGCATGGGCCATGGCCCATG